>NZ_CP018800.1:1595833-1915000 GCF_002795825.1 Mariprofundus ferrinatatus | reverse complement strand
GGTCTGCGCGGAAGATATAACGGGGCTCAAACATACCACCGAAGCTACGGGTGCAGTTTACTGCACGGTAGGAGAGCGTTCTGTAAGCCTGCGAAGCCATACTGTAAGGAGTGGTGGAGGTATCAGAAGTGAGAATGTTGGCATAAGTAGCGATAAAACGGGTGAAAAACCCGTTCACCGAAAGCCCAAGGTTTCCTGCACCATGCTAATCAGGGCAGGGTTAGTCGGCCCCTAAGGCGAGGCAGAAATGCGTAGTCGATGGGAAACAGGTTAATATTCCTGTACCGACTTTAGATGCGATGGAGGGACGGAGAAAGGTAGCTGATCCGGGCGTTGGTTGTCCCGGTTCAAGCATGTAGGCGGAGAGTTTTGGCAAATCCGGACTCTCTTTAACGCTGAGATGTGATGACGTGCTCTTACTTCGGTTCGAGCGAAGTCAGTGATCCTATGCTTCCAAGAAAATCTTCTAAGCTTCAGTCTAAAGTCGACCGTACCGTAAACCGACACAGGTAGGCGAGGCGAGAAGCCTAAGGTGCTTGAGATAACTCTGGTTAAGGAACTCGGCAAATTGGCCCCGTAACTTCGGGAGAAGGGGTGCCCTTTGTATGTGTAGCGATTCGCTCGTGAAGCAGAAGAGGGTTGCAGTGACCAGGGGGTAGCGACTGTTTACTAAAAACACAGCACTCTGCTAAGCCGTAAGGCGATGTATAGGGTGTGACGCCTGCCCGGTGCTGGAAGGTTAAGAGGTGGGGTTAGCCGCAAGGCGAAGCTCTGAATCGAAGCCCCAGTAAACGGCGGCCGTAACTATAACGGTCCTAAGGTAGCGAAATTCCTTGTCGGGTAAGTTCCGACCTGCACGAATGGCGTAACGACTTCCCCACTGTCTCAACCAGAGACTCAGCGAAATTGAACTTGCTGTGAAGATGCAGCATTCCCGCGGCTAGACGGAAAGACCCCGTGCACCTTTACTACAGCTTGACATTGGATCTAGGTATATTTTGTGCAGAATAGGTGGGAGGCTTTGAACCTGCGACGCCAGTCGTAGGGGAGCCACCTTTGAGATACCACCCTGAATATGCTTGGGTTCTAACCAAGGCCCGTTATCCGGGTCTGGGACATTGTCTGGTGGGTAGTTTGACTGGGGCGGTCGCCTCCTAAAGAGTAACGGAGGCGCGCGAAGTTACACTCAGGCTGGTCGGAAATCAGCCATTGAGCGCAAGAGTATAAGTGTGACTGACTGCGAGACTGACAAGTCGAGCAGGGACGAAAGTCGGTTCTAGTGATCCGGTGGTTTCGAGTGGAAGAGCCATCGCTCAACGGATAAAAGGTACGCCGGGGATAACAGGCTGATTCCCCCCAAGAGTTCATATCGACGGGGGAGTTTGGCACCTCGATGTCGGCTCATCACATCCTGGGGCTGGAGCAGGTCCCAAGGGTTCGGCTGTTCGCCGATTAAAGTGGTACGTGAGCTGGGTTTAGAACGTCGTGAGACAGTTCGGTCCCTATCTACCGTGGGCGTTGGAGAATTGAGAGGATCTGTCCTTAGTACGAGAGGACCGGGATGGACAAACCTCTGGTGTTCCTGTTGTTCTGCCAAGAGCATTGCAGGGTAGCTACGTTTGGAACGGATAACCGCTGAAGGCATCTAAGCGGGAAGCCGGCCTCAAGATTAATTCTCCCGGAGCTTTAAGCTCCCTAAAGGGCCGTTGAAGACTACAACGTTGATAGGCTGGGTGTGGAAGAGTGGCAACACTTGGAGCTGACCAGTACTAATTGCCCGTGTGGCTTGACCATGCAACGTTAAGACATTGGATTGTCTCTGATTATCAATACAAAATACTAGCTATTGATTGAACCCTCTTTGTAAGAAAAGTCCGGTTCAATCCACCAGTTTCCTGGTGTCCATAGCAAAGAGGAAACGCCTGATCCCATCCCGAACTCAGAAGCTAAGCTCTTTTGCGCCGATGGTACTGTGGGGTTCCCCATGGGAGAGTAGGTCGATGCCAGGAATTTAATACAAAGCCCCTTTGTTGAGCTAACGCTCCAAAGGGGCTTTTATTATTTAAGCCCGCCGTTTAGAGCAATCTCCGGCGGGTTTTTTTATGCCGCTGTTTCCTGTTGCAGCGGTTTCAGCCACTGCGAGAGACGGATCAATGGCAGTCCGATCAGGGCAGTTGGATCATCCCCTTGCATGCGATCGAACAGGGCAATTCCAAGCCCCTCCGACTTGAAGCTGCCTGCACAATCGACCGGATTTTCCCGTTCTACATAGTTTTCTATCTCAATTGTGCTGAGATCCCGGAAGAAAACTTCGAAGGGGATAACCTCACAGCGTTTATCCTTCTCACTGAATAGGGCGAGACCGGTCAGGAATGTGACGCGCTTGCCCGACAGGCTGGCCAGCTGTGCGCATGCCTGCGCTTTGCTTCCCGGCTTCCCGAGCACCATATCACCGCAAACTGCAAGCTGGTCGGAGGCGATAATTGTGGCATCCGGATAGCGAGCTAGGACACTGGAAGCTTTTCCAGTCGTGTTATGCAGCACCAGCTGTTCCGGCGGCATCGAACCAGGCGCTGCCTCTTCGAACAGCGGATCTACCTGCTTAAAGGGAATGCCAAGCCTCTCAAGCAGGGTTTTCCGGTAGGGAGAGGTGGAGGCAAGGATTAACTTCTTCAATACGGGGTCCGTGAAAAGAAGATAATCCAGCCGAAGATAGTGAGCGCAGCAACAGCATCACGGATGCAGGATGGCCATAGCCACCAGTCATTACCATCATGCCATAACCGGTAACCCGAGCGCACCGCATGCAGGCTAAACATTGAAGCTAGAATGTAGATGCCGGTTTCCGCGCGCAACGCAAGGGAGACGAAAAACGAAGTGCTTAAAATCCACGCCGTAGCAAAATAGGGCCAGAGGGAGTCGGGCTGGTGGTAGAGAATAGAATCGGCAGTTACGGCGCATACCAGCAACACGCTGGCCGTAACCAGCCAGACAGCTTCAAATTCAAGCGAGCCATCTCCCATTCCCTGTAGCGGCCAGACGATTACCGGAATCAACAGAGCGCAGCTGATCGCTACGTAACTTATCAGAGGCGAGAATACCGGGCGCTCCGTGTCAGCCATAATCCTCAGAGTCGTCAGGGATTGGCGCAGGATCGCCCGCGATGCGGTAGTCACCTGTCGCCCAGCGTCCTAGATCAATAATACGGCAGCGGTCGCAGCAGAAAGGGAAATTGTCGTTGTCGCGCTCAACCGCTTTTTTACAGTTGGGGCAGCGAAAACGGGAGTCGTTTACACTTTTCAGCTGCATCACCCACCAATCGGAATCAGCATCATTGAGTAGGGCTGATCCTTTTTATAGTCGATGGTTTTCTCTCCGGGTAACCACTGCTGGAAACGAACCCGGATGGCCAGGCGGTTGCCTGAAATATCCGGAATAATGCCGTCTGCTACGGCCTCCTCAGGAAGGGCGATCACAAGCAGGCCACAAGGCGCTTTTCTGTCCGGTGTGATGTGACCGCTGCCGCCGATCGCGACCTCTTTTTTCCAGCTGACAAAATCGTTAAGCATACCATCCAGAGTATCCACGGCATTGCAGAGCGGAACGAGTGCTCGGTGCAGTGGAAGCGTACGCTCTTCCGAATGGTTCCAAATTGCCTTGATGCTCTGATGCAGGCAGAGCTTGTGCCCCAACCAGTCATGTTTCTTCTGTGTATTCAGATAGGCGCCCAGCAGTGCGTCGTTCTCAAGGATTCGAGCCGCGTCTGGTACGCCCGGCATTAACTGTTCAATATGATGTTGAATATTGTCACATGCCTTGCGAATGTGATCCTGGTAGTGGGGTGCACCCTTGCTCAATCCGTTCAGATAGGTCTCGACATCCTGAAGAAGAGCGATCACCTCAGGCACAACAGGCTTGCGGCCGTGGTCGCCAATCAGAGAGGTGCGAAGATCGCATGCGGCGTGAAGCCATGATGGACCATCATGCGCGCCATGTGCCGATTCAAGGCAGGCCAAACCATCCCGCAGCTCGATAAACGAGCGCATGCGCGAGCTCAGAGGGAATGAGAATTGAACCGTATCACTCATGCCTGCCCTCCCGGTTTGGCAGAAAATCTGCAGCAGTAACGCGCCAGAGTTGCGTGGCTGCAGGCTGCCAATCATGCCAGCGATTACTGGCAACGACTACGGTTGTATTGGATCGTTTTACCCAGGCTGCTATATCGTCACGAAGAGTAACCGCGTCCGCTTCAGGAAGGGCATCGCTGGGGTTGTCCAGCAGGGCGATTACAGGACCGGAAAGCTCCATGGCGGCAAGCCTGAGGCGCACTGACTGCAGGCGATTCAGTGTTGCCACATCTCTGTCGGACTCAAGATCTGCAACCCCCCATGTGGCAAGTGCAGTTGCCAAATCATGCCGGGAGGGCATGGCCTTCAGCCCGAAGCTGAGCTCTTCTCCAATATTTTGTCCAAGCCAGAGCGGTGGCTGATGATCAAACAGCATCTGTACGGCACCGATCTCTTTTCCGGGCGGTTTGCCAGCAATGGTTGCAGTAAACTGGGGGGGAAACGAAGCCAGCCCGGCCAGCCGCTTTAGCCAGAGGCTTTTACCGCTGCCGACTTCGCCGATGAGCAGAACGATCTCCCCGGCTGCTGCCTCAAGGGATCGGGCGGCATCGCGCAAAATCAGAACGGAGTTGTCGGTTAATGGGTCGCTGTTCATCGGGTGTCGCGGAGGGTGTCACAAAAGTTGGAGCGGGTGAAGGGAATCGAACGTTTATCTTAACATAAATTACTAGGTACATTTGAAACTCAATAAACCATGCGGGGTATAAAGGCGCATAAAACTGTGATTTAATTTCAAAGTGTTATTTCAGGACTATACTACCCATATAACAGGAATGCTTTTAAGACAAATCCTACCAGACTAAATTTAAGCTCGGCCAACAATTAGTTAATAAATCCATTCTTTTTCTGAGGCGCACGTAAGCTATAAATTAGACTCTATGCGGCATTATCCTGCAATATCGGGGCGGCCTTAGATCTACCAACTTCGCTCATATCATTAGTCAGATTACACAATAGGGATATTTACGGGCAAACGTATACCGAACAGCCTTATTTAGCGCCTTAGGCTTAGAAACCGGACCCTTAGCCTGTCATCATACTGCAAATCTGGTCGGTCCAGAGAGCTGATGGCTCTGCCAAAAAACTAAATATTGGGCGGTGTTATATCGAAAAACAAGCTGTGCCCCAACCTTATTTTATGTATATTGGTGATCAATAAGTGTCGTTTTAATTTCGAAGTTGCTTATTTTATTGGAGGTTATTGATGGCTAGTGATGGCGATGTTTTCGAACTGACCATTGATAAGAATAATATTATCAAGCACGTAAATGATGCCTGGTTGGATTTTGCAAATTCATGCAACTCTTTGCTGGCGAATAAGTCGAAGGTTTTGGATAAGCCTTTATTTACATTTATTGATGGCGAGATGGTTAAAAACCTTTATTTGAATATTTTGCTGAGGGTTCGGAGTTCGGAGAAAGCATTTGTTTATAAGTTCCGCTGCGACAGTCCATCGGTCCGGCGGTTGCTTGAAATGAAAATTTCCCCATTAGATAAGCAGGACATTTTGTTTACAAGTTGCATCATTAAATCGGAGCATCGAGAGCCTGTCTCAATGCTCGATTGCTCCCTGCCGCGAAATAATGAGGTCGTTTTTATCTGCAGTATTTGCAAGAAAATCGAATTGGATTGTCATGAGTGGATTGAAATTGAGGAGGCACTATCTAAGGATGACTTGTTTTGCAGAGACGGAATTCCTCAGATTGCCAATGGGCTCTGCCCTGATTGTGGAAAACACTTTCTTGACGAAATAGAGGCGCAGTTAGGCAGTTATTAGCCAATCAAGCAGAAACACGGCGCAGGTGATCAGGCTCAGTCAGAGAATGCAGACAAGCAGCAGTTTAGCGCCGTGGCTTTATCCATGAATGATCAGTAGTTACTCGCGATCCGCTCGAGGGCGAGGGATACCATCAGCATCCCGCCGGCATAATTATGTGCCTTGAATTCCCCGGGAGTCGTTCTTCTTCACAAAGAAAAAGTTGCCCTGCATAGCCCAAGGCTGCCGATCCAGCGGCCGCGGTTAATTTGTCATTTTGGGTCGTTACCGGGTTTATATATTGGCTTTCAAGGCCTTGCCAAGCTCCTGGATGTTCATGACAGTTGCATATAGCGGGAAGATCTCTTTGCAGAAGAAGTCCTGCTCAGTGTTGGTTCTGCCGCAGGTGCAGTCTTCAAGAACAATGACATTGTAACCGTGCTCGAATGCAGCCCGCCCGGTTGAGTCGATACAGATCGAGGTGACTGCGCCAGCCAGAATGATATTTCGAATACCCTTCTCGTTCAGGGTTTTCTCAAGGTCTGTATTGGAGAAGGCATTCAGCCCCCGTTTCCCCGGAATTTCTTGAATTCGGGTGTCGAACTGCTTGATTTCAGGGATTGTCTTACAACCTATTTCCCCTGCCTGAAAGGCCTTGAACTGCTTGATGGCGGCGAGGATGCCAACCGGCTCCACCAGCTCGGAGTAATCTTTTGTGAATACAATCGGCGTATGAATCATCAATAGCCCGGTATCGAGTTGCGAACGTATGAACGCCAGCGAATTTTGTAAGGCATTGTTGCTGATGTCTGACTCTTCAATGACCTTGCGAAGAATGCCATCCTCGGAAAAGTAGTCATTCTGGTAGCCGATCAGAATGAGTGCGCTGTTAGAAGGTTTTATTTTATGCATCGCTTTTCTCCTCTATCTCTTCCGGTAGCCAGATATGCGCCACGGTTCCGCCATCCTCTCCTGCATCAAGGCAGACAAAGCCTTGAAGCGCATCAGTCAGCTGCCTGGTGATATGCAGGCCCAGTCCCATGCCTTGAACCTTTCTGGATTTGTCGGCGCGGAAGAATTTGTCAAACACCTTTTCACGGTCTTCCTTCGCCATGCCAATGCCATGATCCGTGATTCTTATTGCGTAGCCATCCCTCTCTTTGAGCTGCTGCCGCTTTAACGCAATCTCAACTGTCAATCCATGCTCCGAATATTTGCAGGCGTTACTGAGCAGGTTTGTTATAATCCTGTTAATGAACTCGGGGTCCGAGTTGATTTCGCACGCTTCGCCACACGCGTATTCGATGGAATGGTTTCTCTCCCTCGGGGTGAAGGCGGAGATCAGCTGTGCGATATGTTTCGAGAGGTCGAATGTTTCAGGATGGGGGGTTGGCTTTAGACCGGACTCGATTCGCGAGACATCCAGAAGCTGTGTGACGATCGCCGATAGTGACATGGCCTGAGTGTAGATGCTTCTCAGCATCTCCTTTTGCTCATCTCTGGAGAATAAATCTGCACTCTCCAGCAGTAGTTCGCTAAAGCCGCATACGCTGGAGAGCGGCGTACGAAGTTCGTGTGATGCGGCGGACATGAAATAGGTCTTCATTCTGTCCAGGTTGTGTTCCTGCGTAATATCGATCGCGGCCATTAGCTGTGCAGGTTGGCTTTGCGAGCCCGAGCTGGTTGTTCTTATCTTGATAACCTTGTCGGCTTCTCTGTTGTAAATGATAAACTCATTGGTGTCCTGTTCAGGCCTTGCAGGCAGCAGTTTGTTGTTGTCGATAATGTGCTGTTTTGCCTTGCCGATGCTGATGCCAAGGATTTTATCATTGATGTTAACCAGCGCGGCAAAGCGCGGGGTATAAAAGGTTGATATGTTGTTCGCTCCAAAGGACATGAACCCCACCGGGCTGATGTTCAGGATTTCATCGAGTTCCAGGTTGGCTCTTTCCAGCTGATCTGTACGCTTGGCAAGGCTCTGTTCAGTTTTGATTCTACCAGATACGTCCAGATGGGTTCCCACTGCCCTCAGGGGGGAGCCATTGTTGTCATACTCGACGATTTTTCCCCTGTCTTGGATCCATTGCCACTCGCCCTCTTTGTTTTTAACCCTGTGCGTGGTTTCATATGAATCTATCTTGCCATCCAGGTGTTGTTGGAGTACCTGCATCACTTCAGGCATGTCGTCCGGGTGAACGAGGTACTCCCACGAGCTGACATGCGGGGCGATCTCACCCGGGGCGTAGCCGAGCATTTCAATCCACCTGGGTGAGAAATAAACCTCGCCGGTCTGAATGTTCCAGTCCCACACGCCTTCGTTGGCACCTTCAAGGGCAAACTTGAGTCAGCGCTCGCTTGTCTCGAGCGCTGTATGGGCAGCCTGAAGGTGGCGATCTTTTTCCTGCAAGGCGTGCATGGCCTCGACCTGTTGCTGGATGTTTACCAGGGTGCCGGCTGTTCCGGCCATGTTTCCCAGGTTGTCAAACAGCGTGTTTGCATCAACTTCGACCCAGATGTACTGGTTTGTTTTGTGGATATAACGAAACTGTGAACGAAACGAATCGTCTTTCAGCTCACGCATTTCCGTGCTCTCTCGCATGACTTTTTCCCGATCGTCGGGGTAGATGAAGTAGAGGAAGTTCTTACCGAGCGACTCGGCTACGGAGAAGCCGGTGATCGTCTCCCATGCCGGGTTGAGGAATGTCCAGTTGCCTTCTGCATCAGTTTCAAAAACAACGCTGGCGAGGCTCATGATAAGTCTGTCGTACTTCCGGTTGCTCTCATTGAGCTTTTCGAGCAGGCGGTACTGCCGCTGAATTAGCAGTTCGTCTTGCGTTGCGGCGCTCACGCGGTTTCCTGCTCCTGGTTTCTGGCCGCATTGCGAAGATCGAGCAGGGTTGAGATGAGTCTGCGCAAAAGGTTGAAGTCGATCGGTTTTGTCAGCACGAGGAGGTCTTCATGCTCAGCCTGTATCTTTTCGAGGTCTTCGGCCGATGCGCCGGTAACTGCAATTGCCGGAATACGCATGTCGCCCTGCTCGAGCGTTTCAAGCATTTTGAAGCCATCGATATTGGGCATGTAAAGGTCGGTGATAAGCAGGTCGGGAGGGCTTTTACCAATTTCGATCAAGGCCTTATAGCCGTCGGCGACATATCTCACATCAAGAGGGAGCTGCCACTTTTTTATCTGCATGCGATAGAGCATGGTGGTGTCCGGATCATCCTCAACGATCAGGATCGACCTGCTTGACGTATTTATGCTGTTGTTCCCACCGTCCAGGCGTATCTGCAGAAGACTCATGACCGAGTCTCTTTGGATGCGCCTGTGCCCGCCGGGAGAGACCCAGGCTTTAAGCTCGCCGGAGTCGCACCAGAGCTGAATGGTGCGAACCGAGACATTGAGCAGGCGGGATGCCTGAATGGTTGTGAAGTAATCCTTTTGCTTATCCATAGCTGGATACTATCAGGTATATCACATTTATCAAATAGAGGTATCTGTTTCCCTGAATGGAAATGTGTTGACTTATGGCGCTAGAAATGAAAGAAATGCGCAAATCGGTAAATATGAAACCAACCGGAGGTCTAGTGCATAAGCGAATAAAATACTCAGCGTGGAGAATGGCATTGATTCTGCTTCTGGCCCTGAGCATTGCAGAGTTTTTCATTATGCTCTATCTGGATGCATATCAAGAGAGCTTGAGTTTCATCGAGGCCGCCGTGCTTGATGCGATTGTTCTGTCGTTGTTGCTGACTCCTGTGGTGTATATGTCGGAGATCAGACCGGTTCTGAGCATGGCCAATGCGTTGCGGGAAGATGAGAGGAATATGCTGATCTCTCATCATGTTTTTGAGTGCAGTAGCGAGATGCTGATTGTATTTGATGACGGTTGGTGCTCGAGCTTTTATAACAGCGCTTCAAAAAATAAATTTGCATGCGACGGGATGATTACATTCGAGACAATTGTTTCGGATGAGCAACAGGCTGAAAAAATCAAGGTGTGGCTGTATACCAATGATCACTGGACAGGCCAGCTTGATCTTCTCGATTGCACCGGACTTGTACTCCACAGCCATTCCAGCATCACAAAAATTGCAAATCTGGATAGCGATGGCGTTAAGTATGCGTTGATTGCTGCGGATATCACTGATGCTATCCAGACGCAAAACAATCTGGATTTTCTTACCAAGTTCGATCCTGTTACCACGCTGCAAAATTCGTTTTCATTTGAACAGCGGGTTCTTAAACAGCTATCATCAGTTAAGAATGGTAGGTTCTGTGTCGCAGTTATTCGCATTGAAAACCTGAAATCAATCTTTTCCATGCATGGTGATCCGGCCACCAATAAGTTAATCTGCTCAATTTCACATGAGCTTGAGGATTTAGTTGATTCTGATCAGCTGGCGCGACTCTCCAAGGATGAGTTCGGCCTGATCATGCTTAATTACTTCGACGAAGATGCGCTGCATTTCACCCTTAATAAGGTTGTCGAGATTGTAGAAACAGAGCGGCTGGTTGGTGGTGTCCGTGTGCTTCCACGGTGTGATATAGGGTGTTGCTGTGCAACCGAGGTGAAAGATGGTGAATCGATCATTTCATGTGCGTTTGTCGCGCTAGACCATGGCAAGAGGGCGGGGGCTCGAATTGAATTCTATGATTCGCAGATCAAACATGCCGAAATTCAGAAGGCAGTGTTCAGAAACGAGCTGAGGGATGCCGTCAGGCAAATGGACTTTGATATTGTCTTTCAGCCACAGGTGGATATTAATAACAATACGCTGACTGGTGTCGAAGCGCTTCTCCGCTGGAACAATAATGGAGAAAATGTTTCGCCTGCGATTTTTGTGTCTGAACTTGAGCAGAGCGGTGCAATCTATGATGTTGGTATGTGGGTGCTTCGTCAGTGCTGTAAAAAAGGCAAGAGGTGGTTTGATGAAGGCACTGTGCCCTTTTCCATCGCTGTCAACGTATCCGCTCTGCAGCTGATGAATGAGAATTTTCGCCGCGATGTCATGGAGGTGCTGGCGACAACACATTTCCCGCCATCTCTGCTTGAGCTCGAATTTACGGAGTCATCCATGGTAGCTGATCCGGTAGCCGCAGAGCAGGTGATGTCCGACCTCGGTTCTCTAGGTGTAAAGATCGCCATCGACGATTTCGGAACCGGCTACTCCAGTCTTTCATATCTGAAAAAGTTCAAGACGCTCGATAAGCTCAAAATTGACAAGAGCTTTGTGGATTCGCTCAATGATGGGGAAGGCGAGTCGGTGATTACGGATGCCATCATCGGGCTGGCGAAGTCGCTGCACCTGAAAGCAATCGCCGAAGGTGTCGAGGGCGATCATCAGGTTGCTTATCTCAAGTCGCATGGCTGTGATCAGCTGCAGGGGTATTTAATCAGCAAGCCGATTAAAGAAGATGAGCTTCTTGAGTTCGCCAAAGGTTACGCCAACAAGCTGCATTCGGTGGCTGCCAATGTCTGATGCCGGCAAGAAAAAAATCCTGATTGTGGATGATCAGGCTGATGTGAGGACTCTCATCCACTACTCGCTTTCTCCACTCGGATACGATCTCTATTCAGCAGACAATGGCGAGGAGGCGATCATCAGCTACGGCAAGCATCATCACGATATTGTGTTGCTCGATATCATGATGCCGGGAGAGCTGGATGGTTGCGATGTTTGCAGAATGCTAAAACAGGAGGCTAATCCTCCGGCTATCATTTTTGTCTCCGCCCTCTGCCGCAATGAGGATATCAAGAATGGCCTCGAGGCCGGTGCGGATGCCTATATCACCAAGCCCTTCAGTCCGATGGGGCTGGTAAGAGAGATCCACAGGTTGTTTCATGACATCTGATGAACGAAATACAGTTGCGAGCATGCAGTTTTGTCTGCATGAAGTGGTGGCTTGATGGCGAGGCTGCTGTTTCTTCTCTTTGTGCTGGTGCTTGGAACTGCTTTGTCTTTCGCATACTGGCAGATTGTTACGGCGAGTGTCGCCAGCCGGGGGGGCGCTGGAGATGTTGGCGGATTTAAGCCAGCGGCCACATCAACGTCATATATGAGCCGCAGGATACAAGCCGAGTCGATGCAACGGGTGGATGGGAATGCTGCAAATGAAGTGGTAATGGCAGGGTTCAGGAGGGGGGATGAAATTAATACAAAATATTGACCTGGTAAGTGATGAAAAAACTATGAACAGCAATGGTAATAATGAGGCGAACACCAGCCCGATGATGAAACGCTGGTCGCGAGATAGGGAAGATGTCATCAAAATGGTTGTGATCGAGGATGACCATGAGATTGCATCACTGATCCGCATGGTGGTGCGCGCGTGGCAGTTGCCTATAGATGTTGAGTTTAGAATTGATGGCTATTCAGGCGCAAGCTACATATTGAGGACCCAACCGGACATCATAATACTGGACATGAAGCTTCCTGTTCTGGACGGTTTTTCAGTTCTCGATGCGACTAAGCCAGACACGTGGGGCGCGTCTGTTATTCTGGCAACCGGAATGTCGAGAGATGAACTTGTTAGTCTTGGGTGCTTGGCAGAGAGCTATTACTACTTGCAGAAACCTATTGATCTGTCTCGGTTAGAAAAAATGCTCGTTCACTTGATAGGAACAATAAGGCTTAAGCGAAACAGCGGATGAAGGTTCTGAATGCAAGTTGATGCCGGAGCAAAGAGATGCCGGAAGTGATTATTACCTTTTTTCAATGCATTAAGAGGAGGATTGCATAAGCCGTATGCATGATAAACATCATAAGACTGAAAGTATCTTTAGTGATATCAGACTGCCCCCTATTGTAAGCCGAATGGTTTCACTGTTTGCCGTGCTTGGCTTAGTGGTGGTTCTTATTGCCGCATATCGGAACCTGGCAAACAGCGCATTTCTGAATCAGTCCATGATGCCAAAGCATCCGGCAGCCATCAGTCTCAAAGCGGGTCCATTTGAGTATGGAAAAATGATTCAGCGGCTTGATCAGGCGAAACGTGACGGCGCTGACGCAGGGTAGCCACATTTAGGCACATTTGAACTGGATACCAATGAGTCACCTTCTCCTTTAGTTGCTCTTTGGTCGGGGAAACAGGCACCTTCATATCCCATCATCTCCTAAGCCTGTTTCCCCTTTAATTAGGGGGTCACCAAAAATAAATTCAATGGGTCTCTTGGTGGCCCCCTGCTTATAATAAATTACATTACTATCGAAAAATAACAAGTTCATCGCAATACCAAAAAGGCACCCTTCTCGTTTGCTGAATCTTGGGGGGATTATCCCTCTATAATCAAGCTAGCCCTTTCTTTTATTTTAATCCCTGTGAGTTATCAACGCATACTATAGGGAGGCTGGAAGTAGGTAGTACCAGAGTTATGGGATATTATTAGGCCATAATCTGTGGGCGGTTTGCCAGCAATGGTTGCAGTAAACTGGGGGGGGGACGAAGCCAGCCCGGCCAGCCGCTTTAGCCAGAGGCTTTTACCGCTGCCGACTTCGCCGATGAGCAGAACGATCTCCCCGGCTGCTGCCTCAAGGGATCGGGCGGCATCGCGCAAAATTAGAACGGAGTTGTCGGTTAATGGGTCGCTGTTCATCGGATGTCGCGGAGGGTGTCACAAAAGATGGAGCGGGTGAAGGGAATCGAACCCTCGTATGCAGCTTGGGAAGCTGCCGTTCTGCCATTGAACTACACCCGCGTGATATGTGTTGATATAAGTCTGTGGTCAGGCTCTTTCCGGAAGATGCCAGATTGTCTGCCCGCCGCTCTCCTTGTGGATGCGCTGAAGCATGGAGTGGTGTGCTTCAAGTTCGTGATCAGCAATCGGCAACTTGTTGCGTTTCATGATGTTTGCCGTTTCGGCCTTTTCATCGCGGCCTCTCGATTGTTCAGGCAGCTGCACAAAGCTTGATGCAGGCTGGCTAGGCATGTCCATGCCCAGAGAGAACTGGCGTCCGCCGGTCATGCCCAGATAAACCTCGGCCAGCAGCTCCGAATCAAGCAGGGCGCCATGCAGCTCACGGTGGCCTCGTTCGATACCGTAGCGGTCGCAGAGTGCATCGAGATTGTTTTTCTGATGCGGATGTTTCTTGCGGGCAAAGGCGAGCGTATCGATCACCTGCATGTTCTGAATGTTTTTAAATCCATGTAGTCGCAACTCATTCATGATGAAGCCAAGATCGAATGAGGCGTTGTGGATCACCAGTGTGGCACCCTCAATGAAGTTGAGGAACTCCTGCGCAATCTCTTTGAATGTGGGTTTGTCTTTCACCTTGGCGTTGTCGATGCCGTGGATGCGAACCACTTCGGCAGGGATGTTGCGCTCCGGATTGATGTAGTGGTGGAACACATGCTTTTCGCCGGAAAGTACTTTGCGATTCAGTACTTCAATCGCACCGATTTCAACCATGCGGTCACCGTTGAGAGGCGAGAGCCCCGTGGTTTCCGTATCAAGCATGATCAATCGCATGGCGGGCAGTATAACCCGCTTTTTATTTCTGCCAATGAGGGAACTTTGGCAGTGCATGCCGATTGCCACAGTAGGGCGGATTGGCATGCCGGTGGCTCTCGTCAGGCGTCAGTCGATTGTGCCTATCTCGTCCCCGGCATCTTCAATCAGGCAGCGGATCTCGTCGATGGCGCCGTCATTGCCCGACTCAATCAGCCCGATGATGTAATTTTCGATGGTGCGCGGCAGCAGTGTGGGCTCATCCACCGGACCTCGGGAGTAGATAATAAAGCCGTTTAAAAAAGCTTCGAACTGTTCATCGGATAGTTTCTCGTAGTTTTTGTTCTGCGAGCCGGCCATAAAGGCTTTAATCTGGCTGCTGCTGAATTCAAAACCGCCAAGTTCGAATATCTCTTTGATCTCAAAATGTTTGAGGTTGTTGGCGATGGTGATCTTCTTGAGGATACTGTTATTGGTCATGTTGCAAATGTAACCATCTGACTTCCCGCTAGGCTAGGAAAATATAGAATGGGTATTCCGAAGTGGAGAAGAGGGGCGCTTCCCGCCAGCTTACGCCTTAACAATCAGCCTGCGTATTAATGTGCTCAGCATCTCGAAAGAGTAGGGCTTGGTCAGGATTTCACAGCCTTCTATGGCCGCCTGGCCCGATGTGACCAGCTCTTTATCATATCCTGTGGCAAGGATGATCGGGAGCTTACTGTCCATCCTGCGCAGCCTTTGGGCGAGCTCAACACCGCCGATGCCGGGCATAACAATGTCAGAGAGAAGCAGAGCGACCTCTTTTTGGTGCTTATGGTAAAGGGAGAGCGCCTCTTCGCCATCGCGTGCCTCGATAACAGTATAACCAAGCCCTTGAAGCACCTCAGAGGTTGTGGTTCGAAGACTCTCCTCGTCATCGGCCAGCAGAATAGTTTCCATATTTCCCGAAGCGGGGGTCACCGCAGCCTCCTCCACCTGAATCACAGGGGAATGCACGAGAGGAAGGTAGATGTTAAAGGCTGAACCCTCTCCCTGTTTCGTCTCCACTTCCACCACCCCGCCAAGCCTCTCTATTGAGCCAATGACCATGGCAAGCCCCAGTCCTGTTCCTTTCCCCGGCTCCTTGGTGGTGAAAAAAGGGTCAAAAATCGCGTTGAGGTGAGCCTCTTTTATGCCGTATCCGTTATCTGTTACTGAAACTCTGGCAAACTCCTCTTTATCATTCTCAGGGTGTAACTTTTTAAATGCAGGTGTCGCCTGGTATTTTTCCATGCGCCACTCAATGACTGGATGCTCGCAGTTTTCAACAGCATCACGGGCATTGCTGGAGAGGTTGATCATGACCTGCTGAAGCTGGGTGGCATCTGCATTGATATTCAGGCGCTCATCACACAGTTCGATATTCTGGGTAATGTTTTCTGGAATAACACTTCTTGCCAGCTTGTAGGCGTCATGGATCGCCGAATTTAGCTCTATCACTTCAAGATCAACGATATCCTTCTTGGCAAAAGTGAGAAGCTGCTTAACGATGTTGCCGGCCCGTGTTCCCAGGCTGTGAATGGACTGCAGTTTTTCTTTGACAGTATCAGGATTATTCAGGTTTCTGATGGCAAGAAAGACGTTGCCTTGAACGGCCGCCAGCATGTTGTTGAAGTCGTGGGCAATTCCTCCGACAAGCGTGCCTATGGACTCCATCTTTTGAGCTTGTAGCAGCTGTTGTTCCATTCGCTTGAATTCGGTAAGGTCTTTTATAATCGATACGTAGTGACTGATCCCTTTCACCTCATCAAAGATGGGAGCTATTGAGAGCATGGCCGGGAATAAACTGCCATCCTTTCGCCGGTCAATAAGATTGCCCTCCCAGGTTTTTCCGCTTGTGATGGTTCGCCAGAGATCACGATATACGGATGGATCCTGGGTCTCGCTTTTAAGAATGGAGGTGCTTTGACCGACAACCTCATCAGGAGAATAACCAGTAATGAGGGTGAATGCTTTGTTGGCGTACTCGATATTCCCGTCTTGATCCGTGATTAAAACCCCTTCGCCTGCGTGCTGAAGGGCCTGCGACAGCTTGGCAAGCTCCTTTTGATGGGCAGCGATCTCCTGTTGCGCCCGTTTCCGCTCACTTATGTCAACGCAGAAGACCATAAACATGCCGCCATTATAGGGGTAGAAGGTGGTTACAACCTCAACAGGCCAGATGGTGCCGTTTCTGCTCCGGTGCCATGTCTCAAAACGGTCATGCCCTTCGCGGATGATCTTCTCGATATGGGCCTTGGTATCCTCGCTGGTCTCCGAAGCTTCAATATCTGGGATGCGCAACTGTAAAAATTCATCACGGGTATAGCCGGAGCGCTCAAGGTAGGCGTCATTGACTTCAATAAAGCGTCCTTGCGAGTCTGCCACCCAGAATCCATCTGTGGATGTTTCAACAAGCGCATTGTATTTGCGCTCTTTCTCCTGCAGGGCGACATCCATTCGCTTGCGTTCTGAAATGTCGCGGACAAAAGCGAGCCAGCGGCCATCATTGAGAATCCGGGCGCTGACCTCTACGGGGAAGAGGTGGCCATCTTTCTTTTGCAGGTACCACTCAGAGACCTCTGATTCGCCTTGCAAAAGTTTTTTCTTGTGGGCCGCAAGACGCTCCTGCTCTTTCGGAGGCAACAGATCAGAGATGCTTTTTCCAATCAGCTCATCTTTCTGATAACCGAGCATGGTGCAGCCGGTGCTGTTCACAGCTGTATAGCATCCATTGAGGTCTGCGATAAAAATTCCATCTGATGCATGCTGAAAGAGTGACTCAAGCTCCTGTTCCTTGGCGAGAAGTGCTTTCTCATGCTGTTTGCGCTCTGAAATATCGCGAACAATACTGAAGAACACGGTCTTTCCGCCAATATCAATGAATCTGGCATTCATCTCTACCGGCATGATGGAGCCATCTTTACGGTAGTGGGCCGTTTCGAAAACTGTGCTGCCTTTCTCCCGAATCTGTTGTAGCCGGGAAGGGACTTTGATGGCGAACTCAGGGGGGTCGAGTTCAGTCACGGATAGTCCGACCACCTCATCTTTGGAGTATCCCAGACGGCTATGAAAACATGGATTGCAGTCCAGAATGATGCCCAGGTGGTCAACAATTAAGGCGCCGTCGTTCATCACTTCAAACAGAAGGGAGTTTAATTCACTAATCGAATCAAGTTTCACAGGAATTATGTGCTCTTGCATCTCTTCCCTCCGCATGGACATAAAGATGTTGCCTGACTCTGCCCTGGTTTGCATTACTAGCAATATTTGTGCCGCATGAATGGCCGTTTTATGGATGTCCCCACATATTTCATGGTATCTTCACGAAGTTATAGGCACTCTTCGCGGCCGGTAATTTCCGCAGGATATATGAATGACAACAAATGAAAATTCTCAGCCCACATTCAGTGAGCTGAATCTGGCCCCGGCCGTACTCAAGGCAGTTCAGGACGTCGGCTACGAAACCCCATCTCCCATCCAGGCACAGACAATTCCATTCCTCCTTGAGGGCAGGGATGTGCTCGGCCAGGCACAGACTGGCACCGGCAAGACGGCTGCTTTTGCACTACCGCTGCTCTCCCGTATTGATCTTGAGAAGAGTTCGCCGCAGCTGCTGGTTCTGGCGCCGACCCGTGAGTTGGCCATCCAGGTGGCAGAGGCTTTCCAGACCTATGCCAAACACCTGAAAGGGTTCCATGTGCTACCGATCTACGGTGGCCAGAGTTATGAGATTCAGTTGCGAGCACTGAAACGCGGCGTGCATGTTGTGGTCGGTACACCCGGCCGCGTGATGGACCATATGCGTCGCGGCACGTTAAAGCTTGGCGCACTTCGCGCCCTCGTGCTCGATGAAGCGGATGAGATGCTGCGCATGGGCTTTATTGATGACGTACAGTGGATTCTCGAGCAGACCCCGTCTGAGCGTCAGATTGCACTCTTCTCAGCCACCATGCCGCCGGTGATTCGCACGATTGCGGAGAAGCATCTGAATAATCCCGAACAGGTGACTGTGAAGGTGAAAACCACGACGGCGGAGACCATTCGCCAGCGTTACCTGATCGCCAGCGGTCGCCAGAAGATGGAGGCGCTTACCCGCATTCTCGAAGCAGAGCCTTTTGACGGCATGATTATTTTTGTGCGCACCAAAACATCCACCGAAGAGATTGCCGAGAAGCTTGAGGCCCGTGGTTTTTCAGCGTCAGCGCTCAATGGTGACATCACCCAGAAGATGCGTGAGGCGACGGTTAACCGCCTGAAGAACGGGCAGATCGATATTATTGTTGCTACCGACGTTGCCGCGCGCGGCCTCGATGTGGAGCGCATCTCGCATGTGATCAACTACGACATCCCTCAGGATACTGAGCCCTATGTGCACCGTATTGGCCGTACCGGTCGTGCAGGCCGCAAAGGCGATGCCATCCTCTTTATAGCACCGCGTGAAAAGCGCATGCTTTATGCCATTGAGCGGGCGACCAAGCAGAAGATTGAACTGTTCGAAATGCCGACAACCGAATCGATCAACAACAAGCGCATTGCCGAGTTCAAGCAGCGTATCACGGATACGCTCGAATCAGACGAAAGCCTGGAGCTGTTTTCCGGCATCGTTGATCAGTACTGCGCGGATCATGAGGTGAGTGCTGGTGAGGTTGCAGCCGCACTTGCCAAGATGGTGCAGGGAGACAAGTCACTGCTGCTCAAGGATGCACCAAAGCGCGAATTCAAAGAGCGTGCTGAGCGCAATCCCCGTTTCGATGTGCCCGAAGATAAGCGCAGAAGCGTCCAGAATCGCAGGGTTGAAACTGTTGAAACACTTGAGGATGCATCTTCTCCCAGGCCTCGCCGTGAAAAGCCAGCCAGAACCTTCAGTGGGCCGAAGCCGGAGAAGGGTATGGAACGCTACCGTCTCGAGGTCGGTGAAATGCACGGTGTGAAACCGGGTAACATTGTCGGTGCAATTGCCAACGAGATGGGACTGGAGTCGGAGTTTATCGGCAATATCCAGATCATGGATGATCACAGTACGGTTGATCTTCCGGAAGGGATGCCGAGAGAGCTCTATAAACAGTTCTGTCAGATCCGGGTTGCAGGACGCACGCTGGATGCCACAAGTCTCAGCGAACCGGCAGGCAGCAGGCCTCCTGCGCCAAAGAAGCGTAGAGGTGGCCCGTCCGATGCAAGGGGAGGGAAGCGCCCTCCGCGCCGCAGTGATGCGCCAAAAGGCAGGGGAAAACCGCCACGCCGAAAATAATATTTCAGGCTCTGAGGAGCAGAGAAAAGCCGCCCGTATGGGCGGCTTTTCTCTTTATCGGGTGTTGACTGCCAATACCTTGTCAATCCACCCCTGACAAGAGAATGCCGGTTGTTTTTCAGTCAGGATATCAGCTAGTCTCGATCACTGGGATAGGAGTTGTGCATATGGGGATTCTTAATAATTTGAAAATTCGCGAAAAATTACTGCTTGGTTTTGCAGTGATTGTCTTACTTTTTGCGCTCTCTTCAGCATTTACGTTGATCCAGATCTCTGAGATTAACAAGGTCACCCGTGACATGGCTGAAAGGGATGCCCCGGCATGGGATGCGATCATGGAGGCCAAGGTCGAGGTTCTGTTAGGGCATCTCTGGCTTGAGGAGGGCGCCATGGCGAAGACGGCAGTGGAGAAAGAGAAGGTGTTTGCACACTTCGAAGAGGCTCAATGGCTTGGTAATGCAATTCTTAACGGTGGAGAAAATAGCGAGGTAAAGGTTGTCGCAATCGATGACCCCGCAGTACGGGATTCCGTGAGTAAATTTCTGAGAGGGTTGTCTGCTTTTGTCACCATGGCGGAACAACGCTATGACAGGCTGGGGAATGGCGCCTCTGTTGCGGAACCGGATTCACTGTTCAATAAAAGGTTTTCAGCTCTTCTCGATGATCTGAGCAAGGCCGAGGATAAGCTTGCAACAATCATTGCTGCAAACAATAAGGCGTCGCAGGATATGATCGAATATGAGATTCAGTCCATTCTTGTTGAGCTGATCATATTGTTAATTGTCAGTATCTCCATCTCGGTATTTATCAGCCAGCGTGTTGTGGCACGGCCACTGAGGCATATCTCAGAGATGGTTCAGCGTGTTGCCGACGGCGACCTGACTGCAGCCACGACCATCAATAGCAAAGATGAGCTGGGTTTGCTTTCAGAAGCGGTAAACACCATGGTCAGTAAACTTTCCATGCTGGTTTCCCGTGTTCAGAAGTCTGGCATACAGGTGGCAAGCTCGGTAACTGAAATTGCCGCATCCACCAGGGAGCAGGAGGCGACCGCCACTGAGCATGCTGCCACCACCAGCCAGGTTGCAGCCTCAGTCAACGAGATTTCAGCGACGTCCAAGCAGTTGGGACAAACCACCGAAGAGGTGACGCAGCTTGCCCTGGGAACAGCAGAATCTGCCAGTGATGGACAGGAGATTCTCGATAAGCTGGATGCCACCATGAATCATATGGCCAGTGCTTCAGGGATGATTGCCGGCAAACTGGCGGACCTGAATGAGAAGGCCAGCAACATTGGTAATATGGTGCTGACTATTAACAAAGTTGCAGATCAGACCAATCTGCTCTCGCTGAATGCTGCTATTGAAGCTGAAAAAGCAGGTGAATACGGGCGGGGGTTTGCGGTTGTGGCGACCGAAATCAGACGTCTTGCGGATCAGACTGCCGTGGCCACCTATGATATCGAACAGATGGTGGCAGAGGTGCGCTCAGCCATCTCTGCCGGTGTGATGAGCATGGATAAATTCTCTGAAGAGATTCACAGCAGTGTGAGTGAGGCAAAAAATGCTGGGCTGCAGCTGGAGAAAATCATCGACCAGGCTCAGGCGCTTGCGCCCCATATCGAATTGGTGAATGAAGGGTTGCAGGCACAGGTTGAGGGGGCTGAGCAGATCAGTGAGGCGATGAGCGCCCTGAGTGAGGCGGCACAGCAGACTGCAGAGTTCGTGCGTCATTCGAATGAAGCTATAGGGGAACTCAATGAAGCTGCCCGCGGAATGCAGGAGGGTGCTGCAATATTCAAGGTGAAGTCTTGATGCCCCTGTCAGGCAAGGCATAGCGCACAATCATGCTGCTGCTCTGCTTCTCCATGGAGGATGAACGTTATGCACTGGAGGCATCAAGGGTGCACAAGGTTATCCCCAGGGTCAGTATGAAGAGGATTCCCAAGGCTCCCGATTGGGTCGCCGGGGTGATGCGTTACCAAGGCACTATTGTTCCTGTGATCGATCTTTGTGTCCTGAGTCTGGAGCGCAAGTGCAGGCAGCGGCTGAGCAGCCGAATTATTCTCGTCAACTACAGGGCTGACAACAAAGAGGAGCATCTGCTCGGGCTTCTGGCTGAGCAGGTCAACGAAACCATGCGCAGGCCTGGCACCGACTTTGGTGCCTCTGGTCTTGAAATGGAGGAGACCCCATATCTGGGAGGCATTGCCCATGACCGGGAGCATATGGTGCAATGGATCGAGATAGACAAGCTGTTACCGGTAAAAGTGCAGGAACTTCTTTTTCAGCGTGATCAGGGAGCGGCGCATTGAGTGCTGAGAGAATCGCATTGATGTTGCAGAAGGCGATGGGATTGGATCGGGCCAGTGTCGGTTCCGGGATCATTCTCAGCGCTATTCGTAAGCGGATGCGTGCAACAGGAGTGACTGACGAAGAACGCTTTCTCGCGCTGTTGCAGGAGTCGGCGGATGAGATGAAGGCCATGATTGAAGAGGTTGTCGTTCCGGAAACATGGTTCTTTCGCAACGAGGCAGCCTTTCGGCTTATGGTAAAACACCTTTCCGGTAAATGGCGAAGCGCGCACCCTGACCGAATCCACCGCCTTCTCAGTATGCCCTGCTCATCTGGTGAGGAGCCCTATTCAATGGCCATGGCGCTGCTTGATGCGGGTTTTCGGGCAGATGGGTTTCAGATCGATGCGATAGATATCAGCAATCAGAATCTGGAAAAGGCCCGCAAGGCCGTCTATGGCAAAGGCTCATTCCGCGGCGGAGATCTGGAATTTCGTCGGCGTTATTTCAACATGACAGAAGCAGGTTACAGGCTTCATTCACAGGTTCGCAGCTCTGTCCGTTTCCATCAGGTTAACATCCTTGATCATTCTCAAGTCAACAGGCTTGGCTCTTACGACATCATCTTTTGCCGAAACCTGCTAATTTACTTCAACCAGGATGACCGTGATCGAACCGCCGGTGTGCTTTCGAAGATGTTGAATCAAGATGGTCTGCTGTTTGTCGGTCATGCCGAAACAGGCCTGATGTGGAAACAGCATTTTGCAGCGGTCTCCCACTCCATGGCTTTTGCTTATCGTTCGCTGGGACGTGACGAGTCGGCTAGCCCCGTCTCCTCTGAAAAAGCCCGTTCCCGCACCGGATTGGCGCCAAAGTCCACCCTGCCACAGCTTGATTCAATACTCAGTCGAAGCAGAAAAAAAACAGTGAAGCCTATAAAGGTTGTATCCGAGCGCAATATTGACAGCGTGAAGGTAGCACAAGAAAAGAGGCCATCTCTTGAAGAGGCGTCAAGGCTGGCGGATCAGGGTCGCCTTGATGAGGCGCGCCAGCAGTGCGAAGGTTATCTGAAGACGCAGAGTGGTTCAGCCCAGGCATGGTTTCTTATGGGGCTTATTCTCGATACGCAAGGGGAAAAAGAACGGGCCAAAGATGGCTTCCGCAAGGCCTTGTATCTGGACCCGAATCATTATGAGGCGCTGGTTCATCTTGCGCTGCTGCTCGACCAGGGCGGTGAGCTCAAGGCTGCGGAGCAGCTGCGTGCCCGAATGCAGCGGTTGAAAGGCAGGCAGAGGGCTCAATCATGACAGCGCCAACAATTAAGCCGGAGTTCAGAATAGACGATTGCTGGAAAAGGATCGGAGTATGGGGAGATAAACAGTGTCCGGAACTGGCCAGTTGCCATCACTGCCGTAATTGTGAGATCTATTCCCTGGCCGGACGCCATCTTCTGGATAGGAGGCCTCCGGCTGGATATATGCAGACGTGGACAAAGCAGTTGGCCGAACCGCAGCAGGAGTCGATGCCGGGGCAGATTTCATTGTTTATTTTCCGTATCGGGCCGGAGTGGTTTGCCCTGCCTACACGGCAACTGGTCGAGGTGCTTGAGTTGTGCGATGTGCACAGCATTCCCCATCGCAGCAATTCGATCCTTCTGGGCCTGATTAATGTGCGTGGAGAGATGCAGTTGTGCCTTTCACTTGGGAGGCTGCTGGGTGTAGACAAGGATTTCAGAGAGGCAGAGTCGGATGAGAGCAGGGCTGTAGAGCGCTTACTGCTCATTTCAGTGGAGGGTGAGGCCCTTGCCTTCCATGTTAGCGAAGCGTGTGGCATCCACTCCTACCACCCAAGTGAGCTGAGTGCATTGCCTTCAACGCTGCCTGAAGCGACAAGCGTCAACAGTAAGGGGTTGCTGAGCTGGAACGGGCACCATGTTGCCGTACTCGATGAGGGAGTGCTGTTTGAGAAGTTGCTGAGGAGTATCCAGTGAGCGGTGATTTGAGCGGCTTTTCCATGATGGAACTTTTCCGGATTGAAACGGAAAATCAGGCAGCAGTGCTGACTGAGGGGTTACTGGAGCTGGAGCGAGATCCGACGTCGGCGGCCACCCTCGAAGCCTTGATGCGGGCAGCGCACTCCATCAAGGGGGCGGCGCGCATCATTTCTCTTGATGGTGCTGTGCGCATTGCCCATCAGATGGAGGACTGTTTTGTTGCCGCCCAGGGCAGGGAGGTCACGCTTGGGGCTGCCGACGTTGATGTCCTTCTCTCCGGTGTGGATATGCTTTCTCAGATATCCAACCTGAAGGAGGGTGATGCAAGTGCATGGTTTGAAGGCCATGCGGAGGCAATGGATGCACTTGTGGCGGCCATGGCTGCGATCCTTGATGGGGGATCCGGTGATGTGGGAAAACAGGACTCTGCAAACAGGGCTGTGCAGAAGGGCGATGAAGAGGACGAGATGACCTCTGTCCCTGAAGTGAAAGCAGCTGTTAGGGAAGGCAGAGATGGCGATGGTGGCAGGGAGGAGTCGAAGGATCGGGTGTTGCGTCTGAGCTCTGAACATCTTGATCGCATGCTTGCCCTGGCCAGTGAGATGCAGGTGGGGTGGCAGTGGCTCAGGCCGTTCTCCGACTCCATGTTGATGCTTAAGCGCCGCCTGGGGGAACTGGAGAAAATGCTGGCAGGCCTGGAACCCGCTGTTACCCAGGCAGATCCATCTACAGGAAGTTACAGGATCAAAAGCGCCCGCAGCAAGGCTGAGCAGTGTCGGGCTCTGCTTGCAGAGCAGCAGGAAGAGCTGGAGATGCACAGTCGCTCTGTCTCCGGTCTGTCTCACCGCCTCTACCATCAGACGGTTGCCAGTCGAATGCGTCCATTTGGGGATGGGATACCTGGATTCCGGCGCATGGTGCGAGACTTGGCAAAAGATCTGGGAAAGAAGGTTCGTCTCGACGTCTCAGGCCTGGAAACCACTGTAGACAGGGACATTCTCGAAAAAATTGAGTCACCACTGAACCATCTCATTCGCAATGCCATTGACCATGGCCTGGAGTCGCCTGTAGAGCGTCGCGACCAGGGCAAGCCTGAAGAGGGGGTGATTCAGCTTGAGGCGATACATCAATCGGGAATGCTGCGTATTTCGGTGAGCGATGATGGTCGCGGACTGGATCTCGATGCATTGAGGGCGAAGGTGATCCGCAATGGACACGCGACCAAAGAGATGGTGGATCGCATGACTGAATCCGAGTTGATGTCATTTCTGTTCCTGCCCAAATTCACCATGAAGGAGAGCGTGACCGAGATTTCCGGCCGTGGTGTGGGTTTGGACATCGTTGCCAGTATGGTCAGGGATGTGCGGGGTAATATTCATTGCACTGCGCAGCAGGGAAATGGTATGCGTTTTGAGCTTCTATTGCCCATTACCCTTTCAGTTGTTCGCTCCCTTCTTGTGAATATCGCTGGTGAGCCTTATGCGTTTCCATTGGTTCATATCAACAGAACCCTGAGATGCAACCGGGATGAGGTTGAGCGGGTTGAGGGTCACCAGTTCATCACACTGGATGGTCAGCAGGTTGGACTGGCTTCAGCCAGAGAGGTGTTGGGGTTGCCGGGTGCAGACTCCGATGGCTGCTATTCGATCGTGGTGGTAGGAACCATGGAGTCGCGGTATGGCTTGATCGTAGATGATTTTCTCGGTGAGCGGGACCTGGTGGAGAAGGTGCTGCATCCGAGGTTGGGCAAGGTGAAAGATATCAGTGCCGCAGCAGTGACTGCAGATGGATCGCCGCTGCTGATTTTTGATGTCAGTGACCTGCTGCGATCTGTTGCCAAGCTGGTTGGCGACGGGAAACTCGGCCGCGCCAGCCATGGCGGCGCCAGCAGCAAGGCCGTTGCAAAGCGCATTCTGGTCGTAGATGACTCGCTTACCGTTCGGGAAGTAGAACGTAAGCTTTTGGTTTCCAAGGGTTATGAGGTTGAGGTCGCTGTGGATGGCATGGATGGACTGAACACGGTGCGCTCGGGAGCGTTTGACCTGGTGATCAGCGATGTCGATATGCCCCGTATGGATGGTATCGAGTTTGTCAGCCATATTAAGCGTGATGCCAGGCTCAGGGATACGCCGGTAATCATTGTATCCTACAAAGAGAGCGACGAGGACCGCATGCGCGGTCTGGAAGCGGGCGCCGACTCCTATCTGACAAAAAGTAGTTTTCACGATGAAACACTGGTGGAGACAGTGGAGGATCTCATTGGCAAGGCATCCTAGGGAAATGCGGATGCCGGCGGGGAGGGGCGTATGAGAATCGGCATTGTAAATGATGTGCCGATGGTTCAGGAGCTGTTGCGCCGAATTATATCCAAAATGTCCGGCCATGAGGTTGCCTGGCTGGCTTCGGATGGTGAAGAGGCGATAGCGAAATGTAGCAGTGACAAGCCGGATCTTGTGTTGATGGATCTGATCATGCCCGGTATCAATGGCGTGGAAGCTACGCGCCGTATCATGCAGGAGAGTCCGTGTTTGATCATGGTGGTTACAGCTTCTGTAGAGGCGAATCAGGGACTGGCTTTTGACGCGATTTCAGCAGGCGCCATCGATGTAGTGAAAACACCGGAAGCTGTTATGGAGAGCGAGTCCGGTCCTTTTCAGAAAAAGATAAATAATATCAGTCGAATTATTGGTAATGGTAACGTGGCTGCTGATGGTCGCAGCAATGGGAAAACTGGCATCAAAACCAGGCATGATGAAGTTCCATCCAAGGATGCGATGTTAATCGGTATCGGCGCTTCTACAGGCGGGCCGGCCGCATTGGTGGAAGTGCTGAAGACATTGCCTGCATCATTTCCGGCAGCCCTGGTCGTTGTTGTGCATGTCGATGAGGAATTTGCCCCGGGCATGGCTGAATGGATGGGCGGACAGATCAATCTTCCCGTTCACCTGGTGCGTGAAGGTGAGCGTCCCAAGGCGGGGGAGGTTCTGTTTGCCGCAACCAATGAACACCTTGTATTGAATCATCATCAAAGGTTCCACTACACGGCTGAACCGGTGGAGTGTCACTATCGTCCATCTGTGGATGCGTTCTTTTCAAGCCTTGCCCTGAACTGGCGGGGAGATGCGATTGGCGTATTGTTGACCGGTATGGGGCGTGACGGGGCAAAAGGGTTGAAAAGCATGCGTGAGCATGGTTGGCTGACCATTGCTCAGGACGAGGAGAGTTCCGCCATTTATGGCATGCCCAAGGCTGCCGCCATGATTGGGGCGGCTGTCAAGATTCTACCACTAGATAAGATCGGCCCGGAACTGGTTCGTAAGGCCAGAAAGTGAATAACAGGAAGTTGCGCGGCCATGGCTGCACTTACGGAGGAAGTAATGTCCAGCGATATCGATAATTCAGCGCCAGTTGGCATGCGTCAGTCGCACTCCATCATGGTGTTGCTGGTGGATGACCAGCCAATAATTGCAGAGACGCTTCGGCGAATGCTTGATGGTGAGAGTGACATCGATTTTCATTACTGTTTGGATGCCGGGGAAGCGTTGGATATGGCTGCTGCGATTCATCCGACGCTGATTCTTCAGGATCTTATCATGCCCCGTGTGGATGGGCTTGATCTGGTGCGAGAGTATCGCCGTCATCCCGAATGCAGGGAGATTCCAATTATTGTGCTCTCCGCCAGAGAGGACCCAAAAGTGAAGGCAGAGGCCTTTGCCAGAGGGGCTAATGATTATGTGGTGAAGCTTCCTGACAGGGTCGAACTGCTCGCGAGGATTCGCTATCACTCGCAATGGTATATTCATAAGCGTCAGCGTGATGAGGCGTATCGCTCTCTGCAGGAGAGCCAGAGGCAGATGGAGAACATGAACCTGAAGCTCATGCATCTCTCCACGCATGATAGCCTGACGAATATCCCCAATCGATATCATTTTGATCAGATGTTCAGCGGTGAGTGGAGTCGCTCAGGACGCGACAGCACGCCGCTCTCCATTGTGATGATCGATATCGATGAGTTTAAAAAATATAACGATGCACTGGGGCATCCGGCTGGGGACAAGTGTCTCGCGGCTGTGGCAAATGTATTGTCGAATAATCTGCATCGACCCGCCGATCTTGTTGCCCGCTATGGCGGAGAGGAGTTTGTTCTCCTGCTGCCGGGAACGGATGCGGCTGGGGCTAAGGTTATCGCCGAGAAGATGGCTTCCGAGATTGAAAAGCTAAAGGTGCCGCATCCTGATTCATCTGTATCAGACCACATCACAATCAGCCTTGGCGTGGCCGCTACTATTGCCGACAGGACGGGGCGACCGGATAGCCTGCTGCATGATGCGGATGAGGCGCTCTATGCCGCCAAGAAGGCGGGGCGCAACCAGATCAGGGTGGCTGGAGAGTGACAGGCGTGGATGCGACCCCGTCTACACCTGTTGCGGCCAAGGTGCCTTATAAGGTGCTTCTGGTGGATGACCAGGCCATTATATTTGAAGCCCTTCGCCGCATGCTGGCAGAGGCCAGGGATATTGAGCTGCACTATTGTGGCGAAGGTGCCAGGGCGCTGCAGATGGCCGGAGAGATCGAGCCGGATGTTATCCTGCAGGACCTGGTCATGCCGGATGTGGACGGCTTGATGCTGGTGAAATTCTTCCGGGCCAATCCGAATACCGCAGACATCCCCATTGTCGTGCTGTCGTCCAAAGAAGAGGCCAAAACCAAAGCTGATGCTTTTCACAATGGAGCCAATGATTATCTGGTTAAGCTGCCGGATCAGATCGAGATGGTTGCTCGACTGCGGTACCACGCAGCTACCCATAAAACACTTCTGGAACGAAATGCTGCTTTGGAGAAGTTGAAGAGGATTTCGCGAACCGATGGGCTGACAAATATTTTTAACCGCCGCCATTTTGACGAGAGGCTGGAAAATGAGTTCCTGCGTGCCAGGCGAAAGAAGTTGTCGCTTGCAGTTGTGTTGCTGGATGTGGATCACTTTAAACAGTTCAATGATAACTATGGCCACCAGGCAGGGGATGATTGTTTGGTGAAGGTGGCGGAGGCACTGCGTTCATCGATCAGGCGCCCTGCAGATGTGGTGGCCCGATACGGTGGTGAAGAGTTTGTCGTTATCCTTCCGGAAACAGACCGGGAAGGGGTATTGCATGTTGCTGAGAGAATCCGCAAGGCAGTCATGGAGATGAATATTCCGCATGAGCATTCATCCGTATCTGATGTTGTTACAGTAAGCCTCGGGATCGCCTACGCTGTTCCTTCCGAAGATGCAGAAGAGGGGCAGGCTGAGTCACTTGTAAAGCTGGCCGACCAGGGGTTGTACAAGGCCAAGGAGTCAGGTCGCAACAGGGTGGCTGAAGCGGCTTAACAGGCGGACTCTGAGCCTTGGCTCTCCGGTGACCATGGTGCATCACCCTTCATGAATCCGCGCTGACCGTTGGTAAGGACTACTTCCGGCCTCTTGTACGGCGTCGGTTTTGCCTGCGTCCGGGGTTTTCCGCATGTTTGAACGCTGGACGCCCACTCCTGTCGCTCCCCGCTGGAATCAGGTGGTCGGGTCCATTGCCGATCAGGTTGGAACGCCCCATTTTCTTAAGCATGTCACGAAGCAGCGGCCAGTTGGCGGGATCGTGATACCTGAGCAGCGCCTTGTGCAGCTCCCGCTGTTTTTTGCGCTTCGGCGTGAATACCTGTTCAGAGCTTCTGCTGATCTTGCGTAACGGGTTGCGGCCCGAATGGTACATGGCACTTGCCGTGGACATTGGCGATGGCAGGAATGCCTGCACCTGATCGGGCCTGAAATCGTTACGTTTAAGCCAGAGGGCGAGGTTCACCATGTCCTCATCACTGGTTCCGGGGTGTGCGGCAATAAAATAGGGGATCAGGAACTGTTTTTTGCCCGCTTTCTTCGAGTAGCGATCAAACATCTTTTTAAAGCGGTCAAAACTGCCGATGCCCGGTTTCATCATCTTGTTCAGTGGCCCATCTTCGGTGTGTTCAGGCGCAATCTTGAGATAACCGCCGACATGGTGGGTCACCAGCTCCTCAATATACTCGGGTGACTCCACCGCCAGATCGTAACGCAGTCCGGACGCGATAAAGATACGCTTGATGCCGGGAAGGGCGCGCGCTTTGCGGTAGAGGCGGATCAGCGGTGCATGGTCGGTGTTGAGGTTTTTGCAGATGCCCGGAAAAACACAGGAGGGCTTGCGGCATGCCGCCTCAATCTCGCGGGATTTGCAGGCCAGCCGGTACATATTGGCGGTTGGGCCTCCGAGGTCGGAGATGGTGCCGGCAAAGCCCGGGGTTTTGTCACGGATGTTCTCGATCTCCGTGAGGATTGAGTTTTCAGAACGGCTCTGAATGATGCGCCCCTCATGTTCGGTGATCGAACAGAAGGTGCAGCCACCGAAACAGCCGCGCATGATATTCACCGAATTTTTGATCATCTCGTAGGCCGGAATATGCATGCTGCCATAGGATGAATGTGGAGTCCGCGAATAGGGGAGGTCGAAGATGCTGTCGATCTCATTTGTGGTGAGCGGTATGGCTGGCGGATTGATCCAGACATCACGCTCGCCATGTTTCTGTACAATTGCGCGCGCATTACCCGGGTTGGTCTCCAGGTGCATCAGGCGGGAGGCATGCGCGTAAAGCACGGGATCCCCTTTGACCGCTTCGAACGAGGGCAGGCGGATGACGGTTTTTGAACGATCCAGCCGGATGTGGGAGATGGGAATGGTAACTTCATTCGCACCACTCTCTTCGATCTCAGTGGTTGGGCAGGCAACATCTGACATGGCATAGGGATTCGGGTGCGCGATCAGTTTTCCGGGAGTGTCGATTTCACTTGAGTCGACCTCAGACCAGTCGGGCGGGACTTCGCGCCGCATCACGGCAGTGCCGCGAATGTCGCCGATGGCAGTGATCTGTTCGCCGGAAGCCAGCCGGTGTGCTATCTCGATAATCTGCCGTTCACCATTGCCATAGACTAGAATGTCGGCCTTGGAGTCGGGCAGTACAGATCGGCGCACGTTATCTGACCAGTAGTCGTAATGGGCAATCCGGCGAAGGCTTGCCTCGATACTGCCAATAACAACCGGCACTCCCTTAAACGCTTCGCGGCAGCGCTGCGCATAGACCGTAACTGCGCGATCAGGTCGTTTGCCGGCCACGCCGTTCGGCGTATAGGCATCATCAGAGCGAATGCGCCGTTCAGATGTGTAGTGGTTGACCATCGAATCCATGTTGCCTGAGGTGACGCCGAAAAACAGATTTGGTTTGCCAAGCTGACGAAACGGATCTGCCGATTTCCAGTCGGGTTGAGAAATAATGCCGACACGGAATCCTTGAGCTTCCAGAATGCGGCCGATCACTGCCATGCCGAAGCTGGGGTGATCGATATAGGCATCGCCGGTAACAATAATGATATCGCAGCAATCCCAGCCAAGCGCATCCATTTCAACCCTGCTCATCGGCAGTTGCTGTGAAGCGGTGAGCTCAGGTCGGTGTTTCGGCCAGCTGTTCAGGGGGCGCGCTCCGGGAATGGGGATAGTGGTCATGGCCGCAGGCTAACAGCCAATCGCGATGGATGCTTATATTGGAAGTGAAGGGGCGTGTGGCGGCGTGCTGCTGTTCTCAGCTGCAGATCACTGTTTGCCGCAGCAGCGCTTGCTCTTCAGGCCGCTTCCACACGGGCATGGCGCATTTCTACCGACTTCACTGACACTGTAACTGCCGTCCAGATAGCGCCAGTGGCCATCAGCCTGTGCAAAGCGGCTGGTTTCGTGAAGCACCTTGATTTTGCCACCTTCGCGGAAGCCCGCGATAAATTCGACGCTGTTGTCTGAAGCTTTCACGATGGTGAGGCCAAGCCAGTCAGTTGAGGTTGGTGATACGCGAGATGGACGGGTTCTCGGGTGCCAGCTCTTATGCAGATAATCCCAGCAGCCGAGAACGTAGGCAGAGTAGCGCGAGCGCATCAATGCCTCGGGGTTTGGGGCAGTCGCACCTTGAATAATTGGTTCGCAACACTCGGCAAAAGCCCTGCCGCTACCGCAGGGGCATGTCTCCGTCTTAGCCATTGATCTCATCCGGATCGATGATATGGCGCACAATATCCTCTTCAGTGAAGTTCTCGCCGCATATCGTTTTTTTATGCAGTGATATGCCGGCCTCATGAACGGAGTTTCTGCTGCCTGAAATCAGGTGATGCCACTCGAAGAGGGGCTTTCCCTCATGCAGCAGGCGATAGGCGCAGCTTTCAGGAAGCCATGCATAATGGGCGTCACTGAGCTTGCGGATATTAATGCACTCGGGGATGAGTGCGGTACGGTTTGCGTAGTCAGTGCAGCGGCAGGTCGAGTCATTGAATAACCGGCAACGGATATCGGTATAGAGCACCTCTCCGCTATCTTCATCCTCAAACTTCCAGACACAGCAGCGGCCACAGCCGTCACAGAGGCTCTCCCACTCTTCACTGTTCATTTCCGATAACGTTTTTTCTTTCCAGAACATTGCGCCTTCACTCATTTTGCGAACCCTACCCACATTCCCCCACCCATAAAGCTTGTTGTTTGGTGCCGAAAAAGGCGGTTGTCAGCTGTGGCGGAATGGTTCTCTCAATGTGATATGCACCCGGATGGGGTTGACAAGGGTGGATTGGTGGCCAATATTGGCATTTGGTGGGGAATTGTGGGTAGGTGCTCCATTTCAGGGCGAGGGAGAGGAACAACGGCAATGTTTCAGGGTGAGTTCAGCAACAACATGGATGAGAAAGGGCGCGTCAGCATCCCTGCCGCCTTCCGTGATGTGTTGAAGAATTGCCATGCCGACGAGAAAATCATTATCACCCGCTCACACAATACGCCTTGCCTTATCGCCTATCCGACGCGTGAGTGGAAGCGCTTGCAGGTCGCGATCAAGGATATGCCGGCGAACCTCAAGCGCCATTTCATTCGTGCTGTAATTACGCCGTCCCAGATCTTTTCTCCGGACCGGCAGGGGCGCATTTTACTGGCAGGTGTGCTCAAGGAGCATGCATCACTTTCGCGCGAAGTACATTTTGCGGGAACTGGTGAGACATTCGAAATCTGGGATAAGAGCAGCTGGAGCAAGCAGGTCGAAGCGGCCCTTGTGGCTCTCCAGGATTTCGAGCTGGATATGTGATGTGGGCGACGACAACAGATATGCCGAACACATCCCCGTCCTTCGAGACGATTTTATCGAGGCGCTCTTTACCGACCCCGATGGCTGTTACGTGGACTGCACCTTCGGGCGAGGCGGCCACAGCCGGGAGTTGCTTGCCAGACTCTCCGAAAAAGGCCGACTGCTTGCCATCGACCGAGATCTTGAAGCTGTTGCAGAGGGAGAAAGGCTTGCAGCAGAGGATGCTCGCTTCACCATCGTGCATGCAGACTTTGCCAGTCTCGGCGAGACCCTCGATGAGTTGGGGTGGCTTCAGGTGAGCGGCATCGGCTTCGACCTCGGTGTCTCATCGCCGCAGGTGGATAGTGCCGAGCGCGGATTTTCATTTCAAAAGAGCGGCCCGCTTGATATGCGCATGGATCTATCTTCAGGCCAGCCATTGAGCGTGAAGCTTGCACATGTTTCTGAACGTGAACTGGCCGATATCATTTACCGCTACGGTGACGAGCGTTATTCGCGCCGCATTGCCAAGGCTATCCTCAGGGCGAGACACGACGGTGAATTGAATACGACCTCCGATCTTGAGAATATCTGTTTCCACTCCGTACCTAAGCAGGCGCGTCACAGTGGAGCCCATCCGGCCACACGTACCTTTCAGGCGCTACGCATCTGGGTGAATGCGGAGATGGAGCAGATTGATGCAGGTATCCAGGCAGCCGTGGATCATCTTGCTCCCGGTGGCCGTCTGGCGGTGATCTCATTTCACTCCGGCGAAGATCGACGCATCCGAAACCTTATTGATGCGCTGGTGCATCCCTGTACCTGTCCGCCTCAGATGCCGGTCTGTGTTTGTGGGAAAACCCCGTCCATGCGCTGGTTGCAGAAAAAGCCGGTTCGCCCGGGTGAGGCTGAAATTGCAGCCAATCCACGCAGTCGATCATCACTGATGCGTGTGGCTGAACGCATTTCGGAAGCTGAGGGTAAAAAGCTGGCTGGCTACAGCGGAAGGGTGCAGTGACGGGCTCCCTTCTGAGGCCGTGGCTATTGGTGCCTGTGTTGGCTGGCTCGCTCGCTGCCGGGCAGATTTGGCTTTCGCATCTTCGCTATGAGCTTTCACTGGAGACACAGAAATTAAACACTGAGAAGCAGGATGTGCTGAGTGAATCGGGCAAGCTTCGCCTCGAGTTGGCCAGTCTGACCCGACCTGAGCGCCTGCGTAAGCTGGCGCAGGAGAAGCTGGGCATGAAGCCGCCAGGTCCTGCACAGGTGGTTCATCCGTGAGTGACAAGCAGAAGGTGTATGTCCGCCGCCGCATCGAGGCGGTTGCAGGGCTGCTCGGCCTGGGGTTGCTGATGCTTGTGGTTCGTGCTGTGGACCTGCAGGTGTTGCAGGCTGATTACCTGACGTCACTTGCCGAAAAGCAGCATTATCGCCAGTACACAGCAGTTGCTCCTCGCGGACCAATTCTTGACAGCAAGGGTCGCACTCTGGCTGAGAGTATCGAAATACCATCTATTGCCGCTATGGCCGATGAGGTGCCGGAAGGGCGCGTAGGTGAGCTGGCCCGGGCTCTGGGTCTTTCCACATCAAAGGTGAAGCGGAAGCTGGAGAGGAGTCGTGGTTTTGTCTGGCTTGCCAGGCAGGTTCCCCCCTCAGTAGCAGACAAGGTCATGGCTCTGGATATTCCCGGCGTTCGCAGAGAGAGGGAGTGGCGTCGTTACCATCCGCTTGGCCCGGAGACCGGTCATCTGCTCGGCTTTGTCGGCGTGGATGGCAAAGGTCTTGAGGGTATTGAGCGAAGCTGGAACAAGGCGCTGACAGGAGAGGCGGGTATTCGCCAGGTGCGCCGTGATGCGCGCGGCCACTCCCTGCCGGATGGTGTCTGGGTGCGTGAGGCGACGGCAGGTGAATCGATCCAGCTTACAGTTGATGCATCAATCCAGAGTATCGCTTATGCGGCGCTGGCTGAAGGTGTGCGCAGCCAGAATGCCAAGGGCGGCTCCGTCGTTGTCATGAGGCCTTCTGATGGTGCTGTTCTCGCCATGGCCAACTGGCCGGGATATAACCCGAACAATTTCCGCCATTTTAAACCGGGGCAGTGGCGTAACCGTGCCGTAACCGACGTTTTTGAGCCGGGCTCGACCATGAAGCCTTTCTCTGTGGCTGCAGCGCTTGCATCGGGTAAATGGCAGCCTGATTCTATTGTCTATTGCGAGAAGGGGGCGATGCAGGTCGCTGACTACACGATCCATGATGACCATCCGGAAGGGTGGCTTGATCTTACCGGCATAGTGGTCAAGTCCAGCAATATCGGGGTGGCCAAGCTGGCGCTCGATATCGGCCCCGACCCTGTTTACGAGATGTTGAGGCGGGCTGGGTTTGGCCAGCGCAGTCACATGGGGCTGGGTGGAGAATCGCCTGGCATTGTCCTTCCCCCAGAGCGGTGGGGGCCAGTTGAGACAGCCAACATCGCCTTTGGCCAGGGTATCGCAGTAACGCCGTTGCAACTTGCAGCGGCCTTTTCCGTTTTAGCTAATGAGGGTTTGTACGTGGCGCCAAAGCTGCTCAAAAGCGGGGCGCCTGCTGCTGCTGAAGAGAATCACAGGGTGATGGATGCATCAGTGGCGCGACAGGTTGTGAGTATGCTTGAGTACGCCACCAGCGAGGACGGCACAGGCTCCAAGGCGGTGCCTGCAGGTTATCGCGTGGCGGGAAAAACCGGCACAGCCCAGAAGCCGGATGAGCACGGCCGCTACAGCAAGGGTAAATACACCGCCGTATTCGCAGGCCTGGCCCCTGTTGATAATCCGCAGCTGGTGATTGTGGTAGTGGTCGATGAGCCGCAGAAGAGTATGTATGGCGGCCAGGTTGCCGCGCCAGTCTTCCGGCATGTTGCAGAGAGTGCACTACCGTACCTTGGCGTTCCGGCCCAGATCAATAACCAGGGTCAGTGGCAGACCATCGAGGCAGCCGCTGAGCCGCCGGTCTTTGCTGCTGAAAGTGCTTACGGCATGTCGATGCGCGAAGTTCGCCGTTTTGCGGCTGAACGCGGACTGCGGCTGCATGTGCACGGTTCCGGCTGGGTGAGCCGGCAGAAGCCTGCTAACGTGGCAGCGCTCAGTAGCGGCGATGGCCTTGAGGTGTGGCTCAATGAGTAATCAGTGGCAACCGCATGCTGCGGAACTGGCTGAAGGGCTCTCGTTGATCGAGCTCTCAGACGGGCTTGGGCATCTCGATTTGGGCGACTCCGAGGATGTGATGGTTATGGGTGTTTGTGACGACTCCCGCCATGCCATGCCCGGTTACGCGATGCTCTGCCTGCCTCGCAGTGAGGGCAAGGCGACCCAGTTTGCAGAATCGGCAAAAGAGCAGGGGGCGATCGCTATCATCAGTGTCGGGGTTTCCGTTGATACTGATCTTCCCCACCTGCATCTTGAGTCAATTGCAGAGGCTGGCTTGTTGCTCCGCCGCATGTTTAAAACTGAACAGGCGTCGACCCATTTCTATGGCATTACCGGCACCGACGGGAAAACCAGTGTGGCCTGGATGTTGAGAGAGGCGCTGGCCAGATACCAGAGTGCACCTATATGGAGTAGCGGTACGCTGGGTTGGATGCGCAGTTCAAATAACATATGCGACATTGGCAATACCACGCCATCACTATTGACGATGCATGCCATGTTGAACGCGGCCTGTCAGGAGGGCGTTCATGCGGTTGTCTCGGAGATTTCATCACACGGTATAGCACAGGGTCGCATCGCAGGCCTGAACTTTAAAACGGCCATATGGACCAATATGGGGCATGATCATCTGCAGGACCATGGCGGTTATGAGCCTTATCTGGCAACCAAGGCCGGTTTTATAAGCGACTGCGCTGCGCATGGAGGCAGCGTGGTTGCCAACGCAGACCATGCCGATATTCGTGAGCGGGCTCCGGAGAGTACCAACTGGTACGGGCACGGGCTTGATCGTGATGATGTAAACCTGGGCTGGGAGCAGGAGTTGCCCGGATTGCTGCGCCTTAGCTGTGCTGGCGAAGAGGTGGTGATCGAAGATATCCCGATCGGTGATTTCCATGCCGAGAATGTCGCATGTGTGGCGCTGACACTGATGGTGTCGATGGGGATTGAGCTGCAGGCGTTGCCTGAACTGCTCACTGGCATTACCGCACCTCCGGGCCGCATGCAGGATGTGGCAGCCGGTTACGGTCAGGTCTTTATCGATTATGCACATACCCCTGAGGCACTGGAGCGCTGCCTGAAGGCGGCTCGCAAACTGGTGCGCAATCGCCTGATCGTCGTGTTTGGCTGCGGTGGTGAGCGAGACCGTGAAAAGCGCCCCCAGATGGGTGGCATTGCAGCCGAGTTTGCGGACGCGGTCTGGATCACGTCGGACAATCCGCGTGGTGAGCTTCCAGCTGTAATTGCCTCCGAAATCGAGGCGGGAATGGCTCAGCCTTATCGGGTGGAGCTGCACCTGCAGCTCGATCGAGAACAGGCAATTGCCGAGGCGGTAGAGGTCTTGGCAGAGGGCGACATTCTGGTCATCGCCGGCAAGGGGCATGAGGCATACATGGAGGTGTGTGGAAGGCGCATGCCATGGAGTGATGCCGAAGTGGCTGAGCGCTATCTGCACAGAAAACATCCGGGTTCTGGCTTTGATGGTGAAAGACTATGCGCCTGAGTGGAGTTGATATCATGACAGCTACCGGCGGCCGCTGGCATGGGTCTGTGCCTGAGATGGTCGCAGGCATTGCAACCGACAGCCGTAACTTCCAGCCGGGAGCCGCTTTCCTTGCCCTGCGCGGACCGAGTTTCGATGGACATGCATTTGGCGCATCGGTTGCAGATCGTGCGGTGGCGCTGATCGGTGACAGCGAGGGCGTTCCTCTCTGGGCCGACCTTGATATCAGTAAGCTTGAGGTGAAGGACACTCTGCAGGCGCTTGGCAATATTGCGCATGCATGGCGGTTGCGCCTTGAAAAAACAACGGTCATAGCGATTACCGGCTCATTCGGTAAAACCAGCCTGCGCTCCATTCTCGAGGCCGGCTTTACGGCGCTGGGATTCAACATCGCTGCGACCCGCGCCAATCTCAATAATCTGATCGGTGTGCCGCAGACGCTGCTTGCAGTGCCTGTTGAGGCCGAAATTGCCGTCATTGAGTGCGGGATAAGCGAAACCGGTGAAATGGCGCGCCTGGCTGCAATGGTGCAACCTGACATTGCGGTACTGACCGGCATAACGGGTGCCCACGCAGAGGGGCTTGGCGGCCTGTCCGGCGTAGTCAGCGAGAAGGCACTCCTGCTTGAGCACCTGAATGAGAATGGCTGGTGCGCACTGGGCGGGGGCGTGTCGGGCTTGCTCCGCTCGAACCGGATCAGCGCCCCTCTCAATGCAATTGATGTCGATCAAACGTCGGAAAGCGATGTTGTCTGCTGGCAGCTCGTCGGGCGTGAGTTGCTGATGTCATGGAGAGGCCAGGAAGCCTCGCTGCAACTGGCGCTGCCTGCTGCCCACTGGGCGTCAAACATTGCTTTTGCAGCATCCATTATGCTCCGTTATCTGGACAGTACCGGCCGAGAGGCTGAGCTCGCCAAGGTTGCAGACGCCATCTCCGGCTGGCAGCCGCCGGCTGGTCGCATGCAGCAGTGCGAAGGGGTAAACGGATGCCTGGTGCTTGATGACTGCTACAACGCCAATCCCACCTCCATGCAGGCCGCGATTAATACATTGCGTTCACTTGATGGCGGAAGAATTGCAGTGCTTGGTGATATGGGCGAGCTGGGGGAGGATTCTGATGCGGCACATGGCAGCATTAATCTTCAAGGCGTGGACCGCATCTATCTGATCGGCCCCCGTATGCAGGCGCTTGCAGCGATCCACCCTGAGGCCAGCTGGTTTGCCACATCCGATGAGGCCATTGCCGCACTTGCCAATGAAACGTTCGATGAGGGTGACACGGTGCTGGTCAAGGCATCACGCTCGATGCATCTGGAGTCGGTTGTGCAGCTGCTCTGCAGGGCGGAGGTGGCGCATGCTCTATAATCTTCTCTATCCGCTGGCTGACCAGTTCTCTATCTTCAATCTGTTCCAGTATATTACCTTCCGAACCGTGTATGCGCTGGTCACTTCACTGGCACTCTGCTGGATTCTCGGCCCCTGGTTTATCAATCGCCTGCGCGTGAATCAGGGTAAGGGGCAGCCGATTCGCAGTGACGGGCCGCAGACGCATCTGGTCAAGCAGGGAACACCAACCATGGGCGGCCTGCTGATCCTGCTGGTGATGACCATCGCCACGCTGCTATGGGCCGACCTCACCAACGGCTTTATCTGGCTGGCTCTGCTGGTGACGCTCGGCTATGGCCTGATCGGATTCCTGGATGACTATCTGAAGATCATGCGCCACAATCCGGACGGGCTTGCAGGGCGCTGGAAGCTGTTGCTGCAGTGCCTTTTTGGTGGGGTTGCGGCTGCCGGACTGATCATTATGACCGATCCGATTGTCGATATCCCGTTCTTCAATATGCAGTGGGATATGGGCTGGTTCTACGTGATCTTCGTCCTCTTCGTGTTAGTGGGGACCTCCAATGCGGTGAACCTGACCGATGGCCTCGATGGCCTGGCCGTGGCGCCAACATTCATGGTGGCAAGTGCACTGGCCGTTGTGGTCTACCTTGCCGGCCATGCCAAATTCGCCGCTTATCTGATGATCCCATTTGTACCCGGATCCGGAGAGCTGGCTGTATTCTGTGGCGCGCTCGTGGGCGGCTGCCTCGGGTTTCTCTGGTTCAACACCTATCCGGCACAGGTATTCATGGGCGATGTTGGCGCACTGGCGCTTGGCGGCGCACTCGGCTTCGTGGCATGTGCGGTTCACCAGCAGATTCTGCTGGCCATCGCCGGCGGTCTGTTTGTACTTGAGGCGGTCTCTGTGATGGTGCAGGTGGCCAGCTTCAAACTTACCGGTAAACGCGTGTTTCGCATGGCTCCGATTCATCACCACTATGAACTGAAAGGGTGGCCGGAGCCGAAGGTGATCGTCCGCTTCTGGATTATCTCGATACTACTGGCGCTGGTGGCGCTATCCACCCTGAAGATCCGATGAGTATGATGGAACAACATACAGGCAGTGACCACGATCGGCTGACCGCGGTGATTGGCATGGGTAAAACCGGGCAATCGGCGGCAGCTTTCCTGTTGCACCATGGCCTTGCCTGCGAAGCCTTTGATGAGAAACGGGTTGAAGTGCCCCGGGAACTTGATATGCCACTGCATATCGGAAAGCTGAAAGCGGCCGACCTGCAGCGTTTCTCGCGCATTATTGTCAGTCCTGGCGTCAACTGGAATCATCCGGCACTGGTCGAGGCACGAAACAGCGGTGTCCCGATGTACGGGGATCTTCAGCTGTTCGGTGAACAGTATCACGGCAACATTATTGCCGTGACCGGCACCAATGGTAAAACCACGACCGTGTCGTTGATCGGAACGCTGCTGGATACGCTACCTGGCGGCATCGAAGCGGGTGGAAATATCGGCACACCCATGCTGGATCTGCTGGGCGATGAAGAGCCGGCCAGAGTCGTGCTTGAGCTTTCCAGTTTTCAGCTGGAGCGCGCAGCTCCGATTCGTCCCCGCTGGGCCGCACTGTTGAATATTCAGCCGGATCATGCCGACATGCATGCTGATGCTGCTGCATACCGCGCTGCAAAACTACGCCTGTTTGCAAACCAGGGTGAAGGTGACAAGGCGATGCTTCCGTGTGATGTTGAATGGGATGCGCTGGCCGATGAGTTACGCGGGCGCGGTGTGTATGTGAGGCGTTTCGGTGTTGGCTATCCTGAAACGATGGACTGCGGCGTGCAGATGCTGCCAAACGGATCATGGCAGCTCTTTTGGCACCATTATGAGATTCCTGAGTTCATCTCTTCGGACGAGCTTCCCTCCAGGGGTGTTCACCAGCACCTGAACCTGGCCGTGGCAGCACAGGCCGCAACCGACTTCGGAGTCTCAATCAGCGTTGTTCGGCAGGCACTCACCTCATTCCGCGGTCTGCCACACCGTCTACAGTCGCTTGGTATTGTGGCTGGGCGCGAGTGGCTCAACGACTCTAAGGCGACCAATCCCGATGCGGCGATTGCAGCACTTAAATCATTTCACCAGGTGGTGTGGATTTGCGGAGGCCTAAGGAAGGGGCTGGATGTGTCGGTGCTTAAAGAGGCTGTTGCCAGCCATGTTGAGCACGTATACATCATCGGCAAGGATCCAAAGCCGTTCGTTGAGCTGGCAGACGCGGCTGGTGTTCCGGCCACATTCGCCAAAACAATGGAGCAGGCTGTGAAGCTGGCATCCAGGTCACAGGCCGGGCTTTCGGTGCTGCTTTCGCCAGCAGCTGCCAGCCAGGATCAGTTCGCGAATTATGCAGAACGGGGCAATGCATTTGTTAATGCGGTCAAGGCGCTGGAGGCGAAAGCATGAGTGCCAAGGGTGCAAAACATCTGCTGCCAGCAGATCCGATCCTCACCGGCTGCGTATTGGCACTGCTGAGTTTCAGTGTGCTGATGGTATACAGCACAAGCATCAGCGTGGCTGAGGTGCGTTATAATGATCCACTGCGTATCATCGGCCACTGGCTGGTCTATATTCCTGTTGGTCTCACAATCATGTGGCTGCTTTCGCGCGTGGAAGTAACCTGGTGGCGTGCGATTGCACTGCCGGTATTGGCAGTTGCCATTGTCATGATGGTCGCGGTGCTGGTGCCGGGTCTTGGGCGTGAAATAAATGGCGCCCAGCGCTGGTTCTCGCTGCTGGGGCTTACGCTGCAACCGGTTGAGTTGCTTAAGCCTGCCGTGGTGATCTACATGGCCTACTATATGGGCTCTTTCCCGGATCGTCTGAACAGTTTCTCAAGCGGGCTGGCACCGATGCTGGTAGTTCTGCTTGCCTCGTTGGCGCTGCTTCTTTTGCAGCCGGATTTCGGAAGCGCGGCACTACTCTCAGCTGTCTGTTTTGCCATGTGGTTTGTGGGCGGGGTACCAATACGCCACCTGGCTTTGTTAACCCTTACCTTTGTGCCGATGGCAGTCATTGTGCTGATCGCAGAGCCCTATCGCCTGAAACGTTTAACCAGCTTTCTTGAGCCGTGGAGTGATCCCTACGGAAGCGGCTATCAGTTAATCCAGTCGATGATTGCATTCGGAAGTGGCGGCGTGGTCGGTACCGGCGTGGGTCAGGGTGTGCAGAAGCTGTTCTATCTGCCTGAAGTGTTTACCGACTTTATCTCGGCCAGTATCGGTGAAGAGCTCGGGCTGGTCGGCATTGTGGCGTTGATCCTGCTCTTTTCACTGCTGCTTGGCCGCGGCATCTGGCTGGCTATCCAGTGCGAGGAGATGTTCCCCCGCCTGCTGGTGCTGGGTTGCGTCATGATTCTCGGTATTGCTTTCATTATTAACCTGGGTGCGGCCATGGGATTGCTGCCCACCAAGGGTATGCCGATGCCGTTTGTATCCTACGGTGGCAGTGCGTTGATAGGCGAGTGCGTACTCATCGGGCTCATCCTGTCAGTGCAGCGACACAGGCCCGGTAACATGCGCCTGCCGCGCAACCCGAAAGGCTCAAAACAGAAAAGCAGAAGCGCCTCGAACAACGGGCAGGAGCATTTCGCATGAGCCGCTCTGCCTTGCTATGTATTGCCGGTGGCGGAACCGGAGGGCATGTCATGCCTGCGCTGGCTCTGGCCGATGCTGCACGTACACGCTGGCCGGAGCTGAGGGTCTCATTTATCGGGGCCGAGCGAGGGCTGGAGGCGAAGTTGCTGCCGGAACGTGGTGAAGATGTGCTGCTGCTGGCCATGCACGGCGTCAAAGGCGCAGGTCTGTTGCAGCGTTTGCGTGCTGTGATCTGGGAGCTTCCCAAAGCGGTGGCGCAGATTCGCCGGTCGTGGCGGGATCGTCAGCCCGACCTGCTGGTCGGTGTCGGCGGTTATGCCAGCGTCTCCGGCGTGGTTGCGGCGCTGCTCAACAGGGTGCCGGTGGTTCTCTATGAACAGAACGCGATGCCAGGCCTGGTGAACAGGACGCTGGCCCGATTCTGCCGCCGTATCATGCTCGGCTTTAGCGAGGCATCTGAGCATCTGGGTGACAGCGTTGCCCGTTCCGTGACAGGCAATATCGTGCGTGACGAAATTGCGGCGGTGCAGTGGCAATCCCATACCCCTCCTTGCCTGCTGGTGATGGGCGGCTCGCAGGGAGCATTGGTGCTCAATCACAGTGTCCCTGAGGCGTGCGCCATGCTGGCGAAAGAGGGAAGGGAGTTCACCGTTGTTCATGTGGCAGGAAAGGATGAAGAGGCACGCAAGCAGGCTGCACGTATCTATGCGGATGCAGGCATCAAGGCGGATGTGCTGGGTTTCTGCGACGATATGGCCGGTTTTTATGCAAAAGGCGACCTGCTGATGGCACGAGCCGGGGCCATGAGCGTTACCGAAGCGGCCATCTGCGGCATGCCTTGCCTGTTCGTGCCACTGCCATCTGCAGCCGATGATCACCAGCGTTTCAACGCTGAAAGCCTGGCAGGTGCCGGCGGCGCAGGCGTACTGATTCAGGGTGCAATGACGAATGAGAGTCTGGCGGCTGATCTGGACGGCTTGCTGTTCGATCGCGACAGGCTTGCGAAGATGTCAGAAGCGGCCAGAGCATGGGCACCGCACGATGCAAGCAGCAGACAGCTGGATGTGCTGGCGGAGTTTTTGCCGCTGGCTGGAGATAAATCATGAAAATGCGTGTGCAGCATATCCACCTGATCGGTATCGGCGGTATCGGCATGAGCGGCATTGCCGAACTGTTATTCAATCAGGGTTTCAGTGTGCAGGGCAGCGACGTGGCCGAAAGTAACAATGTCAGGCGGCTGCGAAGCCTCGGTATTGCAGTTGCGATTGGTCATGCGGCAGAGAACCTCGGTGATGCGCAGGTGGTGGTGGTCAGCTCTGCAATCGACAAAACCAATCCGGAAATTGCTGCGGCGCACGCTGCCGGTATTCCCGTAATTCCACGTGCCGAGATGCTCGCCGAGTTGATGCGAATGAAGCAGGGGGTAGCTGTAGCCGGAAGTCATGGCAAGACAACGATGACGTCACTGATTGCACATGGCATGGAGGCTGCAGGCCTTGACCCGACCTATATTATCGGCGGTCGCCTGATCGCTACCGGTAGCAATGCCCGCCTCGGCGCCAGCGAGTGGCTGGTGGCAGAGGCTGACGAGAGCGATGGCTCCTTCCTTCGCCTCTCGCCAACTATCGCAGTGGTCAGCAATATCGATCCTGAGCATCTCGATCACTACGGTGACTTCGAAGCGCTGCTTGAGGCGTTCCACACCTTTGTCTCGCTGGTTCCATTCTACGGGCGTGTGGTGCTGCATCATGAGCATCCGTATGTGGCAGCACTGCGTGAGCGCCTGCACAAGCCTGTAACCACCTATGGCAGCAGCCCGCAGGCGGACCTGCATCTGATTGAGAGCAGCGCTGACAGCGAAGGGCAGGTTTTCCGGGCGGCGCATCGCGAACTGGGCGATCTGGGCCAGTTCAGGCTGCCGATGCCGGGTCGCCATAATGCCGAGAATGCACTGGCAGCCATTGCAGTCATGCTCGATCTTGGCATTGAAATCGACACGATTCGTGCATCACTTGCCACATTTGAGGGCATTCAGCGCCGCTTCCAGCGTACCCGTGTCGGTGAAGGCGTACTGGTGGATGACTATGCCCACCACCCCAAAGAGGTGATGGCTACCCTGGCAGCGGCACGCGACTGCTGGCCGGAGAGACATCTGAGTGTGATCTTCCAGCCGCACCGGTTCACGCGTACCCGCGACCTGATGGATGAATTTATGGGCTCCTTCGATGCCGCCAACAATGTGGCTCTGTTGCCGATCTATGCGGCAAGCGAGGCTGAGATCGAGGGGGTTAGCAGTCAGCGAATGCTTGAAGGCATGGTTGCGCGCGGGCATCGCGGTGTTTCTCTCGCGAATGATCTGGCAGAAGCGCACGCACTGGCCTCGCAGGCGCTTGCGCGCGGTGATGTCGTGTTATTGATGGGGGCGGGTTCAATCGGAACGCTGGCGCAACAGATGCGCGAGGAGAATGGCGCATGATCCCCTCGCAGGCGGAAACAGACGATGCGTGGCACATGCCGCTGGCAGCGCTCGGCTCGCTTCGTGAAGGCGAGTCGATGGCAAGGCACACGACGCTCGGCGTCGGCGGTCCTGCGCGCTGGTTTTTCAGGCCGGCCAACCGTGCGGCGCTTGTCAGAGCCATGCAGCTCTGTCCGGCAGAGATTGGGATTCTTCCGCTGGGGCGCGGCAGCAACATGCTGGTGCCCGATATCGGCATCTATGCACTTGTGGTGGACCTTAGTGAGCTCAACGAACTCTATCTGGAGGGGTGCATGGTGCGCGCAGAGGCGGGTGTGCGCATGAGCCGCTTTGCCCGCCAGTGTGCCGAGCATGGTCTTTCCGGTTGCGAATTTATGGCAACCGTACCGGGCGATATCGGTGGTGGTGTGGTGATGAATGCCGGATGCTTCTCTCAGCAGGTATCGGATACATTGAAAAGCGTTGATGTGATGCTGCGCAGCGGTGAGATGGTCGAGTTCGATGCCGATGAGCTTGAGATGAGTTACCGCCATGTCGAACTGCCGAACCAGAGTATTGTCGTCAGTGCAAGTTTTGAGCTGCGTCCGGACAGTCCGGATCAGATTCGCGAGCGCATGCGTACCATGCGTAGCCGCCGCAGCTCCACACAGCCGTTGGCGCAGCCCAACTGCGGATCGGTGTTCAAGAATCCTGAGGGGGATCATGCCGCCCGATTGATTGAGGCGGCAGGGCTCAAAGGATTTTCCATCGGAGGTGCCCGTATCTCCAGCCAGCATGCCAACTTTATTGTCAATGAGGGTGAAGCGAGCAGTGCCGATATCGTCGAGCTTATCCGGCGTGCACAGCGCGTGGTGAAAGAGAAATTCGAGATCGAACTGGAGCCGGAAGTGCGCATGGTGGGAGAGTGGATGTGAATATGTCGCGATTCGGCCGTGTTGGTGTACTAATGGGCGGCGTCTCTTCTGAGCGTGAAATTTCGCTTCGCTCAGGCCATGCTGTACTTAAAGCACTGCAGCATGCCGGTGTGGATGCCGTGGCTGTTGATCTGCAGCGCGACTGGAGCAGAAATATTGAGCAGGCAGGTATTCACTCTGCCTTTAACCTTCTACATGGCACGTTGGGCGAAGATGGTTGCGTGCAGGGAATGCTTGAGGTGATGGGGATCCCCTATACCGGTTCGGGGGTGATGGCCTCGGCGCTATGCATGAACAAGTTACTCAGCAAGCAGTTGCTCAGCAGCGCCGGTATTAAGGTGCCGTTGGATATCGCCATCAACGAAAACGGACCTTTGCGCTATCCGGTGTTCCTCAAGCCAGTATCGGAGGGCTCCAGTATTGGGCTGCACCTGCTCGAGTCGAAAGCGCAGTGGCTGGAGCTTAATATTCATGGCTCCGAGAGCTGGATGGCCGAAATGCCAGTGAATGGCGTGGAGATTGCCGTGTCGGTGCTTGACGGCAGGGCGCTGCCGCCTGTCGAGGTATCCCCGAAATCGGGTGTCTATGACTACACATCTAAATATACCGCTGGCGCCACTGAATACTTCTGTCCTGCCAGGCTGCCGGCTGAAACCGTTCGTTACTGCATGCAGCGCGCCGAAGAGGCGGTTGCCGCACTGCACTGCAAGGGTGCGCCACGCGTGGACATGATCGTTGATGGCGGTGGTGAGCCGCTCGTGCTGGAGATCAATACGCTGCCCGGCATGACTGAGACCAGCCTGCTGCCCAAGTCAGCCGCTGCTGCCGGCATCAGTTTCGAAGATCTCTGCCTGCGTATTCTGGCAACCGCATCGCTGGAGAACGGTGGTCTGATGGGGGGTGGAAGATGAGCAGCAGTCGTAGCAACCATCGCCGTGTTGACCCCGAGTTGATGAAGGCGCGTCGCATGCGTCTGATCTCCCGTATCGGAAAGATGTTTCTGTTCGCAGGCCTGACCACTGCAACGCTGGCTACCGGCTGGTGGCTCAATGGACAGATGAGCGTGACCAGTTGGAAGATCGAAGGAGAGATGGAACTGAAGAGGGCAATTGCAGAGCAGCTGGAAGCGATGGAGAACCGCGATTTCCTGCATACCCGGCCTGACCTGTTGCGGGCGACATGGATGCAGCAGCAGCCGGATCTGGCAGCAGTGGAGATCACGCGCGTATTGCCTGATGCCCTGCATATACGGGCTATCAAGCGGGTTCCGGTGGCGCTCTGGCAGGATGAGAAGGGCGAACTGCAGCTGATTGATGAGAAAGGAAGTGCTTATCGGGCATTGCGCCGCGGAGAGTCGCCAGACCTGCCTCTGCTGCGTGTAGCCAGGGATGAGCTGAATGGCGCACATAAGCTGCTTGGGCTGTTGGCCAAACATGAGTCCAGCACACTCACTTCACTGAGTGAAATCAGAGCGGGAAGCACCTTCTGGCAGATATATTTTTCGAAGGGCGTGACATGGAAGTTGCCGTTCGGTGAAGAGCGGGGCTCGCTTGCACAGCTTTCTACGCTGTTACAGCAGCCACGCTGGCGTAACCGGAACTGGCAGATCGATGCGCGTCTGCAGACGCGCTGGTACATCCGGCCAGCCAGATATGGGGGAGTGATCTAATGTTGAAGCATGATCAGCTACTGGTGGGGCTCGATATCGGCACAAGCAAGATTGCCTGTGTCGTAGCCGAGTCATCGCCGGACGGAAAAGTGGATGTCATCGGAATCGGCACACATCCGTCCAGAGGATTGAAAAAGGGCGTGGTCGTCAATATCGAAAGTACTGTGGAATCGATCAGGCTTGCTGTTGAAGAGGCTGAACTGATGGCCGGCGTCGACATACAGTCTGTTTTTACTGGCATTGCCGGCAGCCATATCCGCGGCTACAACAGCCACGGAGTTGTGGCGACCAAGAACGGTGAAGTGACACAGGAGGATGTGGATCGCGTGGTGGATGCGGCGCGAGCCATGAATATCCCTGCCGATCAGAAGATCCTCCATATCCTGCCGCAGGAGTACATTATCGACAGTCAGGACGGCATCCGTGAGCCGATCGGCATGAGCGGCGTGCGTCTGGAGGCGAAGGTGCACGTGGTCACAGGTGCGGTTTCTTCGGCCCAGAATATCGTTAAATGCTGCAATCGCTGCGATCTGGATGTCTCAGACATGGTACTCGAGCAGGTAGCCTCATCCGAGGCGGTACTGATGCAGGATGAGAAGGATATTGGCGTGGTACTGGTCGATATCGGCGGCGGCACCACCGATATCGCGATCTTTCTGAACGGTTCTATTCGGCACACTCACGTGATTCCGATCGGCGGCGATCACCTGACCAACGATCTGGTGATTGGACTACGCACCAGCGCACGCGAGGCGGATCAGCTCAAGCGCAAATACGGCGCGTGCATGACCACGCTCGTGCCGCCGGAAGACCAGATTGAGATCCCCAGCGTCGGCGGGCGGGCTCCACGGCCGATGCCGAGGCAGGTGATGGCACAGATTCTCGAGCCGCGCGTCGAAGAGCTGTTCGAGATGATCAAGGATGAACTGCAGCGCTCCGGTTTCCAGGAGCTGGTGGCTGCAGGCATGGTGCTGACGGGTGGCTCATCGCTGCTCGAAGGCATGGTTGAACTGGCGGAGGACATTTTCGACATCCCTGTGCGGTTGGGACGCCCGCAGGGAGTTGGTGGACTGGTGGATGTGGTATCCAGTCCGATGTACGCAACCGGTGTAGGGCTGATTCTGTACGGGCATCGCTACCGTCAGGGTCCGCAAAAACTGAGAGCGACAGACCGGAATATCTTCGGGCGCGTATGGAAGCGCATGCGAAGCTGGTTTGGCGATACAGCTTAAAAGGGAAACAGTAACAAAGAGAAGAAACACAAAACACAAAACACAAACGGAAAATATAAGGGAACTGGAGGACCAAACAATGGCAACACTTTTTACATTTGAAGATACATCGGCCCAATCGGCCAACATTAAAGTTATCGGTGTCGGCGGCGGCGGCGGTAACGCTTTGAACAACATGATTACCCAGAAGCTGCGCGGTGTTGAGTTTATTGTCGCCAATACCGATGCCCAGGCAATCGAGCGCAACGATGCTGACATCAAGCTGCAGCTTGGTGCAGATATCACCCGCGGCCTTGGCGCCGGCGCCAACCCCCAGATCGGTCGTGAAGCGGCTGCTGCTGAGAAAGACCGCCTGCGCGAATTCATGCAGGACACTGATATGGTCTTTATCACCGCCGGCATGGGTGGTGGTACAGGAACCGGTGCTGCACCGGTGATTGCAGAAGTGGCCCGTGAGATGGGCGTGCTGACCGTGGCGGTTGTAACCAAACCGTTCAACTTCGAGGGCCGTCGCCGTATGCGCCAGGCAGATGCAGGTATTGCAGAGCTGCGCAAATATGTCGACACCCTGATCACCATTCCTAACCAGAAGCTGATCGGTGCCGTAGGCAAGAATACCAGTATGCTGGAAGCATTCCGCAAGGCAGATGATGTGCTGCTGCAGGCAGTGCGCGGCATTGCCGAGCTGATTACCCATACCGGTTACATGAACGTCGACTTTGCCGATGTGAAGGCAGTAATGAGCGAGACTCGCGGTGTGGCGATGATGGGTTCGGGCGTGGCAACGGGCGAGAGTCGTGCCATGGAAGCCGCCGAACGCGCCATCTCTTCCCCTCTGCTTGAGGATATCGATATTCACGGTGCGCAGGGAATTCTGGTGAATGTGACCGGCAACGAGGATATGACCCTGGCCGAGTATGACGAAGCTGTATCGATCATTCACAACATGGCCGATGAAGATGCCAATATCATCTGCGGTATGGTATACGATAAGGATGCCGGCGAAGAGGTACGTGTAACCGTCGTGGCAACAGGTCTATCGGGCGAATCTCAGCTTCACCTGGCCACATCCGATATGAAACCGGAGAGCGTAAAGCTTCCGCAGATTCCTGCAGCACAGATCGGCGTGGTGCAAACAGCTCCGGTAGCGGCCAAGGTGACAACAAGTGGCCAGCCGCAGCCAAAACCGTTCGGCAATATCGACTTCAACGATGACGAATTTGCCGTGCCAACCTTCCTGCGCAGGCAGGCCGATTAAGCGGCCTGACAGGGTAGAATATTTGGCTTTTACGGTTTTTATGGCAGGGTTACGCGTTTGTTAAATGGCAGCAATGTTGTCGATAGTGGAATTGTGGGTTAAATCACATTGAATTTCAGCTATTTACATAGAGTTGCCGCCGATGATGTTCAAGCCATTGACGTCATACAAATGCTATGCCCATCACGGAAGGAGGCATAAATGATTGCACAGAGGACGCTGGATCATTCGATTCGCTGCAGTGGCATCGGTCTGCACTCCGGCCGCAAAATCAATCTGGTTTTGCATCCGGCAGACGAAGACACTGGTATCACGTTCGTTCGATCCGATCTCGGAGTTGAGATTCCGGCCAAGGCCGATTTCGTCACCGATACGCGTCTCTGCACAACCATCGGCCATGATGGTGCTCAGATCTCCACGATCGAGCATCTGCTTTCCGCATTTGCAGGGCTGGGCGTGGATAACGCCCGCATTGAAGTCAGTGGTCCAGAAGTTCCCATTATGGATGGATCATCCGCTCCGTTTGTGTTTCTGATTCAGTGCGCCGGTATCCGCGAACAGTCCAAGGCAAAGAAGGTCCTGCGAGTCCTGAAACGTGTAGAAGTTGAAGAGGGCGACAAACGTTGCGCGCTCTACCCTGCAGGCGGCTTTAAGATCAGCTACCTGCTCGATTATGATCATCCCCTGCTGCGCAAGCGCAAGGTATCGATCAATTTCGCCCACCAGGCCTATACCCGTGAAATTTCCCGCGCCCGCACCTTCGGCTTCCTGCATGAGGTTGAGGCGCTGCAGAAAGCGGGGTTGGCACTGGGCGGTTCGCTTGAGAATGCCATCGTGCTCGATACCCATCGTGTCGTAAACGAGGGGGGGCTGCGCTATGAAGATGAGTGCGTCCGCCACAAGATTCTCGATACGCTGGGGGATCTCTCCCTTTCAGGTTATCCGATTGTCGGTGCCTTCGAGGGCGAGTTGACCGGGCACGATATGAACCACAAGCTGGTAACAGCCATGCTTGCCGATCCTTCGAACTTCCGTATCGAAGAGTTGGTGGCGGAAGATGCTGCCGCTGAAGAGGCTGCAGGCGAAGCCCAGCACGCTTAACCTCCAACATCCGAATAATTTCTGTGTTTTGACTGGCCGGGCTTCCCTCCCGGCCTTTTTTATTCTATTTCGGCATTTGTTTCAGCCGGTTTCGTGGAGCCTTGCTCCGGTTCGTCAAATGCATATATACCCTGCATTGAAACCACTAACATTTGACCGGCAGTCACTTTGGCCTAATAGTGGCTAAGTAACTTTATTCAGGAGATAGATATGGCTAAAGGCTTAATGGACTTCGCCGCAGAGGCAAAAGCAAAGGTGAGTGAAATTTCTACCGACGAGGTCGATGCGCTCATGGGGAATAGTGCCCTCTTACTTCTTGATGTTCGTGAGCCTGGAGAGGTTCGCGAGGGCCACATACCTGGAGCAATTAATGTTCCGCGCGGCCTGCTTGAGGCAAAAGCTGACTTAACCTATCCGCATCGTGAGCCGACACTGGAAGACCGGGATCAGTGCGTGGTTGTCTATTGTGCAAGTGGTGTGCGCAGCCTGCTGGCTGCTGCTACGCTTCAGGAAATGGGTTTTTCCGACGTAGCATCTATGGCTGGTGGATTTGCTGCATGGGAAGCGGAAGGGCATGAAGTTGTTACTGAATCGTGGTGACGGGCAATGACAGGTTGTTTAAGGCTGTTCCGTTGATCGCTGAAAATTCATTCCGGTTGGAGCGAAAGTCGATTCGAGTGTAGGGGCAGCAGACTGGAAATGCGCCGCCCGAGCCGGACATATCCGCAACGCGCGTCATCCTGCTGCCGCTGCTTCCTTCCGGACCTGACGGGGTTCACAGGGGTTCACCGTGCGGGGCCCGACCCGGGCGACACCTTGGTTCCACATGCTGTGGAAACGGGTGAAAACTGGCGGAGAGAGAGGGATTCGAACCCTCGGTACTCCGTTCAGAGTACACACGCTTTCCAGGCGTGCTCCTTCAACCACTCGGACATCTCTCCAGTTTTCCATGCGGAGCTTCCCGCAAGGGCGGCGGATGTTAGGGGCTTAGGTGGCTGATCGCAAGGGATTAGGCACGTAATATTCCGAGGCTGCATTTCGGGCCTTCAGGCAGGCCGGAGAATGGTGGTGATCCACTTGCCGATCTGTTTGATCTCATCAAGACAGACACTGTGTTGCATCGGATAACTGTGCCATTCGATCTTGCAGCCTGCAGCAGCAAGTTTGCGTCGAGAGTTGTCACCCAGTGTATAGGAGACAACGGGATCGTGGATGCCGTGCGCCATGAAAATCGGTGTGGAGATAGCCTCGGGTTTGAGTTTTTCGATCTCATGAGGAAGGAGCAGGTAACCTGAGAGTGCCATGATGCCGGCAAGGGGTTCACTCTGCCGCAGTCCGACATGCAGGCTCATGGCTGCTCCCTGCGAGAAACCGGCAAGGATAATGCGACTGGCCTTGATGCCGCGCACCTGTTCCCTCTCGATCAGCATGCGTATATCGGCTGTGGAGGCCTTGATTCCTTCACGATCATGCTCGATGCCGAGGTCGGTCTGCTTGATGTCGTACCATGCCGGCATGATATAACCGCCGTTGAGCGTAACCGGCATGGAGGGCGCATGCGGAAAGATAAAGCGAACGGCAAGGTCGGCCGGCAGCCCGAGCTGCGGCACAATCGGTTCGAAGTCGTGGCCGTCGGCACCGAGGCCGTGCAACCAGATGACGGCGGCATCCGGACTGGGGCCGGTCTCGACCTTGATATGGGGAAGGGTGTGCAGGACCATGGGCATATCATGTACGATTTCTTTTCGCTTGTCTTTTTGATTTAATTTTTACGCGTTGTCCCTATGATGCATACCCCATGAACGGCAAACATATCCATATTCTCGGTGTCTGCGGTACGGCCATGGCGGCGATCGCATCACTGGCCAAATCCTGCGGCTATCGCGTCACCGGTTCCGATGCCGGGGTCTATCCTCCGATGTCCGATTACCTGGCCGAGCTTGGTGTGGCAATTGCCCCCTTCGATATCGCCAATCTCGAGCCTGCACCGGACCTCTGCGTGGTTGGAAATGCCATGGGGCGTGGCAATGTCGAGGTGGAGGCGATTCTCGAACGCGGGCTTGCCTACTGCTCCGGTCCTGAGTTTGTCGGCAACCATATCCTGCCGGGTCGCCACGCCGTGGTGGTGGCGGGGACGCATGGCAAAACCACCTGCGCATCACTTATGGCGCATATGCTGGAGGTGGCGAACAGAAAGCCCGGCTTCCTGATCGGTGGCGTACCGGAGAATTTCGGTGGCGGGGCTAGGCGAGGTGAGGGTGAGCCCTTTGTGCTGGAAGGGGATGAGTACGACACCGCCTTCTTCGATAAGCGCAGCAAGTTTCTCCACTATCATGCCCGCACGCTGATTCTCAACAATCTTGAGTATGACCATGCCGATATCTTTCCGAACCTCGAAGCGATCAAAACACAGTTCCATCACCTGATCCGCACCGTGCCTGCAAACGGTACAATCATCGCCAATGCCGATGAGGAGCATGTCACTGATGTCCTTAGCCGTGGCTGCTGGACGCCGGTGGTGCTCTTCGGCCGTTATCCGAATGCGCATACCCGCTGGCAGTGGGAGGCTCTAAGCGAGGATGGGGCGGCATTCCGTATCTACCGCGACAATAAAATCTGGCTTGAGGCGGAGTGGGAGATGATCGGTATTCATAATGCGGCCAATGCCTGCGCAGTGGCCGTGGCAGCATCGTCGATGGGAGTCAGCCGCGAAGATATTGCTGCTGCCTATGAGAGCTTTGCCGGCATCCGTCGCCGCATGACGCTGGTCGGCGAGGCGGGAGGCATCAAGGTGTTCGATGATTTCGCACATCACCCCACGGCCATCACCAATATGGTTGCTGCAGCCAAGGCCTCGATGCGCAGGGGAGGCAGCAAGGGCGAGCTATGGGTGATCGTTGAGCCGCGCTCCAACACCATGCGCACCAGAATACATCAGGAGCGATTGCCGCTCTGTTTTGCGGCAGCCGACCATGTGCTCCTTGCCGAGCCTTCGCGGCGAAACCTGCAAGATCACGAGGTGCTTGATGCCGGGGCAGTTTGCGCTGCGATCGGTTCTCATGCGTGGCTGTTGCCTGACGCCGATACGATTGTCGCCCAAGTCAGAGAACGAGCAAAAGCCGGAGATCATCTGCTGGTGCTGTCCAACGGCGGCTTTGATGGAATTCACGGGAAATTGCTCAAGGCGCTTGCCTGAAAGTAACAGGGCGCAGGGTTTTGTATTTATGCCATGCTTTGGATAGTATGAGCGCGCTTCAGTTTGAAGCCACACGGGAGGGGATATGCCGACGACAATGAATAATATTGCCAAACAGGGTGCCAATGGCGCTGCGATGATGCCGATCATCCAGGGCGTCGGACGTGCTGCGATTGAGATTGCAGCGGTTCTGCGCGGAGCTGTTTTCAGGGGCGCGCTGGGCGTGGCTGGCAGTGAAAATGTGCAGGGCGAGCAGCAGCAGATGCTGGATGTTCTCTCCGACGAGATATTCCTGGATGAGATGCGCTCCACCGGCTTTGTCTGTGCAGTAGGCTCCGAAGAGCAGGAGGAGCTGCTGGTGATCGACGAGTATGCGCATGCCGATTATCTGGTGTTGGTTGATCCGCTCGACGGCTCCTCCAACCTCGATGTTGACGGGCCTGTCGGCACGATCTTCTCCATCGTGAAGCGCAAAACCCCCAATAGTGAGCGTCCGCACGTATCCGATACGCTGCAGTCAGGTCAGGGAGTGATCGCCGCAGGCTATGTGCTTTACGGCCCTTCGCTGATGTTGGTCTGCTCGGTTGGTGATGGCGTGCATGGCTACACATTCAACCCTGCCGATGCGCGTTTCGAGCTGAGCCATGGAGATATCCGGATTCCTGAGACCGGCGGTTACTACTCGGTCAACGAGTCCAACAAGGATAAGTGGCTTGATGGCATGGGTGACAACCTTGACCGTATGAAGGCTGAAACAGGACTCGGTATGCGTTATGTCGGTGCGATGGTTGCGGATATGCACCGTACCCTTCTCAAGGGGGGCGTATTCCTCTATCCGGCTGATGACAAGAATGCGACCGGCAAGCTGCGTCTGCTTTACGAGGCAATTCCAATGGGCTTTGTGATGGAACAGGCCGGCGGCAAGGCGATGAGCAGCGGTATCAATGTGCTCGATATCGAGCCTGAAGCGCTGCATCAGCGTGTGCCAGTTTATCTGGGCTCAAAAACCAACGTCGACGCGCTGCTCGGCTGATTGGAAGGCTTTCCGGCCTTGGCCGATAATGAGCTGTTTCTAAAAACGTATTTAAGGGAAATCGGTGTGCAGACACCGGTTTCCCTTTTTACTTCAGAAGAGAGGATTGTGGCTGAACCTGCCGCTGCTGCAGAGAAGGGAACCGTCCCTGTTGCGGAAGGGGAAGTTTCTGTCGCGGCTCCTGCAATCGCCTCTGTCGATATTCCCGTGGTAGAAGCTGCTTCCGGATCGCTCGAAGATCTGGCAAGGCAGGCCTCAACATGCCGCCTCTGCAGTTTGGCCGATACGCGAACGAATGTGGTGTTCGGGGTGGGTAATCCGCAGGCTGATATCGTGTTTATCGGCGAGGCGCCCGGTCGTGATGAGGATATCAAAGGCGAGCCGTTTGTAGGTCGTGCCGGACAGTTGCTTGATCGTATGCTGACTGCGATCGGCATGGATCGTGAACAGGTCTATATCATGAATACGATCAAATGCAGGCCGCCGAATAATCGCGATCCCCGTGTCGATGAGGTGCAGGCCTGCAACCTCTGGTTCGAGCAGCAGCTTGAGCTGCTGCAGCCGAAACTGATCTGCCTTCTCGGTCGCGTAGCTGCACAGACGGTGCTGGAGACCGATTCGCCGCTCGGTTCGCTGCGTGGCCGCTGGCACGACTATCAGGGTATCCCGGCCTGGGTGACCTACCATCCCGCTTACCTGCTGCGTTCTCCGCAGCAGAAACAGAAGAGCTGGCAGGACCTGCAGGCCCTTCTCTCCCGCCACCGTGAAATAAGAGGCTGAATCAGTTACAGGTTTGCGGCTTTAGATCAGGACAGTGCCGACATAAAAGCCGGTCAGTGTAATCAGTGAAATGGTAATATCGAATTCTAACATGCTAACCCCTCCCAGAGTGTTGATGCGGAGAAGTATCTGTCGATTCGAAGCTGTGACTGTGTTTTATGTCACACAAAAGGTGTCTGCCAGGGCAGCCCTAGATGGAAGCGGCTACGAAAAAACAGGCCAGAGTCAGCGCAGTGTATGCGATATCGAACTTGATCATATTCTACTCCTTTAAACAGTGGGGGCGGCACCCTCTGCGGAAAAGCCGGTGGGGATGTGATCCGGATCACTACTATGGAAAGAGTTTAGGGTTGCAGAGTATCGCATGGATGAATCAGGGTTGTGCTCCTGTATTGTCTGGAAGTGGTAGCGCTTTTTTGCTGCTGCAGTTGTTTGGGGGTATCTGATGATGAAGCTGTTAATGAAGAGTCTTGTATTCGCAATGATATTTGCATCTGCTGTAGGTATGGCCAGTGCCGAGGATGCCCGTCGCCATGTCGAGATTCAGACAACGAAGGGCAGTATTGAAATTGAGCTGTACGCCGACAGGGCGCCTGAAACCGTGAATAATTTTCTCAGGTATGCGCTTGCCGCCGCATATGACGGTACCGTTTTCCACAGGGTAATTCCGGGCTTCATGATTCAGGGCGGTGGTTTTGAGGCGGACTTCAGAGAGCGGCCAACTGCTTCCCCGATCAGGAACGAAGCCGATAACGGCCTGAAAAACCTTCGCGGCACCCTGGCTATGGCGCGCACCGGCGACCCGCATTCGGCCACCTCGCAGTTCTTCATCAACCTGAAGGATAACGGCTTTCTCGATTTTAGATCCCGCAACATGAATGGTTGGGGGTATGCCGTGTTCGGCAAGGTGACCAAAGGCATGGATGTGGTTGACGAAATCTCCATGGTACAGACCACATCCGTAAGGCAATACGATGATGTGCCCGTCGTTCCCGTCGTGATCAAGGGTGTTACTGTCCGATAACGTACTATTGCAAGATGGAGCCGATGAGCGGATTTGAACCGCTGACCTGCTCATTACGAGTGAGCTGCTCTACCAACTGAGCTACATCGGCCGGCCTGATTTGCGGCTGCCTATTTTACCCGTTAAATGGCTTGGCTGTCGATAAGCGACTGAATCGCAGCCAGCAGGGCAGGGGCTGCTGTTTCGGTGCGCATAATGCGAGGGCCGAAGGTCAGGCTTTTAAAGCCAAGGGAAGCAAGGAGCTCTATGTCACGCGGGCTCCAGCCTCCTTCGGGGCCAATCGCCAGTGTGATATCTTTTGCAGCGATGATGTTCTCTTTTTCGGCAGACCAGTGGGTGTCGGTTTCCGGATGTAGGGCGTAACAGAGGCCTGTTGCGGGACTGTCGGTGAGTTTGTCGAGCCAGTTGATCTCCGGCATGGCGGTACGTTCGCTCTGCTCTGCGGCTTCTGAAATAATTTTCTGCCAGCGCTCCAGGCGCTTGTTCAGCCGTCCTCCTTCCAGTTTCAGGGACGAGCGCTCGCTTCGCACAATATGAAAGCTCGCCGCCCCCAGTTCTGTCCCTTTTTGAAGGATCGAGTCAATTTTTTCACTGCGACAGGCGGCCTGCACGATATGCACGCGACAGGGCATTTCGCGATCGATATCGGAAAATGATTGCAGGTGAATGGTCGCCCTCTGTTTGGAGAGGGTTTTGATCGTGCCTGAATATTCGCCTGCTCGGCCGTTGAAAAGAATCACGCAATCACCGGCGCCCAGGCGCATCACAGTGTGCAGGTAGTGGCTCTGATCGGCAGGCAGCTCAACGCTGCTGCCGGGAGCAAGATCGCAGTCGATATAAAGGCGGCATGTCATGGCTGGAATTGGGCCCGATTTGGAGTTGAAGCGCAAGCCGAAAACAAGCGGCAATGTTGTGTGATTCATCTTGACCCGGGCGCTGCTTGCAACAGGATGTGGAGATGTTCTTCGGGTCCCTTCAAATACAAAACTGGCAGCCGGTCCGTTACTGGAAAGCAGAAGAGGCGGGTGTGAGTCGCGACGTTGCTGCCGTACTGACAGTGGCCGGATCGCTGACACGGTTTCTTGAGCGTCACTACGGAATCAGGCTGGAAGTGCGCCTGCATGATCAGTTTGTGGATATAGCTCAGCCAGAAGAGGCCGAGCTGCTGGGTTGCAGCAATAACGCCACATCGCTGCGGCGCCAGGTGTCACTGATGCATCGGGGCTCGGTGCTGTTTGATGCCGAATCTGTGCTGCCGCTTGAATATCTGCCTGCCGATCTGATGTGCGATCTGGAGGAGGGGAAGAGACCGCTTGGCAACCTGCTTCTTGATCGCGGACTGTCGCTTTCTCGCTCCGATCTCAGTGTGACTCAGATTGAGTGCGAGGGAAATAATCATGGTCGCTGGGCTCGCCGCTCGGTTCTGCGTTCGCCATCGGGTACCCGGGCACTGGTTGTTGAGGTGTTCCACCCCGAGATGTGGAAGAGGCTTGAGTCTACCTCACGCCGGTACACCACTTGAGGCCCTGAGCTGTTGCAGTTTTTACCTGTTGGCTCCATCTCTGACTGGTACAGGCTTCTTCGTATCGATCGTCCTGTCGGGTACTGGCTGCTGCTCTGGCCGACGATGTGGGGGCTGTTTGCCGGTGCGCAGGAGCTGCCATCCTTTAAGAATCTTTTCATCTTTGTGGCCGGTGTATTCCTGATGCGTTCGGCCGGTTGCGTGATCAACGATTTTGCCGATCGCGAGTTTGATCCGCATGTCGAACGCACTAAACAGCGACCGGTTGCGGCCGGCAACATTGCGCCGGGAGCGGCACTGGCGGGCTTTATCCTGATGATGCTGACAGCCCTGTTGCTGGTCTCTCTGACCTCTCCCTATGTGATCGCGTTGTCGGTGGTCGGTGCCGTCCTGGCCGGGCTGTATCCTTTTCTTAAGCGTTACACCCATTTTCCGCAGGCGTGGCTCGGTATGGCTTTCGGCTGGGGTGCTGTGATGGCCTGGGCGTCCGAGACCGGTAGCGTCTTCGATTCGCCGGTTCCCTGGCTACTCTTTTTCGCCAATGTTTGCTGGTCGCTCTCCTATGATACGGCTTATGCCATGGGGGATCGTGCTGACGATGTGAAGATCGGCGTAAAATCGACGGCGATATGGTTTGGCGAGCGTGCGGTAGTCGCAGTCGTTCTGCTGGGGATGGCGACCATGTTACTGCTGGTGATGGCAGCATCGCTCGTCGATGGCTTCTGGGTGGCGGCCGGCTGGGGTGCCGCCATGGTATTGCAGGTGATGCTCTGCGCCCGTCTGATGCGCGAAGGGGAACCATGGGGCTTCCCGTTTTTCCTCAACTCGCACTGGGTCGGGGCGCTGTTTGCATTCGGCCTGATTCAGCAGGGGCTGTTCGGCTAGCCCACCTCCCGGTTCATCGTGAATCAAATCGGCGGCTTGTGGTTTGGTCTTCCTATACATTAGCATGTGCCGTTCACGGGGGCGATTTGGCTTCGACGAAGATGCTGAACCCTGTGGCGCATGTCGGGTTGTTGGTCCCGTAAAAAACTGGCAGTTTGTTATAATTGCAAACGACGACGTAGAACTAGCTTACGCTGCGTAAGTTACCCCGTTCCTGAGGTGCCCATCCATTGGGAGTCCGGGGCCATTTAGATGGGATCGCCACTACAGGCTGGAGACTCGTGGTCTGTAGGGTTAAACAGTTACGAATCGACCCCTTGGGCACTTTGTCCGTTCGGTTTCCTGGGGGTGCTGTCTGGACGGACTAAACATGTAGTGCCATTGGCTGATGGTTTTCGGACGCGGGTTCGAGTCCCGCCGCCTCCACCAAAACAGAAGGACCGCCGCAAGGCGGTTTTTTTGTTTTGGCGGAGATATCCGGAAGGGGAGTGTGCCAAGTCCGGTTCGATCATTCGGCTATCCTGCCGAATTGGATGATGTCCGGCGGAGAGGACAGGATCGCCGATCACCGTGACCGTAAAGTCGGCCCGATGTGGTTTTATTGCCCTCATGAGGGGCGAGGGCAGGATGGCTGAGATGGTTAGCTATTACTTTCTCTGCAATGCCTTATTGAGGGGCCCCTTCTGTAATACAGCCCGGTTTCTGTCGTGGCAAATAAACCCTCAAAATCTTTGGATATTTTTGCATGTTGCGGCCGTATTTAATGTTTATGTATCCATATTTCCCCTTAGCTTTCATAAGGTTAAGAGGCGTTAATAAACTTGACCGGATGGGTCTCCGGTGGTAGCAAGCACACCCTGCTTTTGAGGGTAAATGCAGGGGTTTCAGTTTAGAGAGGAGGGGGTTCCATGGGCGCGGCTTATCTCGCGAACGAATACGCACCAATCTTTATCTTTATTATTATCGCCATAGCTATGGGTGCGGCTCCGCTTGTTCTTACCCTTTTTCTGGCAGAGCAGAAGCCTGATGCTGAAAAGCTTTCTGCCTATGAGTGCGGCTTCGAGGCCTTCGAGGATGCCCGTCTTCAGTTTGATGTCCGCTTCTACCTTCTGGCGATCCTGTTTGTTGTCTTCGACCTTGAAAGCGCCTTCCTGTTTCCTTGGGCGGTTGTGCTTGATCAGATCGGTCTTTTCGGATTTGTTGAGATGGTGCTGTTCCTGCTGGTGCTGCTGGTCGGATACATTTATGCGTGGAAGAAAGGAGCCTTGCAATGGGAATAGAAGGCATTCTTGAGAAGGGGTTTATCACCACGACTGCTGATAAACTCATTAACGGTGCCCGTTGTGGCTCACTCTGGCCGATGACTTTTGGTCTGGCCTGCTGTGCGGTTGAGATGATGCATGCCGGAGCCTCCCGTTACGACCTCGACCGCTTCGGAATCGTTTTCCGCCCAAGTCCGCGTCAGTCCGACGTAATGGTGGTGGCTGGTACGCTCTGCAACAAGATGGCGCCTGCGCTGCGTAAGGTGTACGACCAGATGTCCGAGCCGCGCTGGGTGATCTCCATGGGGAGTTGTGCCAATGGTGGTGGTTACTATCACTACTCCTATTCGGTGACGCGTGGTTGTGACCGTATAGTGCCGGTGGATATTTATGTGCCCGGCTGCCCTCCGACAGCTGAGGCTCTGTTATACGGCTTTATCCAGCTGCAGGAAAAAATCAAACGTACCAACACGATTGCCCGGTAGGTTAAGATGACTGAAGAAAAGTTGCAGGATGATATAGGAGTGGCTGCAGCCACTGAAGCCTCGCCAGAAGAGAAGTCTCTGCGTGAGAAGTTTGGCGATCAGGTGTTGAGTGTTTCTGCCGGTCTGGATTGTGAAGTCGTGGTTCTGGCGCGCGAATGTATTGCTGAAGCCTGTCACTATCTGAAAAACACGCTCGGCTTTGAGCAGATCATGGATCTCTGTGGTGTTGATAACAGCGCGCTGCCGGGGTGGAGCGATGCCAGTCCGCGTTTTGAGGTTGTCTACAATCTGCTCTCTGTCTCCAAGAACAGGCGGCTTCGCCTGAAGGTTGGTGCGAACGAGCGTGATCTGGTCGACTCTGTGACCGAGGTCTGGCCGACTGCCAACTGGTTTGAGCGCGAAGCCTTCGATATGTATGGCATTATCTTCAACCATCATCCGGACCTGCGCCGCCTGCTGACCGATTATGGTTTCGAGGGCTATCCGCTGCGCAAGGATTTCCCGCTTACCGGGCGTGTGGAGATGTTCTTCGATGAGGCGCAGTGGCGCTGTGTTTATCGTCCGAACCAGTTGACTGAGCGCGTGCTTGTAGAGCGAACCTGGCCGGGGGTGGATCGTGGCTGAGATTAAAAACTATACCCTTAACTTCGGTCCCCAGCATCCGGCCGCGCATGGTGTATTGCGCCTTGTGCTTGAGCTGGACGGTGAGGTGGTTGAGAAGGCTGATCCGCATATCGGCCTGCTGCACCGTGGTACCGAGAAGCTTTTTGAATATAAAACCTACCTGCAGAACGTCCCCTATTTTGACCGTTTCGACTATGTCTCAATGATGGCCAATGAGCATGCTTATGCGCTGGCTGTTGAGAAGATGCTCGGCGTCGAGGCGCCGGAGCGTGCCCAGTATATCCGTACCATGTATGCCGAGCTTACCCGTATTCTCAACCACTGCCTCTGGCTTGGTGCGGTGGCTCTCGATATCGGTGCGATGACCGTGTTCCTCTACTGCTTCCGTGAGCGCGAGGATATCTTCGATTTCTACGAAGAGGTGAGCGGGGCGCGCATGCATGCGGCCTATTTCCGTCCGGGTGGCGTTTCCAAGGAGTTGCCGGATGGTCTGCTGGGCAAGATCAAGGCGTTCACCGAGCGTTTTCCGACCTATGTTGATGAGTATGAGACGCTGCTGACCGAGAACCGTATCTGGAAGCAGCGCAACGTGGATATTGCCATTGTTGATAAGCAGGCGGCGCTTGATTGGGGTTTCTCTGGCCCGATGATTCGCGGTTCGGGTATTGAGTGGGACCTGCGCAAGACGCAGCCTTATGATGCCTATGATAAGGTTGATTTCGATATTCCGGTCGGTGCGACCGGCGATTGCTATGACCGCTATCTGGTGCGCGTTGAGGAGATGCGCGAGGCCAATCGTATCATCGTTCAGTGCATCGAGTGGCTTGAAAACAACCCTGGCCCTGTAAAAATTGAAGATTACAAGCTGACTAATCCGAAGCGCGCAGAGATGAAGGGTGACATGGAAGCGCTGATTCACCATTTCAAATATTTCCAGGAAGGTTTCCATGTGCCTGCCGGAGACGTTTATCAGGCGGTAGAGCATCCAAAAGGTGAGTTTGGCGTTTATATCGTGTCTGATGGTTCCAATAAGCCATACCGGATGAAGGTTCGTGCGCCGGGCTTTGCCCATATCGAAGCGCTCGATTATATGTGCCGTGGCCACATGATTGCTGATGTTGTGGCGATTCTCGGTACGCAGGATATTGTATTTGGGGAGGTCGACCGATGAGTGCGGATACGGTTCGCTTCAGTGACGAGCGCCTGGCTGAAATTGCAGAGCTGGTAAAGCGTTACCCGGGCCCGCAGTCTGCCCTGATGCCCGTGCTCTATATGGCACAGGAAGATTTCGGTTATATCTCCATGCCGGCGCAGGAGATGATTGCCGATCTGCTGGGTATTCATCTGATGCGTGTGCGCGAGGTGGTGACTTTCTACACCATGTTCAAGGAGCAGCCTTCAGGGAAATATCTGCTTGAGGTTTGTACCAATGCGGGCTGCATGCTCAATGGGGCCTACGAGCTGGTTGACCACATGTGCGATTCGCTGGGCATCAAACTGGGTGAGACCACCCCTGACGGCATGTTTACCATTGCTGAAGTGGAGTGTGCCGGTGCCTGCGGTGGCGCCCCGGTGGTGCAGGTTAATAACATCTATCACGAGAAGGCGACGCCTGAAACAATGGATGAGCTGATCAGCAAGTGCCGTGCGGAAGGGGGTGAGGCATGACTATCTCCTCCGATCCTAAGCAGGTCACCCAGATCTGTTTTGACCGCATCAATATTCCTGATCAGCACAAGCTTTCAGTGGCGCGTGAAAATGGCGCTTATGAGTTTCTGCCTACTGTGCTCAAAGAGTTCGATTCGGCGAAGATTATCAATGAAGTAAAAACCTCCGGTATCCGTGGTCGTGGCGGTGCAGGTTTCCCGACTGGGCTGAAGTGGTCTTTTGTGCCGCGCAACACCGGCAAGCCAACCTATCTGCTCTGTAATGCGGATGAGGGCGAGCCCGGCACCTTCAAGGATCGCGACATTATGCGCTTTGATCCGCATCTGCTGATCGAGGGTATGATCATGGCCGGTTTCGCGCTTGGTGTGCGAGATGCCTACATCTATATCCGTGGAGAGTTTCTGCATGAGGCGAATGTGCTGAATGCAGCGATCAAAGAGGCGTATGATGCCAACCTGCTGGGCGAGAATATTCTCGGAACCGATTATTCGATGAATCTTACCGTACATCGCGGTGCGGGCGCCTATGTCTGCGGTGAAGAGACTGCGCTTATTGAATCACTCGAAGGCAAGCCGGGCCGTCCGCGCTTTAAGCCGCCGTTTCCCGCTGTTGAGGGTTTCTACCGCTGTCCCACCGTGGTGAACAATGTTGAGACGCTGGCCACGGTTCCGGCGATCCTTAAGTTCGGCGGTGAATGGCACGCTTCGATCGGTATTCCTAACAATACCGGCTGCAAGATTTTTTCGGTTTCCGGGCATGTTAATAAGCCGGGCAACTATGAAGTGCCGATGGGTACATCCCTGAAAACACTGATTGAAGATTACTGCGGCGGCCTGCAGCACGGCACCGTACCTAAGGTGATTATTCCAGGTGGCTCATCTACGCCCTGGCTGACTGCCGAGCACTATGATACCCCGTTGACCTATGATGATCTGATGAAGGCGGGCTCTTTCCTGGGTTCTGGCGCTATTATTGTCATGGATGAGACGGCTGATCTCGTGGCCGTGACACGCAGACTTGCTCACTTCTACGCCCATGAGTCGTGCGGACAGTGTACGCCGTGCCGTGAAGGTACCGGCTGGCTCGAGCGTGTGATGAAGCGTGTTGAGCACGGCAAGGGTCGGGGAGATGATGTGAAGGTTCTCAAGGAGGCCTCTGAGCATATGGCGGGCCGCACGATCTGTGCGCTGGCTGAGGGTGCTGCGGCGCCGGTGCTCTCCCTGCTTAAGTTCTTCCCCGAAGATGTCAAAGGCCGACTGGCGGAGAGTGCAGAATGACCTCGCTATTTATTAATGAGAATGAAGTCGAAGTAACACCGGGAACCAGTATTCTGGAGGCATGCCGTCAGAATGGCGTTGATGTTCCCTATTTCTGTTACCACCCCGAGCTATCCGTGGCAGCCAACTGCCGTATGTGCCTTGTCGAGGTTGAGGGTTGGGGTAAGCCTGCTGCGTCCTGTTGCACACCTGTTTCCGAGGGTATGAAGGTTAAAACCCAGACTGAGACGCTGGCCAAGGATCGCGAGATGATCATGGAGTATCTCCTGATTCATCATCCGCTTGATTGCCCTGTCTGTGACCAGGGTGGCAGCTGCAAGCTGCAGGATTATGCAGTTGAACATGGCGCCTCAAAAGGGCGTTATGTGGAGCCCAAGCGTGCGGTTGTAAACTACAACCTGGGCCCGTTCGTGAATACCTGCATGACCCGTTGCATTCACTGTACCCGTTGTGTCCGTTTTGCTGACGAGGTGGCTGGTACTGGCGACATCGGAATCCTGAATCGCTCCGACCACATGACCATTAATGGTATTGTCGAAGAGGCGCTCTCATCCGAGCTCTCGGGCAATCTTCCCGATATCTGTCCGGTTGGTGCGCTGCTTGATAAACCGTCTCACGATGTCTCCCGCCCATGGGAGATGACCCGTCACGGCAGCACATGTACCCAGTGTCCGAATGGCTGTGATATCTCCATTGAGTCGCGCGGTGACGAAGTGATCCGAATTCGTCCGGTGGATGGCAGCCCTGAGCCATGGATCTGTGACCGTGGCCGCTACGTTTATGATGCCTTCCGCTCCGACAACCGTATCCTTGAACCGAAGGTTCGCATTGATGGTGAGCTGCAGTCGGCCGACTGGGGCGACGCTTTTGACCGGACTATTGATCTCCTGAAAGATAAAAGGGTGGGTGTTGTTTTCTCATCGCAGTGGAGTGTTGAGGGGCTGGTGGCAATCCGCCTGATGCGTGATTCCCTGTTCCCGGATGCCAAGGTCTCTTTTGACCTGCATCGCCGTGACCTGCGTCCGTTTGCCTTTGAAGAGGGGCTGGCGATGACCACCGCTCAGATCGAAGATGCAGATCAGGTCGTGATCCTCGGTTCCGACCTGCGCCAGCGTCTGCCTCTGCTGATGCAGCGTCTGCGCAAGCGTAGTCGTGCCGGCAAGCCTGTGTCACGCATTGGCGCCATGAACTACCGTGCCGATATGAAGATCAGCAGCGATGCATTGATCCGTCCACGCGACTGGCCTGCTGTGATTGCACGTGCCATGGAGCAGGTCTCCGAGCTGGGTAAAACCGCCGCCGGTTTTGATGCCTGGGTGGGTGCTGTTTCCGAGCGCCATGAAGCAGGCAAGGTGCTAGCCGATGCATTGATGGGTGAGAGCTGTGCGCTGCTTGTGGGTGAAGAGATTCGTTCACATGAAGATGCGGCAGCGCTGATTCACGGGCTTGATCTTCTGATGCGTGCCTGTGGTCATGCCGAAGCCGGCAACGATGGCCGCAACCTGATTCCTGAAGGGGTTAACGCCCAGGTTCTCTCTAACGTATTTGCCGATGCGCGTAGCAGTGCAGGTGAGATTTTTGCAGCCGCATCTGCCGGTGAGCTTGATGCGCTGGTTCTGATTGGCAACGACCCGGTCGGCGATGGACTGTTCCCAACCGCTGCCAAGGCTGCATTGAAGAAGGTTCCGCTGGTTCAGATCGGTTCGATCTCCGGCGAGATGGGTGAGTATGCCGCGGTACAGCTTCCGGCTGCGGCCTATTCAGAGATCGAGGGTACCTTCGTCAATATGGAAGGGCGCGTTAGAGTGGCCAGCAATCCGCTCAAGTCACTCGGTCAGGAGCGTCCGCTCTGGAAGGTGATGATGCGCCTGATTCAGGTGATGGGTGGTGAAGTTCCAGTGGTTAGTCTGGATGAACTGCGACAGGCCGTTTGCAGCCGCATGTCCGGCCTCTCCGATGCATGGTGTGAAGGCGGGTCTGAGGTCTTCATAGCGCCTGCGCGCAACAAGGACGCCACAGCAACGCCTGCTGAAAGAAGGGATAGTTTCGAACTTGATGTGGTCAGTCGCTACTCAATGTACCGCGAAGGCATGTGGGCGAGGGCTTCGGCTCTTCTCTCCGAAGCAGGTCGTATCAATGCTCTGGACGATGTGCTGGTGCACCCGGAGACACTGGCGGCCAAAGGGCTTGCTGCCGGTTCGCTGAAGGTTAAAACCTTCCTTGGTGAGCAGCTGTTGAATGTCGGAGTGCGCGAGGATGTGGCACCGGGCGTTCTGTTTGTTGCCAAACGTGGCGTGGCCGGAGATCTGTCTGATGTGACGGCGGCCTCGATTGCTGGGGGTGCTGTATGACAATTGCTGATATGGCCATTCAGGCAGGTATCTGGGCGCTGGAGATCCTGGCGATTGCAGTGCCGGTCGCTCTTTCAGTTGCCTATATCACCTATTTTGAGCGTCGAATCATCGGTTGGGTACAGATTCGTAAGGGCTGTAACCGCGTAGGCCCTGCCGGCCTGCTGCAGCCACTCGCCGACGGCCTCAAGCTGTTCCTGAAAGAGACCATTATTCCGGCTCGTGCCAACAAGTTGCTGTTTGTCGCCGCGCCGATTCTGTCACTGGTGCCGGCACTTATTGCCTTTGCCGTGGTTCCGTTCGGAGAGACCTCACTGTTCGGTATCTGGGAAACCCCGCGTGTGATGGCAATCGCCAACCTGAACATGGGGCTTCTCTATGTGATGGCGATCTCTTCACTCTCCATCTACGGTGTGTTGATGGCGGGCTGGGCCTCCAACTCCAAGTATCCGATCGTCGGCTCGATCCGTTCTACCTGCCAGATGATCTCCTATGAGATATCCATGGGCTTTGGTCTGGTGACCGTGATGATGCTGGCCGGCTCCCTGAATCTTTCCGAGATCGTACATGCACAGGCCGGTGGAATCCTGCACTGGTATATGATCCCGCTCTTCCCGATGCTGCTGGTCTATTTTATCTCAGGCTGTGCAGAAGTAGGGCGTACGCCGTTCGATCTGACCGAAACAGAAGAGCTGGTTGCCGGTTATCACACCGAGTATTCAGGCATGTGGTTCGCGACCTTCTCGCTGGCTGAGTATGGCGCGATGATCCTGATCAGCCTGATGACATCGATTCTGTTCCTTGGCGGCTGGTATGCGCCGATTCCGGCCCTTGATTTTATCCCCGGGACAGTGTGGCTGCTGGGCAAGTCGGCATTCCTTATCTTTGTGTTCATCTGGTTCCGCGCCACGTTCCCACGTTACCGCTATGACCAGATGATGCGCCTGGGATGGAAGATCTTCCTGCCGTGGACCCTGGGCTGGATCTTTGTTGTCGGAATGTTCATCTACACCCCGGGACTGGACTCCATTATCGACTTCTGGCTGGCGTGGAGGTGACGGTATGCTGAAACGAGCTTTAAAAACCTGGTTTCTCTGGGAACTACTGATTGGTCTGTCTGTTACCGGCCGTTATCTGTTCAAGAAAAAGATTACCGTGGAGTACCCGGAAGAGCGCACACCGTTATCGCCACGCTTCCGCGGTCTGCATGCGCTGCGCCGCTACGAGTCGGGAGAAGAGCGCTGCATTGCCTGCAAGCTTTGCGAAGTGGTCTGCCCTGCAACGGCTATTCTGATCGAGTCGGAAGAGCGTGAGGACGGTTCGCGCCGCACCACCCGTTACGATATCGATTTTTCCAAGTGTATTTACTGCGGCTTTTGCCAGGAGGCCTGTCCGGTTGATGCCATTGTTGAGACGCAGGAGTTTGAGTACTCATGTGAAACACGCGATGGCCTCTACTACACCAAGGATATGCTTCTCGCCAACGGTGACCGCTTAGAGAAACAGATCGCAGCGAATCTCGCTGCCGATGCGCGCTACAGTTAAGCGCGGGAATTAGGAGGAGAGATGCTCGAAACCGCGTTTTTTTACATGTTCGCCGGCCTGACCGTGCTGGGCGGCATGGGTGTGGTGCTGGCGCGCAATACCATGCACTCGGTAATGTTCCTTGTGTTCTGTTTCTTTAATGCATCAGGCCTTTTCTTCCTGCTGGATGCTGAGTTCCTGGGCATTATCCTGATTCTGATCTATGTGGGTGCCGTGATGGTGCTGTTCATGTTTGTCGTCATGATGCTTGAAGTGAACGCCGCCAAGCTGCGTGAAGGGTTTCTGCAGTATCTGCCGCTGGGCGGCATGATCGCAGCGATTCTGATGATCGAGTTTATTGCGGCATCCAGTTCCGGCGTCTTTGCCGAGGGTGCTATGGCAACTGCTGCGCACTTCGGCCAGGAAGTTAATAATACCAAAGAGATCGGCCAGATACTCTATACCAAGTATCTGCTCGGCTTCGAAATTGCAGCGATTATCCTGCTGGTGGCGCTGATCGGCGCGGTCGTATTGACGATTCGTGAACGTAAGGACGCCAAGTACCAGAACATGACTGCACAGGTGAAGGTGCGCAGAGAAGATCGTGTGCGCAAGGTGAGTATGTAATGATTGGACTCTCTCAATACCTGATTGTTTCCGCGGCGCTGTTTTCTCTTGGCGTGATCGGTCTGTTTTTGAACCGGAAGAATGTAATTACGATTTTGATGTGCGTTGAGCTGCTTCTGCTTGCAGTGAACATCAATCTTGTAGCCTTTTCTCACTATCTGAATGACCTGTCCGGTCAGATATTTGTCTTTTTCGTGTTGACGGTTGCTGCCTGTGAAGTGGCGGTAGGCCTTGCGATTCTCGTTTCGTTCTATCGACTGCGTCGTTCGATCGAAATTGAAGATATCAACACACTTCAGGGATAAGGGGGAGTACCAGTGCAAGAGACCGCATTAACGCTGAGTACAACCGAACTGCTTGCAATTCCTGCGTTGCCGCTGATCGGCGCCATGGCTGCTGGACTGTTCGGCTGGGCTTTGAAAGAGAAACTCTCCCATACCATCACCTCCGGCTCGGTGATTCTCGCAGCCATCCTTTCCGTACATGTATTTGTGCAGGTGCTGGGTGGTGCCTCCTTCCACGGAAATTTCTGGACCTGGATGATTGCCGGTGACTTTGTTGTTCCTGTCGGTATGCTGATCGACCCGTTGACCGCCATCATGATGATGACGGTAACCATTGTTTCAGCATGCGTGCATATCTACACCATCGGTTATATGCATGGGGATCCGGGATATCCACGCTTCTTCGCCTACATCTGCGCCTTTACCTTCTCGATGCTCGTATTGGTGATGGGTAACAACTTTTTCACCCTATTCTTCGGCTGGGAGGCTGTGGGCCTGTTCTCCTACCTTCTGATTGGTTTCTGGTTCAAGCGTGAAAGCGCCAACAAGGCGGCCATGAAGGCATTTATTGTAAACCGCGTTGGTGACTTCGGTTTCGCGGTTGGCATTCTGGCTGTCTGGTACTATTTCGGTTCGGTTGAATACAAGACCGTTTTTGCCATGACGCCTGATTTCGTGGCACAGAATGTAACGCTCGGCTTTATGGGCTGGGAGGTTACGGCGATCACCTTTATCTGCCTGGCGCTGTTCGTTGGTGCAATGGGTAAATCGGGCCAGGTTCCCCTGCATGTCTGGCTGCCAGACTCCATGGAAGGTCCGACTCCGATCTCAGCACTGATCCACGCTGCTACGATGGTTACCGCGGGCGTATTCATGGTGGCACGTCTTTCTCCGATGTTTGAATTCTCCGAAACAGCACTCGCTGCGGTGGTTCTGGTTGGCGCTATTACCGCATGGATGTGCGCAACCATCGGCCTTGTACAGAATGACATCAAACGGGTAATTGCATACTCCACCTGTTCGCAGCTGGGTTACATGTTTGTGGCCTGTGGCGTATCCGCCTACTCAGCCGGTATTTTCCACCTGATGACTCACGCCTACTTCAAGGCGCTGCTTTTCCTGGCAGCAGGCTCCGTCATTCACGCGGTGATGGCCGAGCAGGACATCCGCAAGATGGGGCAGCTTCGCAAGTATATGCCGATCACCTATGTCACCATGTTCTTGGCTGCGCTGGCGCTGGCCGGTGTGCCGCCGTTCGCAGGATTCTTCTCGAAGGATCTGATCATCGAGGCGACCATGGCCCGCGAGTTCACCGAGTATGGATGGGTGGGTACCTTTGCCTCTTTCGCCGTGCTTACCGGTGTGTTCATGACCGCATTTTACACCTTCCGCATGTTCTTCCTCACTTTCCACAACTCGGATCGTGTCGATGAGCATACCAAACATCATCTGCATGAATCGCCGAAGGTGATCACCATTCCGCTGATCATCCTTGCGATAGGTGCCGTTGTATCAGGCATGTGGGGCGTCGTGGCGCTCGATATCGCCAATCCCGATGTTGCCATGGGTTTCTTCCGCGATGCAATTTTTGTACTGGATGAGCATAACCCGCTGATGGTTATGGCTGAGGAGGGTGGTGCTCACGGTGCTATCGGTCTGATGTTGCATGCCCCGTTTACGCTGCCGTTCTGGTTGGCGTTGGGTGGTATCGGCCTTGCATACGTCATGTATTTCAAGGAGACCAAGATACCGGCCAAGATTGCAGCAGCAGCAGGCCCTGTTTACACCTTCCTGCTCAACAAGTGGTACTGGGACGAGCTCTACGACAAGATTTTTGTGCGTCCGGCCCGCTGCCTCGGAACCATGCTATGGCAGGGCATTGATCTTGGAGTAATCGACAAGGGCGCGATTCACAAGGGTATTATCGACAATATCGTGGCCGGGGCTGCTCGCATGCGCGCTATGCAGACCGGCATGGTATACCACTACGCATTTGCAATGGTGATAGGTGTCTTCGGATTCCTGACCTATCTGCTGCTGAAGGCTTAAGGGGAGAGAGATGGAGTTGCATAACGTTCTGGACTTTCCGATTCTCTCGCTGAGCATCTTCCTGCCGCTGGCCGGCGCGCTGGTGATCTGGCTATTCGTGAAGGGTGATGATGCCGTGAAATGGGCGAGCCTGGCTGTTTCCATTGCCACCTTCGTTGTCACGCTGCCGCTTGCTCTGGTGTTTGATACAACAACTGCACATATGCAGTTTGAAGAGTTCCAGCCATGGATCAGCAGTTTTAACATTAACTACCATCTTGGTGTCGATGGTATCTCCATGCCGTTTATCGTGCTGACCAGCCTGTTAACCGTGATCTGCGTTATCTCGGCCTGGCGATGCATTGAGAAGCGCGTGAAAGAGTACATGATCGCATTTCTGGTGCTTGAGACCACGCTGATCGGCGTATTCTCGGCGCTTGATGCAGTTCTGTTCTACTTCTTCTGGGAGGCGCTGCTTATCCCGATGTACCTGATCATCGGTATATGGGGCGGCAAGAACCGTGTTTATGCAACATTGAAGTTCTTCCTCTATACACTGGCCGGCTCCGTACTGATGCTGATTGCACTGCTGGCGATGTATTTCGAAGCCGGTAAGACGTTCAGTCTGCTGGCTTTCATGGATTACCCGTTCAATCTCGAGTGGCAGATCTGGATCTTTATCGCCTTCTTCATCGCTTTTGCAGTGAAGGTGCCGATGTGGCCGGTGCATACCTGGCTGCCTGATGCGCATACCGAGGCGCCTACGGCAGGCTCTGTGATTCTGGCAGGCATTCTGCTGAAGATGGGAGCATATGGTTTCCTGCGTTTCTCTCTGCCGATGTTGCCGGACGCTTCGCAGTATTTTGTACCGTTTATGGTTGCGCTTTCGCTTGTCGCCATCGTTTACATCTCATTCGTGGCGATGATGCAGACGGATATGAAGCGCCTGATTGCTTACTCATCAATTGCCCACATGGGTTTTGTAACACTGGGTACATTCATGTTCACCCAGGCTGCCGTTGAAGGTGCGGTGATCGGCATGATCTCACACGGTTTCGTGGCTGCTGCACTCTTCCTCTGTGTCGGTGTCATGTACGACCGGCTGCATACGCGTGAGATCGGTGATTACGGTGGTGTGGTGAATGTGATGCCGGTATTTGCTGCTGTCATGCTCTTCTTCTGTATGGCCAATGTGGCATTACCGGGTGCATCTGCATTCGTCGGCGAAATCATGGTTCTGATAGGTACCTTTGAGGCTAACCCTGTCTATATGGATGTCTCCACCAAGTGGGTGGCGATTGCTGCCACGACAAGCGTGGTGCTTTCTGCCTGTTATACGCTCTGGATGTACAAGCGTGTTGTGATGGGTGACCTGGTTAAAGATTCGGTTAAATCGATGAAGGATATGACAGCGCGTGAGTTCGGTTTCTTTGTGCCGCTGATGCTGCTGACTCTCTGGATGGGTTTATATCCTGTGCCAGTACTCGATCTACTGCATGTATCAGTTGAACACCTGATTGCGCAGGCAACAACAAGTAAGCTGGATGCAGCTGCCGCACTGGTTCAGGCGATGCCTGTAGTCGATGCAGCCCATCATTGAGGAATTAAAACATGGCTAATGTGACTTTCCCGTTCCCGTTTCCTGATCACCTGATCACGCTGTTGCCCGAGATGATTGTTGCGATCATGGCAATGGCACTGTTGCTGATTGATGTCTTTATCACCAAGGGCAGCAAGGTGACCGCATATCTGGCAATTCTGACCACCATCGTTGCCGGTGTTGCAACCGTCAGCCTGCAGAGCAGCGAGCCGCTGGTGGCATTCTACGGCTTCTTTGTATTCGATTCGTTCGCGGTTTTCAGCAAGGTTCTGATCTATATCGCCACAGCTATGGCGATGATTCTCTCTCTGGAGTTCATGAAGGATGAGAAGCATGTCGGAGAATATTATGTGCTGATGCTGTTTGCCATGCTCGGTATGATGCTGATGGTCTCCTCCAACAACTTTGTCACCATGTATCTCGGTCTTGAGTTGATGGCTCTCTCCGTCTACGTGCTGGTTGCATTCCAGCGCGAGGTGTTGCGTGCCAACGAGGCTGCGCTGAAGTATTTTATTCTTGGCGCGCTCTCTTCCGGTATGCTGTTGTACGGTGTCACATTCCTCTATGGGGTAACGGGAAGTTTCGAGTTTGCCGTTATGGGTGAGAAGCTTACGCAGGGTGGCGGTGCGACATCTGCCGCAGTGATGCTTGGTCTTGTGTTTCTCATTGCCGGCCTTGGCTTCAAGGTCTCGATGGCACCCTTCCATATGTGGACTCCGGATGCCTATGAGGGGGCACCATCCCCGATTACTGCATTCATGTCCGTTGCTCCGAAGGTGGCGGGTTTCGTGGTCTTCATGCGTATCGTCGTTGACCTGCTGCCATCACTTCAGCCCCAGTACGAGGCAATCCTGACCGGCATGGCTGTGCTTACGATTGCTATCGGCAATCTGGCTGCAATTGCCCAGCGCAACATCAAGCGTATGCTTGCCTATTCTACCGTTGGTCATGTGGGTTTTGTAATGCTTGGCCTGCTGGCCGGAACGGCTGCCGGATTCTCAGGGATTCTTGTGTATCTCTCTATTTATCTGGTTATGACCATGGGTGTGTTTGCTGTCATTATCCTGATGCGTCGAGAAGGTATCCAGGGCGAACTGCTGGATGACTTTGCAGGCCTGTCAAGGGTCAGGCCCGGTTATGCGCTGGCGATGGGACTGTTCATGTTTTCAATGGCGGGCATCCCGTTTCTAGGCGGCTTCTGGGCGAAGTATGTTGTGTTCATTGCGGCAGTCGAAGCAGGGCATCTCTACCTGGTGCTGTTTGCACTTCTCTTCTCTGCGGTCGGTGCGTTCTATTACCTGCGCGTAGTGAAGTATATCTATTTCGATGAGGAGCGTGTTGCTTTTAACTTTATCGAAAGTAAACCAATGCAGGCTACCGTAATTGTTACTGCAATCCTTATTGTGGCTATTGGTGTATTCCCTGATCCGCTGCTTGAAATGTGCAGGCAGGCGTTGGGAGGGCTGGTATAATCAAGGCTGGTTTCTGCACTTCATCTGTAACTGTTGGATGGGTGAAAAGCGCAGAAAGTTAGCTTGCTAAGCGGGGTGGCTGCCGATATAATGCGGCACGCTCTATTCGAGGGGAGGGGTGATCACATTACATGTGGCTCTTCGCTCAACCTGAAGAGGCTTGAATGTCTTTAGTAAAAGTTGCTGCAGTATCACGAATTGTACGTCAGCAGCTGTTGGTCGGGCTTCTCGGGTTTGTCGTTCTGGCGCTGTTTGGTCAGATCGAAGGTGCGTTATCACTGGCATTCGGCGTGGCTGTAATGGTGGTGAACGCGATCTGGCTTGCAAGGCGGCTGGATCGAACGCAAGGCATGGATATTGATTCAGGCAAGCGGTCGATCTATACGGGGGCAGTTCTTCGTTTTGTTGCGATGATTGCCGCGCTGTCGATTGCATATCTGGCTGGTTTGCATCTGCTGTTTGTTGCAGCAGGAATATTCGCAGCGCAGGCGGTGGTATTCATCTCTGCGATAGTGAGTTTTAGAAAAGAACAGAAAGGAGAGGGACTTGGCTGATCAGAGTCACGGCGACGGCGGAATTGCCGGCCATCTGCAGTATTGGACTGTTAAGTTGGATGAGTCCAATCCATTTATGCAAATCCATGTTGATACGATGCTCATCACAATCGTTGTTGCTGCATCCATGTTCGGGTTTGCACTCTGGCTGAAAGGCCGGCTTGTTGAGGGTGCGCCAAAAGGCGCCCAGAATTTCATGGAGTCTGTAGTCGGGTTTGTCGATCAGACCGTGAAGGACAACTTCCCTGTGCATAACCCGCTGATTGCACCGCTTGCATTTACAGTGTTCTGCTTTATTGCGCTTATTAATACACTGGACGTTCTGCCTGCCTTCCTGCTCGGTAACGTTGCACATCTGTTCGGTGTTGACCACTTCCGTCCGGTGCCGACCAACGACCTTAACCTTCCGGCTGCAATGGCTGTCTCGGTCTTTGCGCTGGTGCTTTACTACGAGTTTAAGCTCAAACCTGTTCATTTTTGCAAAGAGCTTCTGATGGAGCCGTTCACCAATCTGGTGCCCGGATTCCTCAAGCCGATTGTGATGCCTATTAACCTTATTCTGAAAATCGTTGAAGAGCTGGCCAAGCCTCTGAGCCTCTCCTTCCGACTGTTCGGAAATATGTTTGCTGGTGAAGTTATCTTCCTGTTGATTGCCTTCCTGCTGCTTGGCGGCGGTGCGGTTGGCATGGCAGCTGGTTTCTTTGTTGGCTTGGCATGGTCTGCATTCCACCTGTTCATTGGTCTGCTGCAGGCATTTATCTTCATGATTCTCACGGTGGTGTACTTATCCATTGCACATCAGCCGGTAGAACACTGATTATTTATAACGATAGGAGTATATAAATATGGACGCAACAACAATCATCACAGCTGCAACCGCAATTTCGGTCGGCGTTATCCTGGCTGCTGCAGGCATGGGTTCTGCAATTGGCTGGGGTCTCATCTGCTCGAAGGCTCTGGAAGGCATTTCCCGCCAGCCAGAAATGCGCCCACAGTTGATGTTTAACATGTTCATCTTTGCAGGTTTGATGGAATCTTTCCCATTCATCATCATGGCTTTCGCTCTGTGGTTCCTGTTCGCAAACCCATTCCTGGGTTAATAGATAGAGCATTGGAATTTAAAGAGGAGGTCGTATGAGTATAGACCTGACATTTATCGGTCAGATCGTTGTGTTCCTAACACTGGTATTCCTGATGAAGAAGTACCTGTATGGACCAATGGCCGACCTTATGGAAGCTCGCTCGCAGAAGATTGCAGACGGACTTGCCGCAGCGGATGCTGGTAAAGAAGCCAAGGCGAAGGCCGAGGCTGAGATTGCCGAGCAGCTTAAGGTGGCTCGCACCAAGGCTTCAGAAGTGATTGCATCAGCTGAGAAGCGTGCAGCTGAAATCAACGAAGCAGCAGTGGTCAAGGCGCGTGAAGAGGCTCAGCAGATCGTTGACTCTGCACGTGAAGAGGTGAATGCCGAGCTTAATCGTGCTCGTCAGACTCTTCGTTCTGAAGTCGCTGACATCGCCATGCTGGCAGCTGAGCGTGTTGTGGAATCCGAACTGGATGCCAAGCGTCACGCCAAGCTGGTCGAGGGTATCGTCAGTGCAGGGTTTGGTAACGCATGAGCACGTCACAGATCTCTCGTCGATACGCCCGCGCGCTGTTCGATCTGATTCAGGAAGGCGCAGACCTGCGTGGCGACCTTGAGAAGGTCGCGGCAGTTGTAGCCACCGATGAGGTGGCTGACTTTCTGGCTTCGCCTGAGTATCCGGCTGAGCTGAAGAAGCAGGTGATAGTGAAGTCTGCTGGCGGCGTGTCGTCTGAAGTAGATCGTCTGGTCGCGCTGCTGGCCGATCGCGGTAAGGCATCGTTGCTTTCTGAGATTCACTCCTTTGTGGAGGAGATGCTGCATCAGGCTGAAAGCGAGCTTGAGGCAGACGTGGTTGTTGCGACCGCGATGGACCCTGCCCTGCAGGAGAAGCTGTCGGCTGCGCTGACCGCTTCAACCGGCAAAAAAGTTCGGCTTAATGTCTCAGAGGATAACTCTATTCTCGGCGGCATGGTTATTCGAATTGGTGACCGTAAAATTGATTACTCGTTGCGTGCAAAACTTAACGGCCTGCGCCGTACCTTGGCAGCGTAAACAAACAGATTGAGTATTAGAGGAATATACATATGAAGCTCGATACCGCAGAAATTAGTTCGATTATTAAGGAACAGATCAAAGGCTTTGAAGCTGCTGCTGCAGATGCCAATGTCGGTCGCATCATCTCCGTTGGTGACGGTGTTGCGCTGATTCATGGTCTCTCCGGGGCAATGGCCGGCGAAATGCTGGAGTTCCCGGGTGGAATCATGGGCATGGTGCTCAACCTTGAAGAGGACAGCGTTGGTGCTGTGATCTTCGGTGAGTTCACCGAGCTTGGTGAAGGCGACGAAGTAAAATGCACCGGTAAAATCTTTGAGGTTCCGGTTGGACCAGAGCTGAAAGGCCGCGTTGTTAACGCACTTGGCCAGCCAGTTGACGGCAAGGGTCCGATCAAGGCTTCAGGTTTCGACGCTGTAGAGAAGATCGCTCCTGGTGTGATCGAGCGTAAATCTGTGGATCAGCCGCTTCAGACTGGAATCAAGGCAATTGACTCAATGGTTCCTGTAGGTCGTGGCCAGCGTGAGCTTATTATTGGTGACCGCCAGACAGGTAAGACAGCAATCGCTATTGATACCATCATCAACCAGAAAGAGACTGGCGTAACATGTGTCTACGTAGCAGTTGGCCAGAAGGCCTCCACCGTTGCATCCGTAGTACGTACCCTGAAAGAGCATGGTGCACTGGATAACACCATCATCGTAGCTGCATCTGCATCCGAGTCTGCTGCACTGCAGTATATTGCGCCATACTCCGGCTGCACCATGGGCGAGTACTTCCGTGATCGCGGCGAAGACGCACTTATCGTATATGATGACCTTACCAAGCAGGCATGGGCATACCGTCAGGTATCTCTGATCCTGCGTCGTCCTCCAGGCCGTGAAGCATACCCTGGTGACGTATTCTACCTGCACTCCCGCCTGCTTGAGCGCGCATCACGTGTTGACGAAACCTATGTTGAGAAGTTCACCAATGGTGAAGTGACCGGCAAAACTGGTTCCCTGACCGCACTGCCAATCATTGAGACTCAGGAAGGCGACGTATCTGCATTCGTACCAACCAACGTAATTTCCATTACTGACGGTCAGATCTTCCTTGAGACCAGCCTGTTCAACTCTGGTCAGCGCCCAGCCATTAACGCGGGTCTCTCAGTATCCCGAGTTGGTGGAGCTGCACAGACCAAGGCGATGAAGAAGGTTGGTGGCGGTCTTCGTCTTGACCTTGCTCAGTACCGTGAGCTGGCTGCATTCGCCCAGTTTGCATCCGATCTTGATGCTGCTACCCGCATGCAGATCGAGCGCGGCAAACGTGGTATGCAGATTCTCAAACAGGATGAGAACAATCCTCAGTCCGTTGCTGAAATGACTGCTTCACTCTACGCCCTGAACAACGGCGACCTCGATGATATCGAAGTAAACAAGATTGTAGCATTTGAAAAAGCATACCTGGCTTACCTTAACTCTCAGTGTTCTTCGCTTGTTGAAGGACTGAATGCCAACCCGGCACTGAATGAGCAGGTAGAAGAGGGTCTTCAGAAAGCTGTCGCTGACTTCAAGTCAACCGGCACTTACTGATAGGAGTCTATTGTGGCTTCAGCCAAGGAAATTCGCACTCAGATCAAGGCCATCCAGAACACCGGTAAAATTACCAAGGCGATGGAGATGGTTGCGGCATCGAAGATGCGCAAGGCTCAGGATCGTGTGGTTGCTGCACGCTCCTACGCCGAAGGTGTCAAGCGCGTTGTCGGTAACATGATGAATGCACATGCTGAATATCAGCATCCATTCCTTGTTGAACGTGAAGAGATCAAGAAAGTCGGCGTTATTATTGTTACGACGGACAAGGGTCTCTGTGGTGGTCTGAATACTAACGCACTCAAAGCAGCGCTTGGTCTTATGAAAGAGCAGACGGCTGATATTGAAGTGTTCACCATCGGTCGTCGCGCTGGCATGTTCATGCGTCGGGTCGGAGCACACATAAGCGGTGTTGCTGAGAATATATCTGACAGCCCTGAGCTCTCCGATATTCTTGGTGTGGTAACACTTGCGATTGAGAAGTATGAGGCTGGCGAGCTGGATGCAGTTCATCTCGTATTCAGTGAATTCGTCAACACCATGACCCAGCAGCCAACTGTTATGCGTCTGATGCCATGCCCGGTTCCTGAAAATGAATCAACAGCAGGATATTGGGATTACCTTTATGAACCGGAAGCAAAAGAGGTTCTGGAAGGTGTTCTTCGACGTTACGTTGAGTCTCTGGTTTATCATGCAGTTCTCGAGAACAAGGCCTGTGAACAATCAGCACGAATGGTTGCGATGAAGGCTGCAACTGATAATGCGAAAGATATCGTTAAGGATCTCAGCATTACATATAACAAGGCCCGTCAGGCCGCCATTACGCAGGAGCTGGCAGAGATCTGTGCCGGCGCAGCTGCGGCTGGTTAAATAGTTTAGATTTTTAGGAGAGGTCGGAAAAATGAGTACAGGTACCATTGTTCAGGTGATCGGTCCGGTAGTGGACGTCCGTTTCAATGCAGGCGAGCTGCCAAAAATTTATAACGCACTGGTGATGTCAGACCCGCAGCTGACGATGGAAGTCCAGCAGCATCTCGGTGACAACACTGTGCGTGCGGTAGCTATGGGTGCAACTGACGGACTCAAGCGCGGTATGCAGATTAAGGATACCGGTTCTGCAATCAAGGTTCCTGTCGGAAAGGCAACCCTTGGCCGTATCATGAATGTGCTTGGCGAAGGAATCGACTTCGAAGGCGCTGACGTTCCTTCTGAAGAACGCTGGGAAATTCATCGTGCCGCTCCGAGCTTCGATGATCTCTCTCCTGCTGCAGAAATTCTTGAGACCGGCATCAAGGTGATCGACCTGATGGCCCCTATCGCCAAGGGCGGTAAGGTTGGTCTGTTCGGCGGTGCCGGCGTGGGCAAGACCGTAAACATGATGGAACTGATCAATAACATCGCGAAGGCGCACGGTGGTTTCTCCGTATTCGCAGGTGTTGGTGAGCGTACCCGTGAAGGAAACGACTTCTACTACGAGATGAAGGAGTCCAACGTACTGGACAAGGTAGCACTGGTATACGGCCAGATGAATGAGCCTCCAGGCAACCGTCTGCGCGTTGCACTGACCGGCCTGACCATGGCTGAGTACTTCCGTGAGGAAGGCCTCGACGTTCTGATCTTCATCGACAACATCTACCGTTACTCACTGGCCGGTGTTGAGGTATCCGCACTGCTGGGCCGTATGCCGTCGGCAGTGGGCTATCAGCCAAACCTGGCTGAAGAGATGGGCCGTCTGCAGGAGCGTATTGCTTCTACCAAGGTTGGCTCGATCACTTCCGTACAGGCAGTTTACGTACCTGCGGATGACTTGACCGACCCTGCGCCGGCAACGACTTTCGCGCATCTGGACTCCACCATCGTACTGTCCCGTCAGATTGCAGAGCTGGGCATCTACCCTGCAGTGGATCCACTCGACTCTACTTCCCGTCAGCTTGATCCTAAGATCATCGGTATTGAGCACTATGACGTTGCCCAGGGCGTACAGCAGACACTGCAGCGCTACAAAGAGCTTCAGGATATCATCGCCATTCTTGGTATGGATGAGCTCTCAGACGAAGACAAGATGACTGTACAGCGTGCCCGTAAGGTTCAGCGTTTCCTGTCACAGCCATTCCATGTTGCTGAGGTGTTCACAGGTTCTCCAGGTGTTTACGCCAAGAAGGATGAGACCATCAAGAGCTTCAAGGGTATTCTGGCTGGTGAGTATGATCACCTTCCGGAGCAGGCCTTCTACATGGTCGGCGGCATTGAAGAGGCAGTCGCTAAAGCTGAGAAGATGGCGGCTAAGGGCTAATGGCTTCTACCATGCAAGTGCTGGTCGCTACAGCCGAGCGCGAGGTCTATCGTGGCGAAGCTGAGTTTCTGGTTGCTCCCGGAGCGGCCGGCGAACTCGGTATTCTGCCAAAACATAGTCCTCTGCTCAGTGCTCTGACCACCGGTGAACTCCGCATCACCAATGGCGAAACCGTTGATGAGGTGTTCGTGTCAGGCGGCTTTATGGAAGTTCAGCCTGATATGGTTACTGTTCTTTCCGATTCGGCCGAGCGTGCCCATGATATTGATGAGGCATCTGCAATCGAAGCTGAACGCAAGGCGAAAGAGCTGCTCGATATGCAGAAAGACGATATCGATTATGCTGCAGCTGAAGCTGAGCTGGCCATGATGACCGCACGTCTGATCTGGCTCAGGAAGAAGAAGCAGAAGTAACGTTATACAATAATCAAAAAGGGCTGCACATCGTGCGGCCCTTTTTCGTTTGCAATTAAGTCACTGCAATCCTATTTTCTTGGCCTATAATTGGCCCTGAATCATCTTCAGTTCCCGTCGTTTCATTGGAGGATATCTATGAGCAAACTCCACCATCCGGACTTGCAGGTCTGCGTGCTGGCTGCCGGTAAGGGAAAGCGCATGCGCTCTAACCTGCCAAAAGTACTGCATAAGGTATTAGGCAGGGCAATGATTGATCATGTTCTTCACACGGTTGAGGGGCTGATGCCGAAGGCGATTGCAGTGGTGACCGGACACGGTTCCGAGATGGTGTGTGAGCATGTAGGTCAACCGGCCAACCTTGAGTGGGTGATCCAGGATCAGCAACTGGGAACCGGCCATGCCGTAAAACAGTGCGAGAAGGTGATCCGTAACGTTCGTGATGTGCTGATTGTATGCGGCGATACACCATTGCTGTCTGTCGAGACGCTTGCCATGCTCGTAGGCAGCCACCGCACATCCGATGCTGATGTTACTGTTCTGACGGCACGGCCAGCCAATCCATTTGGCTATGGACGCATAGTTCGTGACGATAACGGGCATGTCATGTGCATTGTTGAAGAGAAGGACGCAACAGATGAGCAGCGTCAGATCAACGAGGTAAGCAGCGGCATCTACTGCGTACGCCACGAAGTGCTGTTCGATCTTTTGCATGCGATCGGGAATACCAATGCCCAGGGTGAGTATTACCTGCCCGATATCGTGCCTCTTGCGCTTAAGGCCGGGCAGTCGGTCGAGGCCGTGACGATGGATGATGCCGATGAGATGCTGGGTGTGAATGATCGCGTCCACCTTGCTCATGTCGAAGATATTATGCAGCGCCGCATTATCGAGGACTGGCAGCGTCGCGGTGTGACGATCGAGAAGCCTGATACCGTGAGAATTGAGGCGGGAGTGAATATCGGTATCGATACAGTGATTCAGGCTGGCTGTTATCTGATTGGCTCTACGCAGATCGGAGATGAGTGCCGTATCGGCCCCAATGCTGTGCTGGTTGATGCATGGCTTGATGACCGGGTGAATGTTTATGCCTTCAGTCATATTCATCAGGCGAGCGTCGGTTCAGATGCGCTGATCGGACCCTATGCCCGTCTGCGTCCGCAGGCTCAGCTTGATGAAGGCGTTCATATCGGCAACTTCGTAGAGGTGAAGAAATCGGTGATCGGACGTGGCAGCAAGGTCAACCACCTGACATATATCGGGGATACCAATATGGGGGCAGGCTGTAATATTGGTGCCGGAACCATCACCTGTAACTATGACGGGGCCAACAAGTTCGTGACTGAAATCGGAGATAACGTATTTGTCGGCTCCGATACCCAGCTGGTAGCGCCAGTTAAGGTGGGAGACAATGCCACGATCGGAGCGGGCAGTACTATCGTCAAGGATGTTGCCGAGGGAGGGCTGACGCTTTCGCAACGCAACGCACAGCGTCATCTCGCAAGCTGGAAGCGACCTCAGAAGAAGGTGCGCTGATGTGCGGAATTGTTGGGGCAATTGCCGATCGTAATGTACTACCCCTGCTGCTGGAGGGTTTGCAGCGCCTGGAGTACCGGGGTTATGACTCTGCCGGCGTTGCCGTCAGGGATGCTGCCGGGGAAATGAAACGATTCAGGGCTCTTGGCAAGGTTGCTGTGTTGAGGGATATGGTTGAGCAATCCGATATTACAGGTAACCAGGGTATTGCCCATACCCGCTGGGCAACTCACGGGGCGCCGGCAGAACGTAATGCCCACCCGCATATGAGTGGCGTCCGGGTTGCGGTCGTCCACAATGGAATTATCGAGAATCACAATGCGCTGAGAGATGCCCTGCTTGCCAAGGGCTATGTATTTACCTCTGAAACGGATACTGAAGTGATTGCGCACTTGATGGCGGACAAGCTGGAGTCCGGCAAGGAGTTGCTGCAAGCAGTTGTGGAGGCAACTGCGGAGCTGGATGGGGCCTATGCACTTGCTGCCTCCAGTCCCGAGGACAGTGATCGTATTATTGTTGCGCGTGAAGGTAGCCCTCTGGTGATCGGACTCGGAGAAGGGGAGAACTATATTGCCTCCGACGTTGCAGCACTGCTGTCGGTTACCCGGAAGTTTATCTTCCTGGAAGAGGGTGATGTGGCTGAGGTTCGCCGCGATGGCGTATCCATCTACAACGCTGATGGTGAGATGGTTGAGCGACCTGTTAAGAACTCGATGCTCTCTAATGCCAGTATCGACAAGGGCCCATACGCCCACTACATGCTTAAGGAGATTTATGAGCAGCCGGCGGTGGTTTCGGAAACCCTTGAAGGGCGCATTCACAAGGGGCGGCTGCTGGAAGACAGCTTTGGCCATGAAACCAAGGCGCTGCTGGATAGCACAAAACATGTTCAGATCGTGGCCTGTGGTACGAGTTACCACGCTGGCCTTGTCGCACGATACTGGCTTGAAGAAGTAGGTATCCCCTGCAGCGTCGAGGTGGCCAGCGAGTACCGATATCGCAGGGTGGTGGTGCCGTCTGGTTCCCTTCTGATCACCATTTCGCAGTCGGGAGAGACAGCCGATACGCTTGCCGCACTGCGCGGCAGTCGTGAACAGGGATATATCGGCAGCCTTACTGTCTGCAATGTTCCTGAAAGTTCCCTGGTGCGTGAGTCGGATGTCTGTTTTATGACCCGTGCAGGTACTGAGATCGGGGTGGCCTCTACCAAGGCCTTTACCACCCAGCTGGTGGCACTGCGTCTTCTGACTGTCGCGCTGGGCCGCCGATACGGATTAACCACTGAGCAGGAAGAGGCCATGGTTAATGAATTGCACTCGCTGCCACGCCAGATTGAAGTGGTGCTTGAGCTGGCTGATGAGATCCAGATTATGGCCAGTGATTTTTCCGATAAGCACAATGCCCTGTTCCTCGGCCGCGGCCCGTTCTATCCGGTGGCCATGGAGGGTGCCTTGAAGCTGAAGGAGATCTCCTATATTCATGCCGAGGCTTATCCTGCAGGTGAACTTAAACATGGCCCGCTGGCGCTGGTGGATGAGAGTATGCCGGTGGTTTGCGCGCTGCCCGATGACCCGCTTCTGGAGAAGGTTCTTTCAAACCTGCAGGAGGTGCGTGCCCGTGGCGGTGAACTCTTCCTCTTCTCTGATCACAAGGTGAAAATCGGACTGGATCGTTACCAGAGCCTGACGCTCTCAGACATCTTTCCTGGCACAGCGCCGATTGTTTACAGTATTCCACTGCAGTTGTTGGCATATCACGTGGCCGTGATTAAGGGAACCGATGTCGACCAGCCGCGCAACCTTGCTAAATCAGTAACGGTTGAATAGCGAGACGATTACTGGCCGATGATAATGGGCGGCCTGCTGGTTCGCCCATTAATGTCTTGGACGTCAGTTACAGAAAGCTTGAGGTGTGCTCCTCTTTGAGTTCCTTTAGTTCCCTGTCCAGACGCGCGACAGTTTCTTCAAGGCGGCTGATGCGTTCGAGCACTTCATCAGAACTCCTGTTTGAAGGCGGGGAGGACGGTTGAGCCGGGATTGCAGCGAGATCAGGCATGCCGCAGAGCAGATGGGCATATCTGTCTTCACGCTGGCCATGGCTCCTGGGGATCTGGATGACCAGAGCTTCATCACGATCCATAAGCCCCTGTAGGGTTTGCAGAATTTCATCGTGATCGGTGAAATTGACCATGCGGCTGGTATTCACCTTGAGCTCATTCAACGTGTGTGGACCCCGAAGCAGCATAACACAGAGAATAGCACGTTCTTTGGATGACAGGTGCAGTTTGCGCGACAGGAACTGCTCGAAACGGTCGGCACGGGCGAGCGTATTGGCGGCAATTAAACCCTCATGGCGCAGTTCAGTGATAATGGTGCCAACCTGCTGCGGGGTAAGATTCAACACCGGATTACGGCTCGATTTTTGATTGCAGGCGGCTACCAGCGCATTAAGTGTGAGCGGGTAGTAGTCCGGCGTGGTCATCTGTTTCTCCATCAGGCAGCCGAGTACGCGCGCCTGAAGGTCGGTAAGCATGGCATCTGAATCCAAAACAATATCACTCATATTATCTCCTGTTGCGGGTCAGTGAGGAAGGATACACCGGGCAGGTTGCTGCTAAAACCAAAGGTTACCAGATAAGGCTGAATCCACTCTCAAAAGAGAGGTGCTTGCCAGTCAGGGGGTCTTCAAAAGCAAGTCTTTTAGCCAGTAGTTGCAGCGGGTTGTCATAGTTGGGGGGATCTTCGGGTGGCTGGTAGTCGGGATAGAAGCGGTCACCAATGATATGCGAGCCAATCAATCCCAGATGCAGGCGTAGCTGGTGCGTCTTGCCGGTGATCGGCTCCAGCTCGAATTTTGCCAACTCTCCCCGGGCTTCGCCGAGTTGAATACGGGAGCGGGCATTGCGCTCCCCCTCCACATTGCGGAAACGAACCCACGGCTCGCCGCGTTCAATGCGGCTCTCGATCAACCACTCCCTTTCTTCCGGATTGGCCGGAAGCGTGGCAATTGCCTCATAGGATTTCTCAATGCCGCCGTAGCGAAAAAGGTCAAACCAGGGACGCCGGTTTTTCTCATCAACGGTGAAAAGGACGAGCCCTGCAGTCTCGCGGTCCAGCCTGTGAACCGGAACCAGGTGATTCAGGCCGGTACGCCGCTTGAGCCGGTGCAGCAGGCACTCGTTGACATATGAGCCGCTCGGAGTGACTGGCAGAAAGTGCGGCTTGTCGGCAATGAGGATCGACTCATTCTGAAACAGAATGTGCTCTTCAAATGGGATGGGGTGCTCCTGAACTACTTCGCGAAAGTAGCGCAGGCGGGCATTGACTCGAAAAGGTGTGCCCTCGCTTACAGTTTTGCCTCGCTCGTCGCTTATCTTCCCCAGCTTCAGGCGTTCGCGCCAGATATCACGACCGACATAGGGGAAGTGGTTGTCAAAGAAATCGAGCAGGGAGGGGTAAGGTGCCGGCAGGTTCGGTAGTGTCACAAAGGATGGTGAGGGTGCTGTGCTCTGTGGCTCTCCGGAGGTCATGTCGCGAATGATGCTGAACCGTTACCAAGAGTGCCAGAGTCAAGGTTCCCTTTGACACTTTCTGTTACTGTTTCTAAGCTGACGAAGCATGAAAATTAACGGATCGACAAAGCTTTATGGGATTATCGGATGGCCGGTGAAACATTCACTTTCACCGACTTTTCAGGCATCTTTCCTTGAGCAGCAACAGATTAATGCTGTTTATCTTCCCTTTGCAGTGGAGCCGGATATGTTGCCAAAGGCCATGGAGGGACTGCGTGCACTGGGTGTTGAAGGATTTAATGTGACAGTTCCGCACAAGGAGTCCGTGTTTCGTATGGTTTCACCTGACGGTGATGCCGGGATTATCGGCGCCGTGAATACGGTGCGTCGTACGCCAGGCGGCTGGGAGGCGACCAATACCGACTGGCGCGGCTTTGTCGCCGTCATAGATGGTCTTGCCGTGGCTGTGGCCGGTAAGAGTGCGCTGCTGTTCGGCGCCGGTGGAACTGCGCGAGCCGTATTGCATGCCCTGGCTGTACTTAAGTTGAACAGCGTCTATGTCTGCAACAGAAACCCGGATCGATTGGCTGCTTTTGTGGAGGCAGGCCGACGCAACTATCCTGACATGGATATTCATGCTGTTGCATGGGAGCAGGAGGCTGTCACCCGTGCCTGTGGGGAGGCGATACTGCTGGTCAATACCACCTCGCTCGGCCTGGAGCCGGGCCAGCACTTTCCATTTGAACTTGGCGGGGAAGGTGTTGCAATTGATGCCGTCTACAAGCCGGATGGAAATACCGCTTTCTGCAGGGCAGCACAACCTGCGCGCAACAGTGTTGACGGTCTGCCCATGCTGATTGCCCAGGGTGCGGAGTCCTTTGCCTGGTGGCACGGATGCGCGCGCCCGGCTTTGATCGGAACCTTACGTAATATTGAGATGAGTCTGGGTAGAGACCCTCTGGCCCTGCCCGGCTGGCAGGCAAGCTGATGAATCGATCACGTCTGGGCGACATTCTTCTGCGTCAGCACCGTATCACACGGGAGCAGCTCGACCGTGTTGTGCGTGAAGCAAAGCTGAATGGCGAGTCGCTGACCAAACAGCTGGTTAAACAGGATATCTTTACTGAAGAGCAACTGGTTGCTTTTGTGGCGCGAACCTTCGGCTGTCCGGTGGTGGACCTGAATAAGGTTGAGATTGATGAGGGGGCTTCCAAGGTTCCGTTTGATATTCTTCGCAAGAATATTGTGCTGCCGCTTAGAACAGAGGGCAACATACTCAAGCTTGCTGTTGCCGACCCCTATGACATCAATGCACTGGATGAGATTGCCTTTATCAGTGGCAAGCAGATCAGTCTGGTAATAGCTCCGGAAAGTGAACTGATCAAGAAGCTTGATGCCCTTAACGAGACCGAATCACACCTTCATGATGTCATGGCCGATCTTGGCGCAATGGATGTCGAGGTGGTTGAGGTACTCGATGAAGAGGTCGATGAGATTTCACTCTCCGCAAAAACGGAAGCTGCTCCGGTCGTACGCCTGATCAATCTGATTCTGCTTGATGCGATCAAGCGCGGGGCCTCGGATATTCATCTCGAGCCTTACGAGAAGGTGTTGCGTGTTCGTTACCGTATCGATGGCGTGCTTCATGAAATTATGCGTCCGCGCATGAGTATGCGCGATGCGATGATCTCACGTCTGAAAATTCTGGCACGGCTCGACATCTCCGAGCGACGCATTCCACAGGATGGACGTATCAAGCTTCGCCTTTCACGCGCTAAAACTGTTGATTTCCGTGTTTCAGTCCTGCCCACGCTGTTTGGAGAGAAGGTTGTTCTTCGTTTGCTTGACCCCTCCAGCCTCCAGCTGGATATGACCAAACTCGGTTATTCTCTGCAGGCACTGGGATGGCTGAAGGAGAATATTAACCGTCCCTACGGCATGGTGCTGGTGACGGGGCCGACCGGTTCCGGTAAAACCGTGAGCCTCTATTCAGCAGTTGCAGAGCTGAATCAGCCCGGGGTTAATATCTCCACGGCTGAGGATCCCGTGGAATTCAACTTTATGGGTATCAATCAGGTGAATGTGAAACCCGATATCGGCCTCGACTTCCCTGCCGCCCTGCGCTCCTTCCTGCGCCAGGATCCCGATATTATTCTGATCGGTGAGATCCGTGACTATGAAACGGCCGCCATCGGCATCAAGGCCGCACTGACCGGACATCTGGTGCTGGCCACGCTGCACACCAATGATGCGCCATCCACCATGACCCGTCTGGTGAATATGGGGGTGGAGTCATTTCTGGTAGGCTCTGCTGTGAATCTGGTTTCAGCCCAGCGTCTTGCTCGCCGCATCTGTCCGGACTGCAAAGAGGATGAGAAGGTGCCCCACGCGGCACTGCTTGAGGCGGGCGTGCCAGAGGCGGAGCTTGATCAGTACCGCCCCATGCGAGGTAAGGGGTGTCCGACCTGCAGCGGTACAGGCTATAAAGGGCGTACTGGTATATATCAGGTGATGCCTGTGTTTGATCAGATTCGCGACGCGGTCTATGCCGGTGAAAATTCCGACAGGATTAATGCGATTGCGGTATCCATGGGTGTGAAGACATTGCGCATGGAGGCGTTGGAGAAGGTGAAACGTGGTGAAATATCTCTTGAGGAGTGTCTCAGAGTGACGGTGGCTGGTTGATGGCGATATTTGTCTGGCAGGCGAAGAACAAGCAGGGTGTTCCCCAGAGTGGCGAGATGGAGGCGAATAATCGCGAAATTGTCTCGGCAAAACTTCGGCGTGCAGGGCTTAGCGAAATCAAGGTTAAGAAGAAGCCGATAGAGATACACCTGTTTCCGGAAAAGGTGGATGAGAAGGATATCTCGGTTTTCTTCCGCCAGCTCTCAACCATGATTAATGCAGGTCTGCCGCTGGTGCAGTGCTTTGAGATGGCAGAGAAGGGCTCGGACAAGAAGGCGATGAATAAGCTGCTCAGAGAGGTGCGACAGAGCCTTGAGGGAGGTAATCAGCTTGGTGAGACGATGCGGAAGTTCCCCAAGGAGTTCGATCGTCTGACCTGTTCGCTGATCGAGGCAGGCGAACAGGGAGGTATTCTTGACTCGATCCTTCTCAGGCTCTGCAGTTATAAGGAGAAGGCGCTGAGTCTGAAGCGCAAGATCAAGTCCGCCATGGTTTATCCGGCATCGATTCTGGTCATCTCTTTTATCGTGACCAGCATCCTGATGATCTTTGTGATTCCGGTCTTCGGCGAAATGTTTGCCGACTTCGGTGCGGACCTGCCGGCACCGACTCAGATCACCATGGATATTTCAGAGCTGTTTGTGGAGTACTGGTATATTGTGGTCGGTACACCAGTTGCACTGTTTTTTGCCGTCAAGTCAATCTATAAAACGCCGAAGGGACGCTACCAGATCGACAAACTTCTGCTGGCGCTGCCGGTATTGGGTGATGTGCTTCGCAAAGCAGCCGTGGCAAGGTTCTGCCGTACATTTTCTACTCTGGCTGCGGCCGGCGTACCGATTCTTGAGGCGATGGACACTGTGGCCGAGACCTCGGGCAATGTGGTGATTGAAGAGGTTATCCTCTCATCGAAGGACTCCATTGCACAAGGTCAGACTCTGACTGCACCGCTTGAGGCCAGTGGTGTTTTCCCTATCATGGTTACCCAGATGATCTCGATCGGTGAGCAGACCGGTAGTCTGGAGGAGATGCTGGGCAAGATCGCCGACTTCTATGAGGAGGAGGTCGATACTGCAGTGGAAAACATGCAACAGCTGATGGAGCCGATCATTATGGCATTCCTCGGCGTGGTGATTGGCGGACTGGTAATCTCCATGTATCTGCCGATCTTCCAGATGGCCTCGATAGTCTGATCTTTGCGTATCATGTATTGGCTTAAGCCAAACAGCTTACCCAAGAGCCGGAAAAACTACTGTATATGATAACGCTATACCTCCGGGTGCTGGCGGGCAGTGCCATCGCACTAATTATTGCTACCTGGTTCTATCAGGATGCCGCCGAACTCCAGCAGCAGGTGATGGTTGCCGCGGGGTTGCTGTTTCTGCTTCTGCTGGTGATGCAGGCACTGCTCTCCTACAGTAATTTCACACCCCGCAACCAGCTGATGTTCTGCTATGGCGGTGATGCACTGCTGGCAGGGCTGCTGGTGTTTTCTACCGGAGGTGTGACAAGTCCGTTCGCATTTCTTTCAGGCCTGATCATTATTGCCTCAGGCCTGCATGGCATGCGTCTGCTTCCACAGTTGACGTCAATCATTGCCTGTATCTGCTACCTTGCTGCTGCATATGCGGCGGCGTGGAAGATACATTACTCACTGCTTGATGCGCAGCAGTCAACGCATGCACTGCTGCAGGTGTCGGCGCTGCTGCTGGTCGGTGGCGTGATGGCCTTTATCTCCAGACGGCACTCGGCACTGCGCGCGGTCAGCGTCCAGGCTGTGCGGCAGCATCGCCAGCTCAAGGATCTTTATGACCGTGTCATGCTATCCATGCATGAGGGGATGGTGGTGCTCGATGAGGATCGTCATCTCTCCGATATGAATGCTGCAGCGAGAAGGCTGCTTGGATCATTGCAGCTGGAAGAGTTACTCTCCATGCCTGACCTGAATAGATATTTTGAACGGCCTCACGCCCCCACGTGCCAGTTTGATTATAAACACAATGATAAGATCATTCTGGTGCGGGTGACCCGGCTGGATGCGGGCCATGATGCGATGTGGCTGTTAACTCTGGTGGATATCAGTGATGTGCGCAAAATGGAGCAGGAGCTGGTGCAGCAGGAGAAGATGGCTGCTTTGGGGCAGATGGCGGCGATGCTGGCACATGAGATCCGCAACCCGATTCAGACCATGACTCAGGGGCTGGAGTTTATCGATAAAGGGAAAAAAAGTGATGGCATAAATATTAAACATATCCTGCACGATGAGATGTTGCGATTGAATCGCCTGGCCTCAACAATGCTCGATTATGCCAAGCCGATGGTTCCGGCGCCGGAGTCTGTCGATATTTCCGAGCTGATAGCAGCTGCAGTCGCCCAGTATGAGATGACAGGTTCCAGCCGCATTCTATGGAGCTGTGATATTGACCAGATCAATCTCGATCCGGACCATTTCCGGGTGGTGCTTGATAACCTTCTTTCCAATGCCCTGGCCAACAGCAGTAAGGGCGCTGTGCGCATCGACATGCATGCAGAAACGGGTGTGTGGAAGCTTAAGGTTTGCAATCCCGGCAAGGTGCCCGAGAATATCAGGGGGCGGATATTTGAGCCGTTTGTAAGCGGCAGGTCTTCTGGAGTGGGGCTCGGGCTGGCCACTGTTCAGCAGGTGTGTCGAGTCAATGGTTGGCGAGTCGATATCAACTGTCTGAAAGAGTCCACCTGCTTTACGGTAACAGGTGAGATCGGGACAGCAAAAAACAGTGACGGTAAGCTGGCGGCCGCGGGAGAAAATAATGGCTGATATTCTGCTTGTTGAGGATGAGGCGAACGCCAGACAGATACTCTCTCTGGGGCTGAATATGCAGGGGCACCAGGTGAGTGGGTGCGCGTCGGCAGAAGAGGCTGAGCAGTTGATGCAGGCGCAGAACTTTGATGTGGTGCTGACAGACCTGCGCATGGATGGGCGTGATGCAGGCATTGATGTCATCAGGGCCGGAAAGCGTTTGTTGCCCGATGCCAGAATTCTCCTGCTTACCGCCTATGCCAGCGCCGATACGGCTGTGGCAGCGATGAAAGAGGGAGCATTCGACTATCTGACCAAACCGGTGTCGGCTGACGAGCTGGCTGTGGCTGTGGAGATAGCTCTTGCCGACATCGCTTCTGCCGACAGTGCGCATGAGGCTGAAGCGGAAGATGAACTGGCCGTGAAAAATGAGATGCTGATCGGTGAGTCAGAGCCGATGAAGCGGGTGCGTTCGCGGCTCATGCGCGCAGCACAATCCGATTTTACAGTTTTGATCGGTGGCGAATCGGGGACAGGAAAGGAGCTTGCGGCACGTACCGTGCACACCTCCTCCAGTCGTGCCGGTGGACCGTTCGTGCCGGTGCATTGCGGGGCGATTCCCGAGGGGCTGTTTGAATCTGAACTGTTTGGACATCGCAAGGGGGCATTTACCGGAGCTGACCTTGACCGGCCCGGTCTGATCGAGTCCGCCAATGGTGGCACCCTGTTCCTGGATGAGGTCGGGGAGATGCCGCTATCGGTTCAGGTCAAGTTGCTGCGTGTCTTGCAGGAGCGGCGTGTCCGGCGTGTTGGCGATGACCGGGAGCACGATGTGGATGTACGAATTATCGCCGCCACAAATCGCGACCTTGAAGCGGAAGTGCGTAAAGGCACCTTCCGTGAGGACCTTTTTTTCCGGCTGAATGTTGTGCCTGTGCACATGCCTCCCCTGCGTCAGCGCAGGGAGGATATCCCGGTGCTGGCCAGGGCTATTGTGCGGCAGTGGAGTGGGGGACGTTCCACCCTGAGTGAGGGCTGCCTGAAGCGTCTGTCTGAGTTTCCGTTTACGGGCAATGTTCGCGAACTTGAGAACCTTCTGCAGCGTATGCTGGCCCTCAGCGAGAGTGGCGATCTGGATGTTGCCCTGCTCAATGAACTCTACCTGGCACCGCAGCCTGTTTCTGAGATCTCGCTCTATCATCTTCAGCAGCAACAGCAGAATCTGGATGAGTGGATGGAACTGGTGGAGCGGCAGCTGATTGATGAGGCGTTGGCCAGAACCGGGGGGAATATTACGCGCGCGGCGGAGGAGCTGGGTATCAGCTTCCGCTCGTTGCGTTACCGGCTCAAGAAACTGGGGCTCTCCGGAGGAGATGAGTGACACTGTTTGTGTTGGCAGTGGGTATTCTCGGACTGATCTTCGGCAGCTTTGCCAATGTGTGTGTGCACAGGATTCCACGCCGCGAGTCGATCGCCTTTCCGGCCAGTCACTGTCCGGCCTGTAAGCATCCCATTGCATTCAGGGATAATGTCCCGCTCGTTTCATGGATCCTGCTAAAGGGGCGCTGTCGCCACTGTCACGAGCCTATATCGTGGCGTTACCCCCTGCTTGAGGCGATCATGGGATTGAGCTTTGCGGGGCTGGCCTGGCTCTATGGGCCGACGCCGATTCTGCTGATGGCGCTTTCACTGTTTTTTCTGCTCTGGATACTGACCCTGATCGACCTGGAGACATGGCTTCTTCCCAACGCACTGACCTTTCCCGGCATTGCACTCGGGCTCGCCTTTTCATGGTGGTTTGGTTACCTGCAGGAGGCACTGATTGGAGCCGTGGCCGGTTACTGGATCTTCTGGCTGGTCGCCCGCATATTCCTGCTGGTGACCGGTCGTGAGGGGATGGGATACGGTGACTTTAAACTGCTGGCAATGCTGGGCGCATTTATGGGCTGGCAGGCCCTCCCGTTTATTATTCTTGCTTCATCGGTTGCCGGTGTTGTGGTCGGTTCAATCTTTCTTCTGCTTTCACGTCGCGGCATGCGGGCCGAGATTCCATTTGGCCCCTACCTGGCGGTGGCAGGCATGCTCTGGTTTGTCGCAGGCGGGGAGATTGTGGCGTGGTATACAGGGCTGCTCGGGGTAAGCGGGTGAACAGACCGCTGCGAATCGGACTGACCGGCGGTATCGGCAGCGGCAAAAGCGCAACGGCTGTCATGTTTGAAAAACTGGGCGTTCCGGTTCTTGATCTCGACAGGGTGGGGCATGCGGTCATTGCGCCCGGTACAAACGGATCAGCACAGCTGATCGAGGCCTTTGGTGAAAACTTTCTCAATAAGGACGGCACAATCAACCGCGCAGCACTTGCAAACCACTGTTTTAGCAGTGATGCGGAGACCGCAAAGCTCAATGCCATTATGCATCCGCTGATCTGGCGGGCGGAGGAGCAGTGGCTTGAGAAGCTGCAGGCCCCCTATGTCATTGTTGAGGCATCCGTTCTGCTGGAGTCGGGAGGCGTGGGCCGTATGGATGGTGTGATCGTTGTTCTGGCCGATGAGAATGTTCGCCTGAACAGGGTACTGGCGCGTGGCGATCGCAATGAGAAACAGTTTCGCACCATAACGGCACGGCAATGCGGCGATGATCAGCGCAGGCGGGCCGCCACATGGCTTATAGAAAACAATGGCTCCCTGCAGGCACTCGAGGCCGAGGTGAATGCCATACACCGCAAGATTCTTGCTACACTATAGCTAAACGTCTGCCCGGGGAGATGGGAATCCGGAGGGCGGGGATAGTCAAAGAGAGGAGGGGGAAGTATGGCGGCCATCATGCAGAGATCCGGCTTGCCGCTGATGGTGGCGGCTGGAACAATGTGAATGATCCACTGCTGCAGGAGGGGCTGGCCGAGCACAAAGATTACTGATCCGCCCGTATCAAATCTTACTGTTACAGATTGATTCGTTGATGTAGTCTCTCAGGGTTGACATGGGCAGGATGCACATTTAGCAATGCATCCGTTGCCGGTTTTCTCTGGCGTTCCGGCTATCCGTAGTAACTGTCACCTATCAGTAATTCATCAAAGACGTATCAGGTTTCATCTATCCGACCCGTCTATTCACTTGGAGTATTCAATGTCTAACGAAATCGAAGTAGCGCAGGAAGTGGATGCTTCTGAGGCTAAGCCTGCTGATGAGAAACCTGCACGCCGTGGCAGGCCTCGCAAAGTGGTAGAGGCTGCTCCCGAGGCAGCTGTTGCTGCGGAGAAACCTCGTCGCCGAGGCAGGCCTCCCAAGGAGAAGGTTGAAGCTGATGCAGGCGAAAAAGAGGCGCCGCCAGCTGACGTGGCAGCTGAGGAGAAGCCGCGTCGGCGCAGCAGAACGCCCAAGGCCGAAACTTCGGAAAGTGAAGTTGAGGCAAAGGCAGATGCTTCATCCACAAACCATGATGAGGCAGCCAGGGATCAGTCTCAGGAGCATGGCAAACGCCCGCGCTGGAAGAAGGGTGACCGTAACAATAAACCAGACCGTAACGGTAAGCGCGGTCGCCGCGATGATTCCGATGAAAGAATTTCTGACGAAATGGAAGGGGTGACGCTGAACCTGAAGGAGGTTTCGGCCAAGTCACCTACCGAACTGCTGGAACTCGCCGACCAGTACGATATCGAGAATGCCGCCGGCATGCGTAAGCAGGAGCAGGTTTCCGCCATCCTTCGTGCCCACGGGCTGCGTGGCGGCACCATCTACAGTGAGGGCGTGCTTGAGATTCTGCCGGACGGATTCGGCTTCCTGCGCTCTCCCGATGCCAACTACCTTTCAGGCCCGGACGATGTCTATGTCTCGTCGCACCAGATCCGCCGCTTCTTCCTGCGTAAGGGCGATACCGTAGCCGGAGAAATCCGCTCGCCACGCCGCGGCGAGAAATATTTTGCACTGAAAACAGTCGACACCACCAATGGCCAGTCACCCGAGCAGGCGCGTACCAAGGTGCTCTTTGACAACCTGACGCCGCTCTATCCGGATGAGCGCCTGCATATGGAGGTCGAGAATCCAACCAAGAAGGATATCACCGGCCGTATCATCGATATCGTATCGCCGATCGGAAAAGGGCAGCGCGCTCTGCTGGTGGCACCGCCACGTACCGGTAAAACGGTGATGATGCAGTCGATCGCACACTCGATCGAGGCCAATCATCCGGCTGTGGAGCTGATCGTACTTTTGATCGACGAGCGTCCGGAAGAGGTGACCGACATGAAGCGTTCGGTGAAGGGGGAGGTTGTCTCATCCACCTTCGACGAGCCGGCACAGCGCCATGTACAGGTCTCCGAGATGGTGATCGAGAAGGCCAAGCGACTGGTGGAGACCGGCAAGGATGTGGTGATCCTGCTCGATTCGATCACCCGACTCGCGCGCGCCTACAACACCGTTGTGCCATCCTCGGGCAAGATTCTTACCGGTGGTGTGGATGCCAATGCGCTGCACCGCCCGAAACGCTTCTTCGGCGCTGCCCGTAACATCGAAGGTGGCGGCTCCCTGACCATTATCGCCACCGCGCTGATCGAGACCGGCTCCAAGATGGATGAGGTGATCTTCGAGGAGTTCAAGGGTACCGGTAACATGGAGATCAAGCTTGATCGCAAGCTGGCGGACAAGCGTGTATTCCCCTCTATCGACATCGCACCGTCGGGCACCCGCAAGGAGGAGTTGCTTACGCCGCGCGAAGATCTGCAGAAGGTGTGGATCCTGCGCAAGATACTCTCACCGATGGGCACCATTGATGCGATGGAGTTCCTGCTTGATAAGCTCGGCACCACCAAGAACAACGCCGAGTTCTTTGATCGCATGAATCAGTAGAACAAGATGTAGCTAAAACAAAAGGCCGGCTTTGCCGGCCTTTTTTATTGCCTTAATGCATCCGGAAGATGATGGAAGCGGGGGATATGGAAGTCCCAGTGGCCTTCCGGCTCCTGGGTGATCCAGACCGTTTTGCAGCCGAGCTCCCGCGCCACCTTCAGGTTATCGGCCATGTCGTCGACCACCAGCGTGCGCCCCGGATCGCACCCCTCATTTTCGATCAGCAGCGCCAGCGTCTCCTTGCACGGCTTGGGGATGTAATCGTTGAAGCGGATATCGTAGATGCGTTCGAAGTGATGGCGGATGCCAAGCGCGGCAAGAATCCTCTCGGCATGCTCGGTAATGCCGTTGGTGTGGATCACCTTACGCCCCGGCAGCCGGGCCAGCGCCGCATCGAGTTCCTCGTCCTTTTTCAGGATTTCATGTGCGTCGATGTCGTGTACGTCGTGCAGGAAGCCCTCCGGCTCCATGCCGTGGTGCAGCATCATGCCGCGGAGCGTGGTGCCGTACTCCTTCCAGTATTTCACCCTGAGCCGGTCCGCCTCTTTTGCATCGACACCGAGTTCTCTGGCGACATAGGCGGTCATGCGTTTGTCCATACGGGCGAAGACGCCGGTATCGGCGGCATAAAGCGTGTTGTCGAGGTCGATGACGGCTAAATCGAAAGGCACGCTCGGATGCTATCAGGTGACCGGGCGATCAATAACCACTGTTTTTTCAATGGCAGTTTCCGGCCGCGGTCTCAAGCGGACATTCGTTTACATGAATCATTATGTTCTCTCTATTGGAGGTTCAACTGGAGTAACAATAGCTACTCCTTTTCTATTAGAGGCAGATAAATGTGCACAGAGGTACCAAGGCCAGGTGAGCTGTTTATATCAATTATGCCATTGTGATTCTGAACTAGGCCATAGACAACAGACAAACCAAGGCCTTGCCCAATTATTTTATTTTTTGTGGTAAAAAATGGCTCAAAAATATGCTCCATATCTTCATGTGGAATCCCTGTTCCGTTGTCTTTAACTTCCAAATGAGCAAATAGGGTGTTTTTTTGCTCAGGATGACGGCTTCTGAAGTCATCATCTGCCTCAAACATGCCACTCTCAAACTGAATTGCCGGATGTAAAACATCAGCAATTGCATCAACCGCATTTTCGAGCAGATTGTTAACGATCTGTTTGATCTGCATGGGTGAACCACGTATGTAGAGGTCATTTTCAGCGAGGTCAATATAGAGGGAAATATTTTCAGAAACATCGAATTTATGTGTGCCCAATACCTCTTTAACACATTCGTTAAGGCTTATTTCATCTTCTTCAATCATCTCTTTCTGGGTAAAAGTAATGAGCTGTTTAATTACCCCCGTCATTTGAAAGCATAGCTCCTCTGCAATTTCCAGCTTATTAAAGATAGATGGAATAGCTAAAGCCTCTTTTTTTGCCAGATAAAGATTGCCGGTAATCCCCCCCATCTTGTTGTTGAAATCATGAGCTATGCCGCCTATCAGCGTACCCAGTGCCTCCATCTTCTGGGTATGATGTAGTCTCTGCTCTAGAAGTTTTTGGTCGGTAATATCTTCTCCGGAACTCAATGTTGAAACAATGTTACCCCTCTCATCTCTAAATACAGAATTATGCCATGCGACAATCCTTTCTTTGCCATCCTTGGTAACCACAGAGTTTTCATAAAACTCAACAGGTTCTATTTCTCCGGCAATAAGCTTTTCGAAAACCACACCTGCACCGTTTCTATGTTCTGCTGGTAGAAAGTTTTCAAACTAGTTTTTGCCTAGAATATTTTCTTCAGGGTATCCAAGAACTTCGCACGTTTTTTTATTAGCTAGAATGACCTCCTTATCTTTGTTGATTGCAACCATCATAACGCTGGCGGTGTTTAAATATGACTGAGCAATATCACGTTCCTTTTGTATGGCTAGTTCAGCTTTTTTTCGTTTATCTACCTCATGCTCTAGTTGTGAACTCAAGTCGATAAAGCGAGGGAGTTCGCCCATGACCTCTTTAATTAGCCTAGATGCTGGCAGTTGTAATTTTTCCATCCCCAACCAAGGTAAAGGTTCAATCTGATCTTTAGATGACCAGACAATCTCGAATTGCCCATTAGCATTAGCCTTTCCAATAAGCGCTAATTTTGGAGTGTGATTATTCTCTATTATTTGGAATTGACCAAGTGGGCTATCAATCCAAAGCTTTTTCAAGGCCCGATGAATATCTTCCCGTCGGATGCTACCAGCAGCGTTCGCAGCTTTTCCCCATAAGTGGAGTTGAGCATAGGCTGTAGCCATTGGATCGGAGGTTACGGCACATCTATTAATGTTGTTTTGAACCTTTTCAATAAAGGCTCGATTTTCAGCTGTATTAACTGTTTGGAAATAGCTCCAGCAAGTGTAGTGGCCATTGATTTCTTCTGTGATGCTTTCTGCCTCAGTCTCTCCTATGCTGACTGCCATCACAGGAAACTCTTCTGCATCCATACCTTTTTGATGTAACTGCTTATAGAAGAATAAGTTTGAATCACCGTTGAGAGTGTTAAATACAACATCCGGCTTGTGCTGCTTGATCAAATCAATGGTGCTAGAAAATTTCTTATCCCCAAGTGGGTGATAAATATCTTCAACTATTTTACCACCTGCTTGCAGAACAATGGAGCGAATAAGGCGATTAGCTGTCCGTGGAAACACATAGTCAGAACCGACCAAGAAAAAACTTTTCCCTAAGTGCTCAATGCACCACTGAACAGCTGGTTCGATCTGTTGGTTAAGGGTGCTTCCTGTGTAATAGATGTTCGGGGATTGTTCGATGCCCTCATACTGAATGGGGTACCAAAGCTGAGTGGAAGAACCCTCAATAACATCTTTCACTGCCTTTCTAGAAGCAGAGGTCCAGCAGCCAAATATGGTGGGTATCCCAGATTGCCTTAGTTCGCGAGCTTTTCTGGAAAATTCGAGCGGATCGGAAGCTCCATCTGCGATGACAGTTTCTACCTGTTCTCCTAGAACTCCACCTGTCTCATTTATCTCATCAATGGCCATTTTAATGATTTGTACAAGCGGAGCTTCACTTATGGCCATGGTACCAGTTAAAGAATGAAGGATGCCAATACGTATCATATAACTATTATAGCCTTTTTGCTAAATGTCTGCTTCTGGCCGCTTTCAGCCAGCGGCGACTCTTGATGTTAGCTGGCCGGCAAAGGAGTCGAGAAGGTTGCTTCTGAAGATCGAGACCAGAACCCAGAGCATGGCCAGCGGCAACAGCAAGACCTGCACGACAAAGATGGCGAGATAGGCGGTCATCAGGTTGAGCAACGAGGTGATGATGCTATCCGCATTCTCCACCATGGTATCCAGCGCTTCTTTCGTCCGTTTCACCTTGTCGGCAGCCCCGGATGTCATCGACGAGAAGAGCCCCTGATTCTGCTCCGGAGCCATGCTGCTCATCTCATCGTATCGATCTGAAACGATGCCGAGCTTGGTAGTCGCCTCCTCGATGCCGGGCTCAAGCCAGCCGCTATAGAGTGCATCGCTGACGATGGCAGAGAGCGGCAACATGAATCTCAGCAGCAGCAGGATCAGTCCCAGTTTAAAAATGAGCTGCATCAGCGGGGCGGATGCCTGCCCGAGCCAGAGTATCGGCACGGCCAGCAGCAACAGTAGCGCAATCGTCTTGAAGGATAGCGCTTCACCGATCTCGTAACCCAGCTTCTGGATGCCGAGCGAGGCGATGGCTGTCACCAGCATCGAGGAGAGCCGTTCGGTCATATCGTTGATCGGATCGAGCACCTGGCCGGCAGCGATCGAAAGGCCGAGGCCGCCGGGAGCCACCTCGATATGCGACTCCTGTACCACTGAAACCACCGCATTGACGCCGCGCGTGGTGGCGTAGGCGATGCCGGCCGCCTTGATCGATTCGGAGAAGTAGCTGTCGGCCGCCGCATCGACGGCAGGCAGTTTGATGAAGGAAGCGCCATAGAAGAGGGCGCTGGCGATGAGCAGCAGCAGGGCTGCTTTCAGCCGGTTATTCATGGCGCTGGCGGGATGGTTATCCCTTCTGGTCGGTAGCGACCAGCCAGACCGCATGCAGCACACCGGGCAGCACGCCGAGCAGGGTCAGCACGATATTGATAAAGAAGTGCTTGCTGGCGCCGACCTGCAGGAATGCGCCGACAGGTGGCAGAAAGATGGCAAGAATGAGGTTCACGATATTCATGGATCACTCCCGGATGGTGGAATTCAGCCGATTGTCATGATCGTGCAGCGGCTTGTCGATAGGCGTGGTTACAGGTGATGCACTCTGCCTCTAGTTGACCGCATTGCGGGCGTTTTCAATCTCGGCCATCGTCTGCCTGTACAGCGTGCTGCTGTCATCGATGCGGACAGCCTGCTCGATTGCCCGCATCGCCTCTTCAAAGTGGCCCTGCTCAAGATATACCTGGGCAAGGTTGTTGAGCGGCTGGGCGGCATCAGGATGGGTCTTTGTGGCAGCGCTGAATGCCATGGCGGCACCCTGCAGATCGCCCTGCGCATAACGGATATTGCCAAGGCCGATATGCGCCGCAAGGCTCTCCGGCCACTGTTTCGTGGCGGCTTCATAGGCCTTCATCGCCGCACTGTTTTTTCCGGATCGCTCGAGCGCCACGGCTGCGCGCAGATAGGCACCCTCTTCAGCGCCTGCAGGAAGCGATCCTGCAGTGGCAACGACCATGGCCCATGAGCCGGCCCTTACCCAGGTGCGTTCAAAGGTGGAGAGAGGAATCGTATAGCCGGGTATATCACCCGAATGCAGGCTGATGCTCTTGCTGCCAAGGTCGTAAGCGGTAACCACCGCATAGTGCCACTGCGGTGCAAAACTGAGGCCGAGGTTCTGGAATACCACTACCGGGTGGCCCGCTTCGATCTCTTTGAGGATCGAAGCCAGTTGCGGTTTGAGGGGGTAGGCCATCAGGCCGTAACTGCGCGGCAGCGCTTTCATCTCAACCTGCAGAGAACCCTGCCTGCCCGGAATGAACAGGCTGGAACGCAACGATTCAGGCGTAACCGCCACGCCGGCATGGTTCATTGCCATGGCCAGCGAGGCCGGTCCGCACTGGAAATCCTGCTGCGGATAAAAAGGGACACCGGCAACCTGCGCCGAGACTTTCATATCCGCCGGTTTATCATTGGCCAGCGATGCGCTCTGCCTGGCGGCACAGCCGCCAAGCAGGGTCGCAGCCAGCACTACACCTGCAAAAAGGCGGGTGTAGCGGAGCCTTTTAACGGCCATGATGGTTCACGAACGGGAAGACGCTGGTCAGACCAAGTACGTCGGTGATCAGCAGTACCAGAAAGATGAATACTGCAGCGCCGATCACTTCGCCGATAAGGCCGCCTGCGGGCAATTCATCAATCTTGCCGGCTAACATCTGTACCTCTTCATCGTTCAGCTGAGCAACGCGAATCTTTGCTTCATCCGCCGATACTCCGTGACTCTGGAGCTCCTGTTGTACCTCAGCGCGATCCAGGAACGCGACAAGCTTTTCGCGATCCGTCTCGCTCTGCTGTGATATCACGACCGCTTCAGTCGGAACCATGGCAGCATGGGCAGAGGGCAACTGGATGCTCATCACCGCCATGGTCAGGGCCATGAATGAAACAGCTGTTTTCTTAAGGAACTTTCTCATATGTTTACTCCTTGTTCATACGTTGAATATTTTTCATCTGTTCTACCAAGTATGAATATTGCGAGATGGTATGAGGAGGCGATGGCGATTCTGTGATGCAGCAGACAATTCACCGGTTATGCAAAATGCTTGAAAGCTGCTGTGGCAGGAGCTCCCGTTGAAAATGGAGACCCTGCTGATTCTTGGCTGCGGATATGTCGGCGAAAAGCTGGCCGTAGCAGCTGCCGCTGAAGGCATGCGGGTGATCGCCACGACCCGAAACAAGCATCGTGCAGATGCGCTGGCAGGAATCGGCATAGAAGCTGTCATTGTACCTTCTCCTGCCGATCTGGCGGCAACACTGCTGGCCGAGGTTGATGCGGTTGTCGACTCGATACCGCTAACCCGCAGCGAGGGCGGGCTGTACGCATCTCAGTTGAATTGGCTGACGCAGCTTGCACCCGGGCTCACTAACACCAAGTGGGCGGGATACCTTTCCACCACGGGCGTCTACGGCGATGCAGGAGGTGCCTGGGTGGATGAGGCCTATCCATGTCATCCCAGCAGTGCACGTGGCGGTGAACGCTTAAAGGCGGAGCAGTGCTGGCTTGAATCCGGACTTCCGGCCGAGGTGTTCCGGCTTGCCGGCATCTACGGGCCTGAGCGTAACATACTGGGGTGGCTCAAAGAGGGCGGTTACAAGGCGGTGGCCTGGCAACCGGCGCACTGGTCCAACCGCATTCATGTCGATGATATCGTGGCGGCACTCATGGCTGCGATGCATGCGCCCGTGATGGGGCGTATCGTCAACCTGGCCGACGATGAGCCGCTGCCGCACAGTGAATATGTCACGCAGCTGGCCAGCCTGATCGGGGCGCCGGCTCCCGAGATATTGAGTCCGGAGAGGGGGGAGCGGGAGTTGACTCCGATGGCGCTGGAATTCTTCCGCGATAACAAGCGCATCAGTAACCGGCTTCTGCACCGGGAACTGCTGCCCAACCTGAAGTATCCCTCATTCAGGGATGCCGTCTCCGAGCTCATGCAACATGAGCGGCTGCTTTTCTGCTAGAGTTACAGAATGGATGCTGAACAGTTTCAGGCCGCTGCCGAAAAGTTGCTCAACCAGTTGCCGGCCAGGTTCCGCAAGGCGATGGAGAATGTGGTGATTGTGGTGGACGATTTTGCCAGCAGCAGGGTACTGAAAGAGATGCATGCAGACTCACCCTATGATCTGCTTGGCCTCTATGAGGGGCATCCGATTACCGAGAGAGAAGCGGTCGATTCCGGCATGCTGCCCGATATGATTCACCTCTACCGCTTGCCTATTCTGGCTATGCAGAGGGATTCAGGGTTGAGTGTCGAGTCCTGTATCTATGATGTGCTTATCCATGAGATCGGCCACTATTTTGGCTTCTCCGATGCTCAGATGGAGGTGATCGAAGCAGAAAGGGGGGCAATACATTGAATAGCAGTTTTGAAACCATAGCGGTGCTGCAGGCGCAGCTTGCTTCTATTCTGGCAGGCAAGGATGGTGTTATCCGTCAGCTGCTGATCACGCTGCTCTCTGGCGGCCACCTGCTGATCGAGGATGTGCCGGGTGTGGGTAAAACCACGCTGGCACATGCGCTTGCCAACAGCCTCGACAGCGATTTCGGCCGCATCCAGTTTACCGCCGACCTGCTGCCGGCCGACATCGTCGGCGTGGAGATATTCGATCCGGCCAAGCAGCAGTTCGATTTTCATCCGGGGGCGGTATTTCACCACATCGTGCTGGCCGACGAGATCAACCGTGCCACGCCCAAGGCCCAGTCTGCACTGCTCGAAGCGATGGCCGAAGGGCAGGTGACGATCGAGCGGGAGACACGGAGACTTCCGCAACCATTTTTCGTGATCGCGACGCAGAACCCCAATGAACATATGGGCACATTCCCGCTGCCGGAATCGCAACTCGACCGCTTCTTTATGCGTATTTCGATCGGTTATCCGGATAGCGAGGCGGAACGCAAGGTATTGCTTGGCGAAGCTGGACAGGTGCGGCTTCATACACTGCAGCCGGTAGCAAACTGGCATGATATTCTGGCCGCACGTCAGTCGATTGCTGAACTCGATGTTTCCGAGGCGCTTCTGGATTACCTTCTGAAGCTGCTTGAAGAGAGTCGCAGTGGCGAGTGGCTGAAGCAGGGGATCAGTCCGCGAGCAGGACATGATCTGATGCGAGCCGCCCGTGCCGAAGCATGGCTGGCAGGTCAATCCTATGTCACGGCGGCTGACCTGCAGTCGGTTTGGCTGTCATGCCTGGCACATCGCGTGCTGGCTGCGGGCGACAGTGTTGAGGCACTTGCTGCGCTATTGGAAAGTGTCCCGGTTCCAGCCTGAAAGCGGGCGGATTCGTGTGAACAGGCTCTGAATTGGCTTACGATCCGGCTGATCTCAAGCTGCCACACTGGCTGTTACGTCTCCTTGATGTGCTGGTCGCCATCCGTATTCCGCTCGGTTTTGGCTGGAAGATCGGCCTAACCAGGCCCGGTATCATCTTTTCAGCGGCCATCACAGGCGTCTGGGCGGCCGCATTTTATTCCGGCAACAACCTGCTCTACCTCTGTGGCGCGATGATTACAGCGGTGAGCGTGGCCTCGGTCAGCAATACTGTTCGCATGCTTCGCCGCTTTCCTGATCCCGGATCGCTGTTGCCGATAGTGCAGGCGGGCAGTGTGACGGTGCTGCGCAGAAGCGGTGCCCTGACCTCTCCGGCAGCAGCGATGGTTGATGTCGATCTCTCTTATTCTACCGGGAACTTCTCCCTTATGGCCCGCTGTGAAGGTGAAGAACTTCGACTGGAGGGTCGTCTCAGGCCGCAGCGGCGAGGGGTCTACAGCTGCAGTTCGCTGACTCTCTCGACGGACGCTCCGCTTGGTCTGTTTCCGGTTGTTTTCCGGCGCAAGGGAGATGGCGATTTGGTCGTGATGCCTGAACCTGTGCCCTGGTACCCAAACAGAGGCAACGGCAGAACCCAGGCCGGGCAGACTCCTGCCGGCGGCGATGAGTGGCTTGATCTCCGCAGTTATGTGCCGGGCGATCCGCTTTCAAGGGTGCACTGGCGCAAGGCCTCCGGTGATATCAGCAGCTGGAAGGTCAAACGATTTGCATCGGAAACAGAGCATTCGCATGAGATGCTGCTGCGAGTTGATCTGCGATTGCCTGCGGGGATGGATGCATCTGCATTTGAGCGAATGCTCGGGCGTGTCTGGTTCTGGGTTCTGGAGCAGCGTGGTGATGCAACGCTGCTTCTTGGGCAGCAAACTTTTGAGTTGGTTGAAGGTTTAAAGTCAGGCGCACTCCAGCGTGCGATTGCCTCTGCATCTCCTGAAACGACCCCGGCCATCGGCGAGGGCGGCTTATTACTTGCGGTGGCCGATGAATAGCTCCAGCAGCCTGTTGCGAGCAGAGCGGTTGACGCTGGCGGTGCTGCTCTGCGGTGTGGCAGCGCTCGCATTATCGGATTTCGTGAGCCCCTTCTACTGGCTGCTTTCGGTCGTGGCGGCGCTGTTTCGCCTCTGGCGTGGACCTGAATTTAAATTGAGTGAAATGCAGGCCAGCCTTGTCGGCTGGTTCGGTTTCGTCTGGGTTATTCTTGAACTGTTTCTCGGCAGGGAGCTGGTGGTCGCATTTACCGATTTCCTGCTGATCCTCGCCTTTGCCATCGTCGTTGAAGCGGCCACGCCGCGTAATCACCTGCATCGCATGCTGGTAGGCGTTTTTCTCGTTCTGGCAGGAGCCGTGCTGACCGATTCAGTGCTCTATGTTCTGCCACTGTTTGCCATGATGTGGTCTCTTTGGCGTGCAGCATCCTGCCTTTACGGTCTGAATTGGCAGGGCGGCGACCTTGCCCTGCTGCCGCTGCGCCAGGAGATGCGCTGGATGTTGCTGATGATGGCGGTGACCGGACTGCTTTTTGTTATCCTGCCGCGTTTTGAGTTCCACTCGCTGCTCAAGGCCGCACAGCCACGTATGGAGACCAGTGGTTTTTCCGATCTGGTTCAGTTGGGCGACTTTGCCAGAACTCTCGATGCGCGGATTGCAATGCGGGTAGAGCCGGTCGACCTGACCGCAGATGGCGTTGCTGATTTTCAGAAGTGGGCAATGGGACGCTACTGGCGTGGCTCTGTTCTCTCCCGCTTTACCGGTAACGGTTGGCAGAAAGTGGTATCGAAAGAGCAGTTTCATCTGGGCAGGGGTGAAGACTTTGTGGCGGGCGGCGGGGAGTCGATCCGGGTGGCGATGTACAGGGAGGCCAGTGACCACGCTTATATCCAGCTGCCGCAGGGGTTGATTAGAATCCACGACCTGCCACAGCCTGTCCGTTTTGATTCGGCTATGGCCGTCCAGTTTGCCAAAGCACCATCGCGTCGTCTGCGCCTGTTGATGGATGTGGCTTCATCTCGGGAACTGGCTGTGATGCCGGAGCCGCAGGGGTGGGAGCGCTCTCAGTCGAACATTCCGGATGCTGTTCGCAGTTGGGTGGCGCAGTTTAGCAAAGAGGGGAGCGGGCAGGGCGAGGCACTCTCCCGTGTGGCGGCTGAATTGCGCAGCTGGGATTATGATCTGAATGCGCCCATCGATGCTGCAAGGCCGGTAGAATCATTTCTGAACCTGAAACGCGGCCACTGTGAACTGTATGCCACTATGCTGGCACTGGCGGCGCGAACGCTCGGAATCCCCTCCAGGGTAGTGAATGGATATCTGGGTGGCGACTGGAACGAGGTGGGCGAGTTTCTGCAGGTCAGGCATCTCAACGCACACAGCTGGGTTGAGGTGTGGCTGAACGGTCGCTGGCAGCGCATGGATGCTACGCCGGCAGCGCGCTCCGGATTGCTGGAAATAAGTTTCCCGACACTGGAGCAGCTATGGGAGTCGGTAAAACTGGGCTGGTACAGGTATGTGCTCGAGTTTCAGAATTCTGATCGCGTCAATTTCATCAGAGCGCTCTGGCAGAGCCTCAGGGTCTACGGGGAGTGGCTGCTTTCAGGAGTGCTGGCCACAGGCATACTGCTCATCTTCTGGCGTTACGGGAAAAGGTTACGTTTGTTGAATAAGCGGAAACAGGTCGGCTCACTCTGGCCTGAACTGGATCACTGGCTGACCAGGCGTGGTGTGGTGCGGCCGCCGCACGTTCCGCTCCGCAGTGCTGCCGTGCCAGAGGGTGTAAACCACGATTTGTGGCGGAGATTTGTTCGCCAGTGGGAGGCGCAGGTGTATGGAAAAGAGGCGGTATGGAAGAAATCCGACCTGAAGCGCCATTTACGTGCGCTTTTGAAAAGCTACTGATACTATTTCCGCCAAATCACTGAATTAGGGAGTTGCATGTGGGTATTCTTGAAGGCAAAAAAGGCCTGATTCTTGGCGTTGCAAACAATAAATCGATTGCCTGGGGCGTTGCACAGGCAGCCAAACGTGAAGGTGCGACACTGGGTTTTAACTATCTTGGCGAACAGATGGAGAAGCGTGTCCGTCCTCTGGCAGAAAGCCTGAATGCTGAGATCATCGAGCCGATGAATGTCTCTGAAGAAGCAAGTATTGATGCCTTTTTTAACAAGGTGAAAGAGACCTGGGGAGAGATCGATTTTCTTGTTCACTCCATTGCCTATGCGAACAAGGATGCCCTGCAGAATCGTTTTTCTACTACCACGCGCGAGGATTTCCATCTGGCACTTGATACCTCCGCCTACTCCTTTATCGCCTGTGCGCAGCGCGCTGCCCCAATGATGAAAGAGGGTGGCAGCATGGTGACCATGTCCTACCTTGGCGCCGAGCGCGCTGTTCCCGGTTACAACGTGATGGGTGTTGCCAAGGCTGCTCTTGAGGCCTCTACGCGTTATCTGGCTCAGGACCTGGGCGTGGATGGTATCCGTGTAAACTCCGTTTCAGCCGGTCCTATCCGTACGCTGGCTGCATCTGCCGTTGGCGATTTCCGCAAGCTGATGGAGAAAAGCGCCCGCGGTGCCATGCTCAAACGCAATGTTACGCAGGACGAGGTGGGTAATACGACCGTTTACCTGCTCTCCGATCTTTCGTCGGGCGTGACCGGCGAACTGCACTATGTTGATGCCGGATTCCACATTGGCGCCGGCGACACTGGCGTCGAGTAGAGCATCTGAATGTCAGGATCTTCTACCGGGCAGATATTCCGGGTTACCACTGCAGGTGAATCTCACGGCGCGGCTCTGGTCGCGATTGTAGAGGGGTGCCCGGCCGGTATCACACTTTCCGAAGCCGATATCCAGCCCGATCTTGATCGCCGCAAGCCCGGCCAGTCCAAGTACACCACCCAGCGGCGTGAGGCCGATGAGGTGGAGATTCTTTCAGGGGTCTTTGAAGGCAAGACTACAGGTTGTCCGATTGCCCTTTTGATCCGTAACACCGATCAGCGCAGCAAGGACTATTCGGAGATCATGGATAAGTTCCGTCCGGGCCATGCCGATTTTACCTATTTTGAAAAGTATGGTCTGCGCGACTACCGTGGCGGTGGTCGTTCGTCGGCGCGTGAAACCGCGGTGCGTGTGGCGGCCGGGGCAGTTGCCAAACGGCTGCTGGCAGAATCTGGTATTTCCGTTATCGGATGGGTCGATCAGATCGGGCCGGTCAAAGCGGATGCAGCAAAGTTCGACCGCGATGAAATCACCAGAAACCCGTTTTTCTGCCCCGATGCCGAGGCGGCAGGAAAGATGGCCGATCTGATGGATGGTATCCGTAAGCAGGGCGACTCCATTGGCGCAGGCGTTAGCGTTGAAGCACACGGTATGATTCCGGGGCTTGGCGAACCGGTGTTTGACAGGCTTGATGCCGATATTGCCAAGGCGTTGATGAATATTCCTGCCGTTAAGGCGGTAGAGATCGGTGATGGTATGCGCTGTATCGAAGCGAAAGGTTCTGAGTTTGGTGATGCGATACGCATGGACGGTTTCCAGAGTAATCATGCCGGCGGTATTCTCGGTGGCATCTCCAACGGTGATACGGTGCGAGCACGCATGGCGCTGAAGCCAACCTCATCGATCCTGAAGAGCCGGCCGACCATCGATATTCACGGCAACGAGACCGAGATTGTCACCAAAGGACGCCATGACCCTTGTGTCGGCATCCGTGCCGTACCGATTGCTGAAGCGATGCTTGCACTGGTGATTGCCGATCACCTGCTACGCCATCGCGCCAGCAGGCTTTAAGGGCAGCTGTTTTAAGGGCTAACGGGCTCCAGCCAGGCCGTCTGTATGCCTGTTCGGCTCCTGAGATCCTGCAGCTTTATCTTTGCATCCATTCCACTGACAAGCTCACTGCTGTGTAGGCGATACCAGCGCTGATTATCAATAGTCACCGTTTCCAGCTCAGAATCAACCATCCTGCTTCTCAACATATGCAGTGCATTGGTAGCAGCGGTTTCCGACCTGAATGATGCAAGGTTGATACGAAACATGTTGCCGGAGAGTGGTTCGGCTTCTTTTTCAGCCGGGGCATCAATGTTTTTATCTGAAGGGTGTGTGGCATTTTCAGGCTCAGCTGAATTTTCATCAGCTGCAGGTGCGCTTTCGATGCTTTCTGTTCCGGATTCAGCGGGGCGATCAAACTCATCCTCCTGCCAGCCATCATCCTTGGAGCCCCAGTCCTCCTCCTCCCAGCCATCATCACCGAGTGGTTCCGCTTTGGGCGGGTTGCCATCATGAATCAGATAGAGACGATTCTGCCGCCACGCCTCTCGCGTGAAGATATAGGGATCGAGTGCCAGTTCGTCGCGCATATCGGAGGCCTCAAGCAGCTGGGCACGCTGGTCGACATATTTAACCACCGCGATAGGAATGGTAACGGCCGGAACCATGGTGAATGAGAGCCAGAACAGTGGGTCGGTCGCTGTTGCAGTGATGAAATCGGGCGTGTTACGCAGCGAATTCGGTCCCAGCAGCGGATAGACGATATAGGCGCTCTCGCCGACGCCCCACACGGCCAGTGTCTGGCCGAGATCCTCATCGTGCCGTTCAAGACCCATTGAGGATGCAACATCCACGAGGCCACCAGCCCCGAGTGTGGTGTTGACCAGAAAGCGGAACAGGTCACTGAATCCCTGTTCCCCTTTGCCCTGCAGGAAGTCGTTGAGCACGGTGTTGAGATATGTCGCATTCTCAAAGAAATTGGATACGGCGGTTCGCATTGGTTTGGGAACTGCGGCAGTGTAACCGCGCGCCAGCGGTTTCAGCGTAACCCGGTCGATGCCGTCATTGACCTTGTCGGTGACGCGGTTGACCGGCTCGATGGGGTCGTAATTGTTCTGGGGGGTTGCGCATGCAGAGAGCAAGGCTGCCAGAAGCAGGGCAAGTATCAGGTTGAATGGGTGCCGGTTCATCACAGCCCAATTATGCCATCTGGGTGGACGATTGCACGAAATTGAAGGCGGTAGTGAAGCATCAGCCAGCAATTACGGACACGGATTGGAATAGCGCTGAAAAACCGCTTCAATGTCGGCAATACACTCATCTGTCAGGGTGACCTCGCTGCTTGCAATATTGTCAGACAACTGCTGCATGCAGGTTGCTCCTATGATTGTAGCAGAAACAAACGGCTGTTGCCGAATAAATGCCAGGGCCATCTGTGCAGGGTCAAGCCCGTGTTTTATCGCCACCTCCACATAGGCTGCAACCGCCTTTTCGGCAATGGGGCCGGAGTAACGGGTGTAGTGCTCAAACAGTGTTAGTCTGCATCCCTGGGGCCGCTTACCGTTCAGGTATTTTCCGGATAGCGCACCGAAGGCGAGTGGCGAATAGGCGAGAAGCCCCACCTTTTCGCGGCAGGCAATCTCAGCAAGGCCAATCTCGAAGCTTCTGTTCAGCAGGCTATAGGGGTTCTGTATTGAGACGATACGTTCAAGCCCCATCGTTTTTGCACATTGAAGAAACTGCATGGCTCCCCATGCAGTTTCGTTGGAGATGCCGATATGGCGCACCTTGCCTGCTGATACAAGCCCTGAGAGCGCTTCCAGCGTTTCAGGGATCGGGGTGAACGACTCTTGTTCATGGTGAGCATAATTCAGTTTGCCAAAATAGTTGGTGCTGCGCTCCGGCCAGTGGGTCTGGTAGATGTCAATATAGTCGGTCTTGAGACGCTTCAGAGAAGCATCGCATGCTGTCACGATATTGGAGCGATCAAGCTTTGCTTCGCCATTTCGGATATGCGGGCACCAGGCAGTCGGGCCGCACACCTTGGAGGCGAGGATGATGTTGCTGCGATTGCCCCTTCTGCTGAACCACTCGCCGATAATCGATTCTGTAGCGCCGTAGGTTTCCGGCCTGGGAGGAATGGCATAGAGCTCGGCCGTATCGAAAAAGTTGATGCCGTGCCCAACGGCATAATCCATCTGGGCGAAGGCATCATCCCTGCTGTTCTGCTCGCCCCAGGTCATGGTGCCCAGGCAGATTTCACTGACCTCTATCTCTGTATTACCGAGCCTGTTCTGTTTCATGCTGTGGCCATGGCTGATGAAATCGGGTTTCGCTTCGTCATAAGGGGCCTTTTCTGTCCAGCATTGTTGCCAGGGTATGATCGAGCAGCTCAACAGAGTAGGGCTTGTTGAGGATGACTGTTCCCTGCAGACGGTTATCCCGTTCAATCTCCTGGCGCTTGTCGTAGCCTGTTGCAAATATGATGGGAATGAAGGCATCCTGTTTTCGCAACCTGCCGGCCAGTTCAAGCCCGCCCATTTTCGGCATCACCACATCGGTAAGGATCAGGTCGATCCCGCCCTGTTTGCTGTTGAAGAGATCCAGCGCTTCAATGCCGTTCTCGGCTTTCTCTACCCTGTAGCCCAGTTGCTCCAGTACCTCCCCAATCACTTCAAGCACCGATGGTTCATCATCGACAAGCAGGATGGTTTCTCCGGCGCTGCTCCTTGAAAGGGTTTCCGTAGCGGAGTGCTCCTCCGGGTCTGCTTTAATAATTGGCAGGTAGATGTGGAAGGTGGTGCCCCTGCCAACCTTGCTTTTAACCTCAATGATGCCGCCGTGGGAGTGAATGGCCCCGAATACCATTGAGAGGCCAAGTCCTGTGCCTTTGCCAACCCCTTTGGTGGTGAAGAAGGGGTCAAATATGGATGACAGGTGCTCCTCGGCTATACCGTAGCCATTGTCCTTAATGGTGAGATGGGCGTAAGGGATGTTTTTGGCGGATTCATGCTGAGCCAGAAAAGCGGAGTCGGGAAGAAACCTGTTCAGGCGAATATGGATGACCGGCTGTTTTACATCCTCAACGGCATCACGTGCGTTGTTCATCAGGTTGAGAAGTACCTGTTGCAACTGCGTGATATCAGCTGAGACCTTCATGTTCTCACTGATCTCCAGCGTGAGATCGACATCCTCCGGGATCGAGACCTTGTGTAGTTTGTAGGTCTCATTGAGGAAGGGGGTAAGTAGAACGGTTCTCTTTTGTACCACATCTTTTTTTGCAAAAGTGAGAAGCTGTTTGATCATCTCGGCCGCCCTGCCGATCAGCTTCTGAACATTTTCGAGTTTCTCGGCAACCTTCGGTTGCCCCTCGGTCGCTTTTCCGATCAGGTACACATTGCCGGTAATGCCCGCCAGCATATTGTTAAAGTCGTGGGCAATGCCACCAACGAGTGTGCCGATGGACTCCATCTTCTGCGCCTGATAAAACTGCTCTTCCAGCGCCTGAATCTTGGAAATGTCCTCGTGTACGCCGACAAAGTGGGTGATTGTTCCATCGCCATCACGGATCGGCGACAGTGTCAGCATAGCTGGATAGGTAGAGCCATCCTTTTTCTTCTCGATGATTTTCCCCTGCCAGATATTACCCTGATGAATGACCTCACGAATCTCGTCTATCTGATCAACATACCCATCTGCCCGGAACAGCCCGGGTGTTTTACCCAGTGCCTCCTCGCTGCTGAAGCCGGTGATGCGGGTGAATGCCGGGTTTACATATTCGATCTTACCATCGCGATTGGTAATGGTGACCACTTCGCTGGCCTGTTCAATGGCGCTCGAGAGTTTCTGAAGCCGCTCCATGTCGATGCTGCGCTCAATGGCAAGGGCACAGAGCTTTGCTGCATTGGTAATGGCCTCGATCTCACTCTTGCTGGGTGACGCGGGATGGTCGTAGTACATTGCAAAAGTGCCCAGCACCTCACCCTTGGAGTCAAAAACCGGTTCGGACCAGCAGGCGCGCAGATGGTGCGACAGGGCAAGTTCCACATAGGGTGCCCAGAGCGGATCATGCTCAATATCATCGACGATGACGCGTTTTTTGAGAAATGCCGCAGTTCCGCATGAACCCACGGATTCCCCGATTTCCAGCCCCTCAACGGCCTGGGTGTATGCATCTGGAAGGCTGGGTGCGGCCCCGGTGTAAAGCTTCCCGTCTCTCAATCTGAGGATCGAAGCTTTCATGTTCGGATAGATGGCTTCGTAGCTATTCACGATCTCTTCAAGGATGTGGAGCAGCTTTTTGTCACCGACAATCATCTCAAGGATTCTGGTGGTCGATTGCATCAGCTGTTCTGTCTGTTTCTTCTCCGAGATATCGAATATATTCCCTTCCAGCCAGGCTACGCTTCCATTTTGTGAATAAACCGGTTTGCCGCGTTCGTGCACCCAGCGAACTGCGCCATCTCGACAGATGATTCGATATTCAAGATTATAGTGGTTACCCCCCTTCACGGCCTGTATCACTTGTGCTGAAACCGACTCCGTGTCATCGGGATGAATAATGCTGGCAAAGGAGCGAACCCGATTGCCTAAAAAGTCGGAAGCGGGATAACCGCTGAGCAGCGCAATCGAATCGTTGATGTAATCCATGGTCCAGCATTCATCACATGCACAGCGATAGGTGACACCGGGCACGTTCTCTACAAGCGTCCTGAAATGGGATTCGCTTCGTTTCAGAGCTTCGGTACGGGCCTTGACCATACGCCTTAGCAGGACGGTCTGCAGGGCAAAGATGGCAAGCAGAGCCAGCAGGGCGAATACAGTCAGCTGCCAGGCGTAGTGGCGAATGATGGTTTTCAGGTCGGTCTCAGGTTCGTAGAGCATGCCGTCGAGCTGGAAATCGGCGGGGATCAGCCCGAGGCCGCGGTAGGTTGCGGCGATCTTCTGCCAGCGCTCCTCGCTCATGTAGCCCAGAGCCACCACATCCTTGAGGATCAGTTCGCTGGTTTTTACCGCTTCGTGGTAGAGCTGGTGGCGTGACAGCGACTGGCTGTTGTACTTCTGAATGATCAGCTCGATCGCTTCATCCATATGATCCAGGGCGTACCGCCATCCGTTCATGCTGGCGCGGATCATTGCATCGACCCGTTTGGGGTGTTTGGCAACTTCAGCCTCTGAGGTGACAAGAATATCACCGTAGAAGTCGATGTCTAAATCCCGCGGGTCGAGGAGACGGTGGGGGATGCCCATCTCGTCGAGCTGGTGCGGCTGGTCGGTGGTGTAGACGCTGAAGGCGTCGGTATTGTGGTTGATCAGATCCTGCAGGTTGAAGCTGGTGTCCTGGCGGATAATGTCGCCTGGCCCCAGCCCAGCCTTCTTCATCGCCGCCAGTATCACCGCATCCATGTGGCCCGACTGCATCATTGCCCGCCTGCCCTTAAGCTCGGCAAAGGTATGGATGCCGGAGTCGGCGAGTACGGCGAGTGCCAGCGGCGAGTGCTGGAAGAAGGCTGCGAGCGTTTTGACCGGCTTGCCGGCTGAGCGAGCCATCAGCACGCCGGTATCGGTGATGCCGTAGCGCCCTTCGCCCTTGAGTACATGCTCGATCGGGTTGTTGCCCGGGCCGCCCTCCAGCAGTTTAACGTTCAGCCCCTCATCCCTGTAGTACCCTTTCTCGATCGCCATGTAAAAGCCGGCAAACTGGAAGGCATGCCTCCATTTCAGTTGCAGTTCGATCTGTTCTGCAGCGCCGGTGGAGGAAGCCCCCAGAAAAATGAGTGAGAAGAGGGCGAAAAGGGATCGAATCGGGTGCAGGGTTTTTACCATACCCATTTTATCATACCCTGCAGCACACTGCTGTTGAGAAAGCGGTTATGGTGATAATCCCATTCGATCCCGGCGGACAGGTTATCAAACTCCTGGCCGAAGAGATTGCCGATATCAAGCAGCAGCTGCGGCTGCATGCCAATTTCCGTACCGTTACTGTCAGAGCCATAAATATCGATAAACCCTTCAAATGACATCCATGTGCCGAAGGGGACGCTCCATACCGTGGTGGTCTGCCAGGTGCGGCGGTTAAAATTGTCTTTGCGAAGATAGGCGTGGATGCTGAGCAGGTTGAAGCCGGGAATCGAGAGATCCGTGCCCAGGCCGATCAATTCTGCATGAAACCCATCACCATCACGATTGAGCTGACCTGCGAGAAAAAAGTCTTTGAATATTCCGATCGACAAATCATGGCCTGAGATGGCGGAAAGGCTTAGACGGGGAGCCCACTCGGAGTAGATGCGCGTGTGGCTGCCGGTAGGGGAGCCTGCAAAGTCGAGGAAGTTTCCGGAAAGGAGATCGACAAAGAGATAGTTATCGCCATAAGACCAGGTGCTGAAATGCTCCAGCGTGAGGGTAGTCATATTGCCATCGGAAGTATTGTTGCCGTAATAGTTGTCGTGGAAATTAGTGCCGTATAAGAGTTGCAGGTTGGTGGTTGAGAAGTTGTCCGCGAGTGATGCCGCCGGGGCATAACAGAGCAGTGAAGCGCAGAGAAAAACAGTTCTGAACAGGCGCTTAAGATTGCCGTGCATTATAGATATCTCTGTTAAGTTCTGCGTATCTGTTTAGAACGCCGATAGCTTCATCCCGGCAGATGTCCGTTTCGACTGTAATTCCACGCTCATTCAGGGCAGCGCTCCAGTCGGACAGCTTCGGTCCCTCGTCAAAGCCGATGGCTCGCGCATCTTCATCGCGTGCGCCGCATGCAAGGTGGCGGATGCCTGACCACGGGATCGCCCCGAAACACATGGCGCACGGCTCACAGCTGGTAACCAGTTCAAAGCGGGGGAGCCCCTCCGCACCCAGGTCGAAGGAGCCGAGTTTCTGCTGGGCAATAGTGATGGCAACCATTTCGGCATGGGCTATTGAGCAGTTTGAAGGGACGACAAGGTTCACGCCTGCTGCCAGCAGGGTATGAGAGCTCATATCGAAGATTGCAGCCCCAAACGGACCACCGCTCTCCTGCTCGATATTGCGGCGGGCAAGCCGAATTGCCAGCTGCATGCGTGAGGTTTTGTCAGGATATACGCTCTTATCCTCCGCCATGAAATCCGAGAGCCACGCAGGCAGTTCAATGATGATGCTGGAGGGCGCCGAAGTCATGCTAAGAAGTTAGCAGGGTGAAATAGAACAATCAAAAAAAATGTCATTCACGCGCATTCAACCGGAGGCTGGTCATTCGGTGTCTCAATGAACCTTCAACAACTCAACCTCGAAAATAAGCGTTTCATTGGGGCCGATGGCATCACCAGCGCCGCGCGCACCATAGGCGAGATTTTCCGGAATAAAGAGCTGCCATTGCGCCCCCTCTTTCATCAGCTGCAGTGCCTCTGTCCAGCCAGGAATTACACGGTTGGTCTGGAAAATCATCGGGTTGCCACGGCTGTAGGAGCTGTCAAATTCGCGGCCGTCAATGGTGGTGCCGCGGTAGTGTACGGTGACATTGCTCTGCAGCGCAGGGGAGATTCCTGACCCTGCTCTCAGGACTTTGTATTGCAGGCCGCTGGGAAGGGTAATGACCCCCTCTGCCGAAGCGTTGTGCTGAAGAAAAGCGGCGCCTTTGGCGGCATTGTCAGAAGCCAGCTGGGGATCGAAGGGTTTGGCTGGTTCGGATGAACAACCGATCAGCAACAGGGTCAAGAGCAGCAGGAGTGATTTCTTCATCATCAGTTCATCCCCGGACAGCAGCCACCGGTTCCACAAGCCGGGAGAGGTGAGCAGGGCGCGGTTCCGCAAGCGGTATCGGGAGCGCCTGATGTGACGGCGTGAGCCGAAATCAGTTTCTGCAGGCTCAGGCTGTTGCACTGTTTGCAGGAAACAGGTTCAGAGCTGTTGCGCACCAGTGTCTCAAATTTATGCTGGCAGTCGTTACAGCGATATTCATAAATTGGCATGGCTATCTCCTTGGCTGCAATTGTACATACTGACCAGAGCGAGAGAAGCTAATATCAAGCAGCAGACTTGAATGGTATGCTGCTTGCCTGGGTATATCATGGGGGCTAGAAAGCAGGGATGAGTTTTACGATGGGAAGTGGGAGTGTATCGGTATTCGACGACAGGCGGAAAGTGCTGTTGCTGGTACACCTTATTTCTGCGATTACCCTCGCTTTTTTCAGCCTGATTCACTACTTCGACCCCGACTGTTTTGCCCTGTTTGCAGCTGAAGCCATGCTGGCAGTGGTGATGGTCGTCTCCTGCTGGTTTATCCGGAACGGTGCAGATCTCATCATCATTGAAAATTCGCTGATGCTTTGTGCCGTCACTCTTTTCACCGCACTGATCTTTTTTAACAGTATTGCGAACACGGGGATTTACTGGGTCGCGGGCTACCCGTTTGTGGCCAACTTTGTCCATCCGGCCAGGCAGGCTAAATACTGGGTCATCGCATTTGCGGTCGAGCTGGTCGCAGTTGGCGGGTTGATCTCATCCGGCGTGCTTACCTTGCCCTATTCAGCTATCCAGATTTTTTGTCTGGTCTCCGTAATACTCTTTTTCGGAATCCTTGCCTATATCTACAGGTCTCAACTGGAACTTCGGCAGCAGCAGCTGGCCGAGGCCAACAGCCATCTGGAGCAGCAGCAGTACCGCATGCAGGTGATTCTCGACCACTCGCCGATTGGTATCTGGATGGTTGATCGCAACCTTAATTTTCAGTTTGTAAACAGAACCTGTTCAGTGTGGGGGGAGATCTCTGAGTCTCAGCTTCAGCAGATAGAAGCCGGCTCGCTGCCTGTTCCCAAGGCGTTGGCAGAGAAGTGGATGGCATCGGATCAGCAGTGCCTTGATTCTGAAGAGGCATATCATGCTCAGGAAGAGATAGAGGTTGATGGTGTAGTCAGGACGTTTGATATTACCAAGGTAAAGGTGGTGGATAGCCAGGGAGATTTTCTGGGCATTGTTGGTTTTGCCAACGATATTACTGATAAGGTCATCGCTGAAATGGAGCATGAGTCTCTGGAGAGGCAGGTGCAGCACTCACAGAGGCTGGAGGCACTGGGGATCATGGCTGGTGGTGTGGCACACGATTTCAATAATCTTCTGACTGCCATTCAGGGGGGGGTTGAGCTGGCCAAGATGGAGACGGGTCTCAGTGATTCCATGCAGGAGTCGCTTGCCTGTATCAATTCGGCCGCATATGCAGCAACCGATCTCTGCAGGCAGATGCTGGCCTATTCGGGCAAGGGGCTGATGAAATATGAGCCGATCAATGTTCGTGGGTTGATTGAGGAGATGCATCCGCTTTTCGAAGTCTCAATTGGCAAGCATATCTCGTTTGAGCTTGATTTCGACCACTCTAAGGGGCTGATCGAGGGTGACAGATCTCAGGTCAGCCAGGTGCTTCTGAACCTGGTGACCAATGCGGCCGAGGCAATTGGCAGCGATAAGCAGGGGCGGATTCTTCTCTCACTTCATCATCAAGATATTGGAGAGGGGAGGGTTGATCCGGTTTCGGGTGTTGAGATGAAGCCGGGTTGTTATGTGGTGATCGCGGTCAAGGATAACGGCTGCGGCATGGAGCCTGCGGTGATCGAACACATGTTCGATCCCTTCTTTACGACCAAGTTTACCGGCCGGGGCCTGGGCCTGAGTGCCATTCTTGGTATTCTCCGTTCCCATCATGCAGGCATGGAGGTGCAAAGCATTCCCGGAAAGGGCAGTGATATTTCAGTCTGGTTCCCCTGCTATTGCAAGGATGGGTTGTTCCCTGAAACGGACAAGCAACCAGCGCTTGTCGCAACTGAAAAGGCAAAGGTGCTGGTGGTTGATGATGAAGGATCTGTGGCTGCAGTGGCCAAAAGAATGCTGGAGAAACTTGGGCAGCAGGTGGTTGTAGCCTCAAACGGCATGGAGGCGATAGAGCTGTTTTCGAAAGAGGCTGATATCGACTGGGTGCTGCTCGATGTCACCATGCCGGAGATGGATGGCGTGGCATGCCTGAAGGCGCTTCGAACGTTAGATCCGGATGTTTATGTCACGATGTCGTCGGGATATGACGCAGAGAGTGCGCTGAATAACTCCGCCGGCTGCCAGCCCGACGATTTCTTAAGCAAGCCTTATACCTTCGCTTCTTTGCGCACGGTTGTTGAGCATGCTGCAGCCCGGAAAAAGAATGGCGCAGCCTCGGCTTAAAGGGTGCCTGAAAACCACCTCTCTGTAGTTCTCATGATATGACTATTCGCAACTGAAGCCGATGGCTGCATGACTGCCATCGCAGTAGGGTTTGCTTTTCGATGCGCCGCAGCGGCACATTGCGCTTTTGCCACACACCCTTGCCGGCTTGCCGGATGAATCGCAAATGGTATGTGGGCCAACCAGATAGAGCGGCCCATTTCTCAGCGGTTTGATGTCGAGCTTACCTGCTTGGGGTTCCTCATCGGGATTGAACGGAGGAACCTCACCCGCATCGTTGAATCCGGCTTCGTTATGGGCGCCATCGCACCATGGTTTGTTTTTTGATGCGCCGCAGCGGCACAGAGTAGCTCGCGGGCTATCCTGCCCCTCACCATTGATCGTAAAATCAGCTCGGATATGCAGCGGTCCGTTGGCTTCTACGGTAACGCTGTTTGCCTCAGGAGCCTGCTCATTGTCCCCCTCCTTTCGTTCATAACGAAGGGCGCCGGATGGGCAGGTTGCAATCAATTGGGCCAGCGCTGTCACGTCGGCGGCATCCGGATAAATCCATTGCCCTTTGACGTCGGGCCTGAATACATCTGGCAGCCCCTGCACACACTTTCCAGAATGGATGCAGCGCGAAGCATCGAAACAGACTGTAATCGCATGGCCTTCGTATCTCTGCTGTTTGCTCATCATTGCCCCCTAATCTACAAACGGACCGTGCTGGTTGATCGGTTCGTGATGAGGGTTTCCGAAACACCACATGAGCCTCGCGCCCTGTTCACTTTTCAACTCAATCAACTGCTCACTCTCGATAAATAGTGCCTGGCCATTTTCGGACATTACTCCATTGGCTGTGAATTTTCCTGCAACAGCATAAACAAAGCCGCGAAAAGCGGAAGCAATGTTATGTCTGTAGGTGCTGCCAGGTTGAAGCTGGATATCGAGATACTCCACCTCGGTATGCAGCTCTAGCGGCGATCCGGTGCCAACTATAGTACGAACGGTTACACCATCACTGCAGTTCTCAGGGATCTCTCTTTCTTGTAGCTGCTGGTAGTCAGGATCAATTGATTTCAATCGCCTGGGCAGGTTAATCCAGAGCTGGATACCGTGGGCGTGACCATCCGGGAATTCCGAGTGAACCAGGCCGCGGCCAGCAGTAAAGCGCTGCGCACCGCCGCCATGGATGGCACCGTGGTTGCCGAGATTGTCGCTGTGATTCATGCCGCCATCAAAGAGGTAGGTGATCGCCTCAAAACCACGGTGCGGATGATCAGGGAAGCCTCCACCTGAGATGTCGAAGTGATCCCACAACACAAAAGGATCATAATTGCGCAGGCCTGCCAGCGGCATCAGCCTTTTGACTGTTACGCCATCGCCTTCAGGAACAATTGTTGCTGTATGAATGCTGATGCTCATGATCCGCTCTCTACGCCAGCGTAACGAATACCGGAGAGATCGCACACCTCTTTTTTCCAGCTGGTCAGGTCATTGATGTTGAACTCATTGAGGTGTTGGTGGCCACAGGCCCGGGCCATGGTCTGCATAAGCTCTACCGATGCGCTGAAGTAGCGCTGCAGTCGCAGGGCTGAATGTTCAACATTCAGACGCTGTCGCAACTGTTTATTTTGCGTGGCGATGCCTGCCGGACAGTTGTTGGTATTACACATTCTGGCGGCCACACAGCCAATGGCTTGCATGGCAGAATTCGCGATTGCGACACCCTCTGCGCCCAGGGCCATGGCTTTAATAAAATCCGGTGCAAGTCGTAAACCGCCGGTGACAATCAGCGTAACCCGGCCACTTGCTCCCTGCGCATCAAGGTATTTCCTGGCTCTGGCCAGTGCCGGAATGGTGGGCACACTGATATGATCCCTGAACAGTTCAGGTGCAGCTCCCGTACCTCCTCCGCGGCCATCAAGAATGATGTAGTCGGCACTTGCATCAAGTGCGAACTGGATATCTTTTTCAATATGATTGGCGCTGAGTTTAAAGCCAATGGGAATGCCGCCGCTAATTTCTCTGACATGATCAGCAAATTTCTTGTAATCGGAAGAGCTGGATAGATCTTTGAAGGTTGGTGGTGATATTGCTGGCTCCCCTTCTGGGATTCCACGTACCTGGGAAATTTTACCGATATTTTTGTTGCCTGGCAGATGACCACCGGTGCCGGTTTTTGCGCCTTGCCCCCCCTTGAAATGAAAAGCCTGCACCTTACCGAGTATATCTTCTGTATAGCCGAACTGAGCACTTGCCAGTTCATAAAAGTAACGTGAGTTGGCAGCCTGTTCTTCAGGCAGCATGCCTCCTTCTCCAGAGCAGATGCCAGTGCCGGCCAATTCTGCACCTATGGCCATTGCTGTTTTGGCCTCTTCAGACAAAGAGCCAAAGCTCATATCCGAAACAAACAGCGGGATATTCAGTTGCAGTGGTTTTTTTGTCTCAGGTCCAATCACCAGCGCAGTTCCTACCGGATGATCTTCCATGAGGGGTTTTGTGTGCATCTGGGCTGCCAGAATCTGAATGTCATCCCAGTGAGGAAGCAGGTGCCGAGGAACACCCATGGATGTCATCGGACCGTGGTGACCAAGCTTGGATAAACCTTCATTGGCCAGTTGATGAATCAGCGTCACAGTGGGCTCTTCAGGGGTGGGGACTGCCAAAGGGCGGTCTCCCTGTTTGGTTTTGATGCCGGGGCCTTCTTTGCCCACCTGCTGGTCAGAAAACTGGGCATGGGAGCCGTCACAGAATGGGGTGCTGCCTGTGTGTTTGCAGGCGCACAAAAATGCCTCCTGATCCTCATCGGAAACGATGACACGCGGAGTGAATGAAGTGCCGATATGTGAGCCATCACAAAATGGCTGACTCTTCGACCTGCCGCAGGTGCAGAAGTGGTACTCCTGACCTTTGCTCAGATTCACCTGAACGGGTTTGTTATCGGCAACGATTGGTTTGTCCATATGGGCTCCTGATCTTATATGATGAAGGTTCGGTTATGCGGCGCATCGAAGTCCAGTACAGGTCCTTTCGGAACGATGCGTGTCGGATTGATAGACTCGTGGCTAAAGTAGTAATGCTCTTTGATATGGCTGAAGTTCACGGTCTCGGCGATGCCGGGCTGTTGATAGAGGTCGCGCAGATAACCCGAAAGATTCGGCATATCTGCGATGCGGTTGCGGTTGCATTTGAAATGGCCAACGTAAACGGCATCAAATCGGATCAGTGTGGTGAAGAGGCGCCAGTCCGCCTCGGTAATGCGGTTGCCAACGAGGTAACGTTGAGCAGTCAATCTCTCCTCTACACTATCGAGTGCAGAAAACAGATTATCAAATGCCGCTTCATAGGCATTCTGGGCTGTGGCAAAGCCGCATTTATAAACACCATTATTAATGTTGGGGTATACAAAGGCATTAATCTCGTCGATCTGGTCGCGCAGATCGGCAGGGTAGTAATCATCCCGGTTGCCGGTCAGGTCATTGAAAGCAACATTAAAGATGCGAATGATTTCGGCCGATTCATTACAAACGATAGTTTCCCGCCTTTTGTCCCAGAGAATCGGTACGGTCACACGCCCCGTGTACTGTGAATCGGCCTTTGCATAGAGCTGATGTGCATGGTTAAAACCGTAGAGCGGTTCCGGCTCGCTAAACTGCCAGCCCCGGCTCAGCATATGCGGGTCAACAACTGTGACGGGAATAATATCCTCCAGCCCTTTGAGTTTGCGAAAGATCAGCGTGCGGTGTGCCCATGGGCAGGCCATCGAGACATAGAGGTGATAGCGATCCGGTTCGGCAGGGAACCCTTCTCCACCGAACTGGCAATGGAACTTCGATGGCGCGCGGTGAAATTTACCGTCTTTGGAGGCCCACTTTCCGTCATCTCCCTCCCAGCGGCCATCGATCATCATGCCCATCAATCGTTCTCCAGTATTGGATAGTCGGTGTAACCATGCTCATCTCCGCCGTAGAATGTGGTCTGGTCCGCTTCGTTCAGCGGTGCGTTGCGGCGGAAGCGTTCGGGAAGGTCAGGGTTGGCGAGGAAGGGCACACCAAAGGCGATCAGGTCGGCCGAGTCTGAATGAAGGGTATCTTCTGCACGTGTCTGATCAAAACCACCATTGGCGATATATGCGCCATCAAAACAGTCCCGAAGCTGCCGGCAGTCAAATTCGCTGCTCGCTTCGCCGGTCATGCTTACCTCCACGACATGCAGGTAGGCGAGCCCTAGGCCGCTGAGGCTGGTTGCTACATGGTTGAATGTTGCCTGAGGATTGGTGTCGCTCATGTCGTTGAAGCCGTTGACCGGCGAGATGCGCACACCAACCCTGTTGAATCCGATTTCACTGCCAACCGTGTTCACGATTTCAACCAGCAGGCGAGTGCGGTTTTCCAGTGAACCTCCATACCTGTCTGTGCGTTTGTTGCTGCCATCACGAATAAACTGATCGATCAGATAGCCGTTGGCGGCATGGATCTCGACACCGTCAAAACCGGCATCTTTGGCGCAGGTCGCTGCATGGCGGTACTGCGCTACGATGGCGGGTATTTCGGAAGTGTCCAGCGCTCGCGGCGTGACAAAGGGTTTGAGCCCTTCATAAGTGAAAGCATCACCTGCAGGCCGGATAGCCGACGGCGCAACCGGCAGCTCGCCAGCATGAAAATCAGGGTGGGAAATACGACCGCAGTGCCAAAGCTGTACAAAGATATGGCCGCCCTCTGCATGCACTGCATCGCAAACCTGTCTCCAGCCAGCAACCTGTTCAGCCGTGTAAATGCCTGGCGTGGCCGGATAGCCGACTGCCTGCGCGGATATCTGAGAACCCTCAGTCACGATCAATCCGGCTCCTGCGCGTTGCCGGTAATATTCAGCCATGATCGCGTTAGCAATGCCTTCAGGCGCCCTGTTACGCGTCATCGGTGCCATGACCATACGGTTATTCAGTGTGAGGCCTGCGAGGTTGGCAGGGGAAAGCAGTTTGTTACTCATCTTGGCTCCTATGTCCCGGTTTCGAGTGAAATTGATCACTATTTGCAACGCCTATGCTGACGATGCGTGGCATTTCTATATAAATGGGTTTAACATAAATGCCTGCACGCCGGGAGGAGAGGAGAGGGGATTCTCCCGGCGTGCATCTCAATCGCCTTACTGGCGGACCCCTTCAATGGAGAAGAAGAGCTCTACGTTTTCAGCTGCAGCGCCCAGCATGCCGCCTTTAAGCATATTGTAATCGGAGAGGTGCAGGGTGGTGGTGCCTGAAAAACCACGGCGGAACCCTCCCCATGGGTCTTTGCCAGCTCCTATCTGGGTCACATCAAAGGCGATCTCTTTGGTAACACCGCGCAACGTGAAGTTTCCTTTCAATACTCCTTTGCCGTTGCCTTTGTCTTCATAAGCGGTGCTGGTAAAAGTCGCCTTGGGAAATTTAGCAACATCAAAGAAATCTGCGCTGCGCAAATGTTTGTCACGCTCGGCATGGTTGGAGTCGATGCTTGCCACATCGATTTCGGCCGTAACGCTGTTGTTCGCCGGGTTGGTCTCATCATAGGAGTATGACCCGTTAAATGTGTTGAAGTTGCCGATCAGCCAGCTATAGCCCAGATGTTTGATCTTGAACTGGATAAAGGCGTGCTGCCCCTTGATGTCGAATGCATAGTTTTCGGCTGCCTGAGCGGGCATGATGAAGGCCAGTAGAAGCAGTAGTGGTGCAAATAGGTATTTCAGTTTCATTTCATTTTTCTCCTTGTTGTGTGTTGTTGCTATTAACGCCCAGCATACGCAGTAGCGTAATATCTTTGTCGATCACATGATGTTTCAGGGCAGCTCCCGCATGCATGACGGCAAGTCCGACAGCTGCCCATGCCGCATAGAGGTGAACCATGCCAATCAGATCAGCCTGATCTTTGGTGAATGACAGGGTGGCCGGCACAGTGAACAGGCCGAAGATATCAATACCGACACCTCCGGCGGTGGGGATCAGATAGCCCGTAGTGGTGAGGATGAAGAGAAGCAGGTAGTGCAGGCGATGAACTGCCAGGGCTACAAGTTTCTCCCATGTTTCTCCCATCAGCTTCGGGCGGACATTGTTCAGTCTCCAGCCGAAGCGGAAGATGAGCAGGAAGAGAAGTAGCATGCCCACAGCTTTGTGGATATAGGGCGCGTCGTGGTACCAGTTATCATAATAGTTGAGTTCCACCATCCAGAGGCCGAGTCCGAACATGCCGAAAATAGCAATCGCCATCAGCCAGTGAATGACAATGGTAACCAGACCGTAAGAAGTGGGTGTATTGCGCAACATTTGTACTTTGCCTCCGATACGCCTGTTCATTTAGCGTAGTGCAACTATCGTGGCCCTGCTGATATAAAAAAAGCATAAATAACCGATAGACATGATTAGTATTTCGAATCATTATGGTTGCATGACACTGGAACAGTTGCGTGCCCTCTGTGGCGTCGTGGAGAAGGGCGGCTTCCATGCCGCATCCGTTGCGCTCTTTCGCAGCCAGTCCGCGATCAGTATTGCCATCAAGAATCTCGAACAGGAGCTGGGTATCTCCCTGTTTGACCGGGGCGGCTATCGGCCTCAGCTCACTCCGCAAGGGCAGGTGCTCTACGGCAAGGCGAAAAGCATCCTGTCGCGCAGCGAGGAGCTCTCCAGCATTGCCCGTCACTTCGCTGAAGGGGAGGAGACGGAGGTCTCCATTGCACTTGGAGCGATTGCACCGGTTGAGAATGTGCTCGATGTAATCAAGCAGGTTTCGGAAGCCGCGCCAGCCACGCGCATGAGTCTTCAGATCGAGAATATGGGTGGCACATTGGAGCGTCTGCTTGAGAAGGATGTCGACTTTGCCATTGCAGAGCGTTTTATGCCGGTACCGTACACTGAGGAGGTGCGGCTAACCTCAACCGAGATGGTATCAGTCATCTCTCCTGACTTCCCGCTGGCCACGCACTATCCGGCCATCACAGTTGCCGACCTTGAACAGTATGTGCAGGTGGTGGTTCGCGATACCAGCCGGAATTCACCCAGACAGACAGCCGGCGTACTTGAGGGTGCGCACCAGTGGCTGGTGAATGATTTCGATATGAAAAAGAGGATGATTTTATCCGGTGCAGGCTGGGGTCGTATGCCACGCCATCGTGTTTCCGAAGAGCTGGACGATGGTCGACTGCTGGAACTTTCTGGCAAGGAACTTGATCCACTGAAGATCGATATCTATCTCTTCCGCCGCGCCAATGAGCCGATGGGCCCCGTCGGGGAACGCCTCTGGAAGCTTCTCCAGCAATGCCAGTTTTAACTGACGCCCAATTGCTGAATGTGGGTGTATTGTGTACACTGGCTACAGGATCGAGGGTGAAACTTATGCGTGTGAACAGATGCCCAAACTGAAGCATGAAGAGCAGCATCACGGCCATCAGTGGGGCTTGCGGGTCGGTACGGAAATTGTCGCCTCAACCATGATTGGGCTTGGCATCGGTTTCTTTCTCGATCGCTGGCTTGATACCCGCCCCATTTTCCTGATTGTGTTTGCCGTGTTCGGGCTGGCTGCAGGTTTCATTAACCTCTATCAGTTAATGGTGGTTGATATGCAGAAGAATAACGGAGTGGATGAACCGTGAGTCTGGATATGGGCGGGGCACTGGAGCATTTCAGGGTGATCGTTCATTACGAACTTCATCTGGGGCCGCTTGATATATCGATCTCCAACACTGCTGTTTTTATGTGGCTGGCGGTTGCTATCGTGGCGGGCACTCTGCGCCTGATGCTGGTCAGGCCGGAACTGGTGCCGAAGCCGGGCCAGTTGCTGGCTGAAATGCTTTACGGGTTTGTTGCCAGGCAGACATGCTTGAATATTCATGGAGAGGGCGAAAAATATATCCCCCTGATGTTCACTTTGTTCACTTTTATCCTTGGCTGTAATCTGGTCGGATTGATTCCCGGTGCATTCACGCCTACATCACAATTGGCAGTTACCGGCACGCTGGCAGTGGGTGTTTTTCTGTATGCCTCAGGGTTACGTTTCTATCGCCATGGCTGGGGCTTTTTTCATGCCTTTGCACCGCAGGGGGTGCCGAAGATCATGCTGCCATTGATGGTGCCGATCGAACTTCTCTCATTTCTAGCCAGGCCGGTTACGCTGGCGCTTCGTCTGTTTGCAAATATGACGGCCGGGCATATGGCGTTGGGCGTGTTGGCCGTGCTTGGTCTGGCAGCACCTTGGTTTTTACAGTGGTTGCCGCTCGGCTTTACCGTGGTGCAGATTGCGCTTGAGTTGATCATCGCCTTTATTCAGGCCTACATCTTTGTGGTGCTGTCGTGTGTGTACATAGATGATGCGCTGGCCGATCACTGAGTTATACTCTAACCTTATTACATTCCCGATGCGTTAGGAGGGTTTCATGGATGTTGCAGCAATGATTCCGATTGGTATGGGCCTGGCTGCACTCGGCATGGCTGGTGCCGCAGTTGGAATCGGCATGATCTTCAGCAAAATGATTGAAGCGGTTGCACGGCAGCCTGAGGCTGAACCAACACTCGCCAAATATGCCTGGATCGGATTTGCGCTGGTTGAGACCATCGCGCTCTATGCGCTGGTTATTGCATTCATTATCATGGGACAGGGATGACCCTTAATCGCTCCAAACAAGAACAATAAACAGGAAGTTTCATGCCACAGTTTGATACCACGTTTTTCTCATCACAGATATTCTGGACAATCATCTCATTTGTCCTTCTTTTTGTCGTGCTCAGCAGATGGGTGCTTCCGCGTATTGCCTCGATTCTGCAGGAGCGAACCCGCCTGATTGAGCAGGAGATTGAGGAGGCCCGCCAGAAACGCGAAGAGGTGGAAGAGCTCAGGCTCGATTACGCTGAGAAGCTTTCCAGTATCGACAGTGAAGCGAAAAAGCTTTTTGATGAATCTGAGAAACGGATTCTCGAACGGCGCAGTCAGCTCATGGGTGAATGGAAAGAGGAAATGGAGCGTCGCAAGCGCGAGTTCCGGGAAGAGTCCGAAGTGGCACGGCAGAAGGCGATCAGGGAGATTCGTGCACAGTCAGCAGAGCTTGTTGTGGAGGCTGCCGAAAAGGTGATTCACCAACGGCTCGATGAGCGCGAAGCCCGGCAGATTCTCGAGGAGACCATTGAGGATATGGAGAGGCATCCCCCTAAAAAAAGTTAGTCCTCTATATACATCGCTTTATCGTCCGATAGTGCAAGCCAGCCCTTGGCGATACGATAGATCACCCAGACTGCGGTGCCCATCATTATAAACCATCCGATACCCAGCATCAGCGTGACGATGCCGATAAATGACCAGAGCAGAGCAAACCAGAAGGTTCTCATCTGCCAGCGAAAGTGCGAAGCCACCCAGGTGTCTGCCACATCATCCTTTTTGACATAGTTAACAATGATTGCAGCAATAAATGTTACAGCCAGGAGAAATGAAGCAGCCTGCAGGGCATAAACGATGGTGGCGGCCTTTTTAGCCGATTCGATGGATGGTTCAGGCACGATTTCAGGCTGACTGTTCATTTTCATCCTCCTCCATCTGCTGCACCTCCAGGACTAATTTTCCGCTCATGCCGCCGGCCTCGATCCTGCGATGCGCCTCGGCCGCCTGCTCAAGCGGCAGGGTGTCGGAGACGAATACTGAGAGCTGTTTCTGATCAAACAGCTGGGCGCACTGTTCAAGTATATCACCCTGATGCGCTGCAGCCCCGTTCATGCCGAGCACCATTGGCGTCAGCATCAGTTCCTGAGAAATGCGGAGATTACGGAGACGGATGGTTTTCCAGTCAGCATCGTCTGGAACCTGAAGAATGGTAACAATATCTCCGTAAACCTTGGTGGCAGGTACCAGCTGGTTGAATGCATCGCCGCCGACAGTGTCGAATGCAATATCCACGCCCTCATGATGTGTCCACTCAAGCAGAGCTCCGGTCACATTCTCTGTCCGGTAGTTGATGATCAGATCAGCGCCTAATTCCCTGACCAGGTTTTTCTTTTCATCGGAACTTACCGAAGTTGCCACCTCACAACCGGCCAGCTTGGCCAGCTGGATGGCGACATGGCCGACGCCACCTGCGCCGGCATGGATGAATACCTTCTGGCCCGAGCCGATGCGGGCGCGGTCAAACAGTGACTCCCATGCCGTGATAAGTACAAGCGGAGCTGCAGCTGCATCGATGAAATCGAGATAGTCGGGCTTCATGGCCGCATAACATTCCGGAACAGCAATGTATTCAGCATAGTTGCCTGCTTTCTGCCCCAGGCCGCCGTAACAGTAATAAACCGCATCTCCCGGCTCAAAGCGGGTAACATCACTGCCTACTGCTTCGACGATGCCGGAACCGTCACAGCCGAGAATGGCGGGCAATCCATCAGGGAAGTAGAGGCCGCGACCACGCAGCTTGGTGTCGATCGGATTCACACCCGCAGCCATCACCTGAACAAGTATTTCTCCTGCTTCGCATGTCGGCTTTGCGACCTCTTCGATCGTTAGTACGTCCGGGTTGCCCGCTTGCTGCATGATTACTGCACGCATAAATAGATCTCCTGCCTGATGAATTGTGAATGTCATATTTCAGCATAGTTCGCCGATCATGGAAAGCCACTGACATTTCTGCAGCCAAGGCGTAAAATCGCGCCTCTATCCACTCAAGGCACAGGCTCTATTCATGAAAGCATCTCAGCAGGTTGAACTTTTCGATACCACACTCCGTGATGGTGCCCAGACCGCGGGTATCGCTTTTTCTGTTGAAGATAAGATGCGAATCGCAAACCGTTTGGCCGAGTTCGGTATGGATTGGATAGAGGGCGGATGGCCTGGGGCCAGCCCCAAGGATGACCTCTTTTTTGCGCAGATGAAGAATCGCAACTGGCCGAACAGCAGGCTGGTGGCATTTGGCTCTACAGCCAGGCCGGGTCACGCTGCAAGCAAGGATCGCGGCCTGAACAACCTTGTCGAGTCGGGGGCAGATGCCGCCTGTATTTTTGGGAAAAGCTGGGATATCCATGCCACCAAGGCGCTTGGCATCACACTGGAGCAGAACCTTGAACTTGTTTCCGAGTCGGTCGCTTACCTGAAACAGCGCCTCGATTACGTGATGTTTGATGCCGAACACTTTTTTGATGGCTACAGGGCCAGTCCCGACTATGCCATAAAGGTGCTTAAGGCGGCTGCAGATGGTGGTGCGGATGCGCTCGTGCTCTGCGACACCAATGGTGGCTCGGTACCCTCCTATCTGTTTGATGTGGTGCGCGAGGTTGTGGCCCGTTTCCCTGATAAAATCATCGGCATCCATGCGCATAACGACAGCGAGCTAGCAGTCTCCAACACTATTTCTGCAGTGCAGGCGGGGGCACGACATGTGCAGGGAACCGTTAACGGTATCGGTGAGCGCTGTGGCAATGCCAATTTGATTTCAGTAATTCCGATTTTGAAGCTGAAGCTGGGCATCGACTGCGATGTTTCCGATGTGGAGCTGCAACAGCTCTCGTCACTCTCCCGTTTTGTGAACGAAATGGCCAACCGGCTGCCGTGGCAGCATCAGCCGTTTGTCGGTCAGAATGCATTCGCTCACAAGGGCGGTATTCATGTCTCTGCGATCCGGAAGCAGAGCAGCCTCTATGAGCACATCGATCCGGCCCTGGTCGGTAACGAGCAGCGCGTTATGGTCTCCGACCAGGCAGGGAGAAGTAATATCCTGAGCAAGCTGCAGTTGCTGGAGCCAGAGGCGGGGCTGGCTGCGGATGATCCTGTTGTTGCCGAAGCGGTAACACGGATCAAGGAGTTGGAAGCTGCCGGATACGCTTTTGAAGGTGCAGATGCATCATTTCAGCTATTGCTGCGCAGGGCCATGGGTCGTTTCAGGCGTCATTTCGAGTTGGTGCGTTTCCGTGTTTATGATGAGAAACGCGGCCATCATGATATGCCTGAGGCTGAGGCAACTGTGCAGGTGCGTGTCGGAGGCAAACTGGTTCACTCAGCCGCGCTTGGAAATGGTCCGGTGAATGCCATGGATAAGGCATTACGGGCAGCACTGGTTGATGTCTACCCTGGCCTCAGTGCCATGCAGTTAAGCGACTTTAAGGTGCGTGTTCTCTCCACCAAACAGGCTACTGAGGCAATGGTTCGGGTGCTGATCGAATCGAGCGACGGGCATCGAAAATGGAGTACTGTCGGTGTCTCTACCGATGTGCTGGAGGCGGCCTATCGGGCGCTCAATGATGCCATCGAGTACAAACTTGTGATGGATCAGGTGCCGCCGCCTGACGAACAGGACAGACAAAGTAGCTCTTAGATCCTGGTTTTCATCTATCGATATTATAAATAATAATCTATAACAACTGCATTGGAGGTGGTGATGAGCCCTGAAAATTTGCAGAATAAAAGCTGTATGCCATGTAAGGGTGGCGTTGCCCCGATGGATCGCCAAGATGCGGAGCGGATGCTCATAGAAATTCGAGGATGGGAACTTTCAGATGATGCCCGGCAGCTACGACGAACCGTTACATTCAGCAATTTTGTTGATGCCCAGCTGTTTGCAACAACAGTAGGAGAGCTGTCGGAATCGGAGGGGCATCATCCGGATATAAGTTTTGGCTGGGGATATTGCACGATTACATTTTATACGCACAAAATTGGCGGATTGCACGAGAATGATTTCATCATGGCGGCCAAAGTAAATTCACTTATGAAGTGAAGGTGTCAAAAAGTCTGTCTGGCAGGAGAATTCTGGCCAGCCTGATGCGTTGTCTATAGTCCCAGTTCGAAAAAGCCGGCATCCTCAGAGGGCTTACTCTCTATTGGAGAGTTGATCGCTGGCGACTCCTCACTGGGGGCAGTGCCGCTGCGGAAGGCCTCAAGAAACACCTCTTCACTATCCGGGCCGGGCAGCAGCCCTGTTTTGGCATCGATAACAACCCACTCAACATCTTCCGGTGGTGTGAAATCCTCTACCGGACGACCTTCGTGGAATGCCTGCATTGATTCCAGCCATGCTGGCAGTGCGGCATGGGCGCCGGTTTCCCTGCGACCCATCGGGGTAGGGGTATCACGGCCTGTCCAGACGCCAGTCATGATTTGTGGGGTGTACCCCATGAACCATGCATCAACCTGTTTGTTGGTGGTGCCGGTTTTGCCTGCGGCTGGCCGATTCAGGGCTTTGGCGCGCTGGCCTGTGCCGCGTTCGATTACGCCTTTCATCATGTTGGTGATCAGGAAGCTGTCAACCGGATCAAGCACCTGTTCTGCCGGGCGCATGGCGTCATTGGCGGACATCGTAGGCGTGACATGGCAGACCTGGCAGCGGTTGCCTGATACTGAACGATGCAGGGTGTTGCCATTACGGTCCTGTACTTGCTGAACGGATACTGGTTCCCATCTCTTTCCCTGGCTGGCCATGATGGCGTAGGAGTTGGTAAGTGCTTCCAGTGACACCTCGGTGGCACCCAGTGCCAGCGCGAGTTGGGAGGGGAACTGGCGCTCCATTGGGTAGATCTGCAGATCATTCAGAAAACGGCTGATGCCGATATTCTGCAGTACCTTGATTGATGCGAGGTTGCGTGAATGCTCCAGTGCATTACGCAGCGGAACAGGTCCTGCAAAATTATCCTTATAGTTTTCCGGCCTCCAGAATTCGTCGCTCTGCTCACTGTCAAATACCACCGGTGTATCCATGACGATCGTGGCTGGAGTTGATCCGTTAGCCAGTGCAGATGCATAGAGGAACGGTTTGAAGGCACTGCCGGGCTGACGCATAGCCTGATGAACCCTGTCAAAGCCGGCGGCCTGATAATCATAGCCGCCAACGCGCGCCAGTACGGTGCCTTTCTCGAGGTCGATGGCGTAGAGCGCCGACTCAATCGAAGGTTCCTGAGCAAGCCGGACTCCGCCCTTTTCGGTTCCCTGCAGACGAATTTCATCACCAGCGATCCAGCTGCGCGAGCGCTTTCTGAACGCTGCAATCTGCTCTGCAGTAGCGCCATCTTCCTGATATTGGGATAGTGACTTCCATGTCCAGGAGGGTTTGCTCAGTTGCCAGCGGTTTCTGCCATCATCAACGGTCAGGTCGCCATTGGTTAGTTTGACAACCAGTGCGGGAATCAGTTCGTCCGTGGCTGGTGCTACAGGTTTATCTTCGCGGGCCTTTCTCCACGATTCCAAAAGTTCCGACCATGTTTCGGGGGCATGGTTAACCGGATAGCGGTAGAACTGGCGTTGTTCAATCTCAAGTACGTTATGGCGAACCGCACGGATAGCGGCCTCCTGCATCTTCGGGTTGAGTGGGACAGTGATGGTAAGCCCCTGTCTGCGCAGGGTTTTGAGGCCGAAATGATCCGTCAATTGGCGCAGAACGAGATCGGCATAGGCATCGTTAAGCTTGGGTGTCTCCAGCTCGGCTACCTCAAGCGGCTCGTTCAGGGCTGCTTCTACCTCGGCCTCTTCAGCGTAACCGCTGTCACGCATCAGGTGCAGGATGGTGTTGCGTCTCTGTAGCGCTTTTTCCAGGTTGATGTGGGGCGCATATTTCCCAGGTGCTTTCGGAAGTCCTGCGATCGTGGCGCATTCGCCAAGGGTCAGTTCATCCAGTGGTTTATGGAAATAGCGCCATGCTGCAGATGCAACACCGTACGATCCACGACCGAGATAGATGTGGTTGAGATAGAGGTAGAGAATCTCATCCTTTGAGAATGCCTCTTCAATACGATAAGCCAGAATCGCTTCGCGAATCTTGCGGGTGTACGAGCGTTCGGAACTGAGTAGAAAGTTTTTGGCCACCTGCTGGGTGATTGTTGAACCACCCTGTACGGTTTGTCCCGCTCGCAGGTTAGCCAGTGCTGCTGAGAGAATTCGGGCGGGGTTGATACCAGGGTGCTCGTAGAATTGTTGATCCTCAGCTGCCAGAAATGCCTTTTTGAGAGGACCGGGAATCTGTTCGAAAGGTGTCAGGATTCGGTGTTCATCTGCATACTCTGCGATGAGTTCGCCTTCACTGTTGTAAACGCGGGAGACAAGCGGAGGCTGATAATCTGATAGGGCAGTAAGTTTTGGCAGGTTGCTGGAGAACAGAAGATAACCTATCGTAATGCACATCACAGCAATAATGCTAAAGGAGAGTACGATTTTCGCGATAATGGATAGAATGCGCATTGATGCCAATTCAAGCGGAAGCATGGGAAGCAGGCAAGTCGAAGTTCTGGAGAGCAGGGACAGCTTTTCCGGACAGTACGGCTTCTCCCTGCTCGAGATGATTATTGTAATCGTTATTGTCGGCGTGATGAGTTCTGTCGCGATCCCGGCCTTCTCTTCGTGGAAAGAGAAGCAGTCGGTTCGAAGTGCATCACAATCGCTGCTATCCCACATGAAACAGGCTCGGGTTCAGGCAGTGGCGGAGAACCGTAGCGTGAGTCTTTCGTTTACTTCGACCGGTTACACCTATGATGCTGATTTGTCGGGAAGTTGTGGGCAGTGCAGTGCACAGGCAGTCAGCCTTGGACAATATTCCAGCAAGCTCTCCCTCTCTCCCACGACAACCCGCACATTTACCAGTCGTGGTACAGCCAATGCGGGAACAATTACTATTACCGCCGGCACTACCAGCCAGGCGATCAGCCTGAACATTATCGGCAGGGCATATCTGCAATGAAAGCCAAGAGCATGAGTTCCTCTTCCGGGTTTACGCTTATTGAGATCCTGATCGCACTGGTGGTTGTCTCCATTGGAGTGATGGCGTTAGGGAGCTTCGGCATTACCACGATGAGCAGTGGTCAGACCTCGCGCGAGCGATTGACTGCCGTGCATTTGGCCGAACAGGTTCTCGAATTCTGGCAGCAGGATGCCAATGACAGGGTTCCTTCGATTGCATCGGATTGTGCCATGACAACGATGGGGAGTGTCCCCACATATCCGACAAGTAATACTTGCACGCCCGCTACAGGAGTGGGTATTGAATATACAATAACTACCAACAAAACTACTGCCACAGGCCCGTTGGCATCCAATTTGAGCAGCATGCAGAACTTTATTCAGCCAACCGGTTACGCAAATGTGCCGCAAACCAAGCTGGTGACTGTAACCTGGGCGCGCAGGGGGCAGACCCGCTCAGTCTATCTTACCCATTTGACCAAGGTGTATTAGATGCGCACTCAAACTTTTCAGCGAGTGAACCGCATGGATCAGGAACGCGAACAGGGTTTCACCCTGATCGAGATGGTGATCGGTATGGCCATCGGGCTGATTATTCTGGCCGGGCTTACAGCGCTGTTTGTCTCCTATAACGATACTGGCAGGGCGGTTGCTTCCCGAACTGAACGGATGACAGACCTATATCTGGCATCCCATATTCTGCAGGCGGAGATTCGTCAGTCGATTAGTGCCCAGTCGCCGACCAGGAACGTGCTGGCTGACTTGACTGCACGGGGTGTGACCAACCCTGCAAGCTATCCAACCAACAATGCCACTTTTGCAGTGCTGCCATACTGGCATGCGGCCAGTAAAACGCTCACGTATCAGGATCTGGAAGGGAATGTGGGGATTGTTCAATACCAGAGAACGAGTAATGACAGGGTTTATTGGCTCCGCCCCGGCGCCTCTTATTCAACTTTTCAGGAGTTGATACGAGATCTTGATACAACAAATGGCATGACAGTTTCCTCAGGAAGCGGTGTGGTAACGGTAACTTTGAGCTCCAGTTATGTGAATGAGAACGATGAAACCAAAACGTTAAGTTTGACGTTCAAATCATGGCCGAGGAACTGAATATGCTGGCAACTCCTTTGACAAATCGGAACAGGGCGCGAGAAGAGGGTTTCGTGCTGGTTACGGCAGTGATAATGCTCGGATTGTTAACGCTTCTCTCGCTGGCGATGTTTTTCACTTCACGAACTGCGACACAGACCAGCGCATCTGCCCAGACTTCAACGGAAGCATACTATTATGCTGAAACAGCGGTCAATTATATCGCCTGGGCACTGGCCAATGATGCCGAGTTTGATGCCTATACCAATTACCCCGGCGCTTATGATCATGCCGGCTTTGGTGAGCCTCCACTTCCAGCAGGATTCACGGCGGGGTATTTCAGCACAGTGGGCGACTACTTGGAGTGGGGTGCTTACCGGTACCATCCAGGGCCTCTTTCCATCAGTGATTCAGGCAGCGGCATCACCGGACAGGTGCTCTATTTTGACAATTCGCCGATGAAGGATAGGGCGGTCTGCTTTCAGGATGATGCCATCTTTTCCAACTGTATTGATGTGGGGACAGATCCGGCAACACGTGTGGCGCCAACAATGTATCATATCAGTGTCAGTCTGCCTCGTTATATCAAGATGGATATTGCAGCAGATGGGACCATCACCCCATCCATTCCTCAGCTTCCGCATCAGAATCCACCCGTCGTTGGGCAGGATATTCCCGAAAACGGTGCAGTGGTCTGGATTACAGCAGGGGATCAGAACAACAGTGAGCGTGATATTGAGATTTACCCGCTGGATCCGGCTGGCATCTATTCTGGCGATGGCATTGTTGCACCGTCCACTTGTGCCGGTGGTCAGATGCCTTCCAACTGCCCTTGTGATGTCGCGACAATCACGCCAACAACAGCTGGCTGCAGTGCCCATGAGAAGGCGGATCCTGCAGTTCCAGATACACTCGGCGCTTATGGCGCAGCGGGTATGGGTGATTGGGTTTCCGGATACAGGATCGTGGCCTATGCAATTGGCTACGTAAATGGCAAGGCATCCCATATGATACGGGCAGTAATTCGATAAGCTGATGGAATCCAGGCGGTTTCCGGAGTGCTGTGATGCAGATTTTGCGTCAGTTAGTGTGATATCAGTCACTTCCATATTTATTGGAATGCTTTATGTTTGGTTGTGAAGTTGGTTTTATGTGTTGGCGCTTAATAATAAGACGCCGTAATCTGTGGTTGTGTGAGGGAAGATGCATGATCATATGTATCGAGGAGAAGGTATGAAGAACATGATGTTTCTAGCGGTGTTTGCGCTGTTTTATTCACTTTCGGTTGCTAATGTTGGCAACGGAATTTCGACGGGCATTCCTGCTGCACAAGCAAAACAAGAAGATAAGGTGACGATTTGTCATTTACCGCCAGGAAACCCGTCAAATGCTCAGACCCTTTCGGTTGGCGCATCTGCAGTAGCTGCACATCTGGCTGAGCATGGGGATTATCTGGGAGAGTGCGGTGCTGCAGTTGTAGAAGAGGATCGCTCCGGAGACTCTGGTTCGGATGACTCCGGCAAAGACAGCGGCTCTGATGATTCCGGTAAAGATTCCGGCAAAGAGAGTGTCTCTGATGATTCCGGTAAAGATAGCGGCAAAGACGGCGAATCAAAAGATGATGGCGAAGAGGCTAAAGTGGATGTCTGCCATGTTACCGTTACAGGTGGTGGCTCCAAGGATAAGGATGGTGGCGGTTCACAGACCACAGATGTTCAGACCCTGAACATCAGTGAGTCGGCACTGGCAGCACATCTTGCACATGGCGATATTGCTGGCGAATGCCCGACAACTCCCACCTGTTTTCTGTGTGGTGCTGGCGGTCCCGGTGATGGAACCTGCTCATGTCCTGACGGATCAGCTGGTTCGTTCGTCTCCGGTGCAGCGGTTGCACCTCAAAGTATCCGTTCGGTTCAAGGCCAGTGACCGATATAACCTAATCAGACCAGCTTTGGTCTTACAGGAGGTAATATGAAATATATTCGATTTGTGATGTATGCAGCTGTAGTTGCGATAAGCGTCCCATTTTCAGCTATCGCTGATGATATTGCGGGGTTCTGTGATTGCAGTGAAGCAGATACTTCCAGCAGCAAGGTGACCATCTGCCATTACCCTCCGGGTAAAGACAGCAATCGTCATACGATTGAGGTGGCACAGCCGGCAGTAAGTGCACATTTGGCACATGGCGATGTCTTGGGTCCATGTCCAGAGGACGAGGGTGAGGATAAGGATAGCTCACCTGAGGCTATTGCCGGGTCACCATGTACTTGTGCCGATGGTTCCGTGGGTTCTTGGGTCCATGGTGAGGTGAAAGGCCCCGAGTCTATGCGAGAAGTTCACGGTCAATAACCCTTTGCATGTGAACTGAAAACAAAAGCCGCCGTCTAATAGAGGGCGGCTTTTTTTATTCACAATGTTGGATGGGAGATGCCTTATCGGACTGAGGGAATGCTGTTTCTTTATGTTGCTTCTCTAGTTACGATCAGCTGATGCGACGCAACCTCTTTTTCGGATTGATGCTGGCATCGGGCCTTGCCGGCATCTCCTATGAAATTCTCTACGGTCGGATTCTCGGCAACCTGATTGGCGATCAGTTTGCCGTGTCAGCGGCGATTCTCATTACATTCCTTCTCGGTATCGGTGTCGGTTCCCGTTATGCATGGCGGCTCTGGCCATGGCTGTGGCTGATTGAAGCTGCCATCGGCATCTGCGGTGCAGGTTTTGTTCTCGGTGGCGATCTGATCGATCAGCTTCTCTATGCAGGCATTCCGTTCGTTCCATCCGGTTTAAGCGGAACCATTCTGATCTGTATTATGCTTCTGATTGTTCCGGCATTTCTGATTGGCTGCAGTGTGCCTCTGTTTGCAGGCTACATGAGCCGTCTCTTTTCCGGAGCTGTTTTTTCTGGGGTTTACGCAGTTTATAATGTCGGTGCAGCCCTTACTGCACTGCTGATCGAATACCTGCTGATTCGCTGGTTGGGAATTACAGGTGCCACGCTTGGCTTTGTGGCTGTTAATATTGTCATAGCACTGTTGCTTAAAGTCGCATTTGCCGATGTTGCCCAGCCTCCGGCTCTGTCCGACCAGGGTCGGTTAAGGCTGTCACCGCGTCGCTGGCAGGCTCTGATTCCCGTTAGCATGGCTTCGGCCGTTTTTCAGTTATTCATGATCAAGCTGGCTGAAATGTTGTTGGGACCATTTCGCGAATCATTTGCGCTGGTGCTCTCAATCATTCTTCTCGGTATTGCAGCCGGGTCCATGCTGGTGCGCAGTTTCGGGGTACGGTTTCACACACTGCTGCTCGCTGCGATGGCCGGCCTGCTTCTGCTGATTGTTACGGTTGAGCCGGTGGCATATCTCTATGCCGGCTACTATGAACAGGCATCCGAAAATTATATTACATCAGTGCTGCTGAAATGGAGTGTGCTTGCACTGCTGATGGGAATTCCTGCGATCGCTTTCGGAGCGACGATTCCCGCGCTACTTGGTCGAAAGAGGGGGGATGTGAGTCGCGAATCCGGCCACCTTCTTTATGTTGCTTCACTGGCGAATGTGACTGGCTTTTTGTTGATGGTGTTTGTTCTGCACCGCTATCTCGATTATGGCATACAGCTGGTCATGATTGCTTTACTGGTAGCACTCTCCTGGCTTATGTATGCCCGTTTGAATATCCAGGCAGTCACTGTAACGCTGTTGCTTCTTGTGCCTATGATGCTGTTTGAGAAGGTGAAGTGGGATGAGGATCTTCTCTATGTAAGTTATACGAAATTTCGTGCTGTCGATAAGCTGGAGCGGGCCCGAAAAGAGTTCGATTTCCCTGAGAAGTTCAAAGGCTATCAGGATGTTTTTTCAATCAACTGGATCAATGGAACGCCGTATTTCTTTATCAATGGTTACACCAGTATTCCACTCGACAGTCCGTCGGAAAAGGTAGTGGGTGCTCTCTCTTCTATCCATGCACCAGGGCTTAAGCGCGCTCTTGTTCTGGGGCTGGGGAGTGGTGCAACTGCTTCAGTTGTGGGTGAGATGTTTGAGGCTACCGATGTGGTTGAAATCAATCCTGTGGTACGGGAAAACCTGTTTCGCATGCGCAAGTGGAATCTTGAAATCGAATCCAATCCACGGGTGAATATTATAGTTGATGATGCCATTCATTTCAGCAAGGCGTCGGATGAGTCGTATGACCTGATTCTCAATACGGTGACCACGCCGCTCTATTTCAGCTCAGCCAAATTATATACACAGGATTTTTTCGATGTGGTAAAAAAACGGCTTAGGCCTGACGGTGTTTACGTGACTTGGATGGATGGACGGGTCGGAGACAGAGGGGCGGACATTATTCTCAATACCATTGCCGGCAGCTTTAACTACTGCGCGATATTTTATATCAAATCCTCCTATTTTATGCTGATCGCTTCCGACAAGCCGGTTTTACCATCACAGGTAACATCGATTGCAGCAAACAAGAAGCTGCGTGAGCACTTTCTCAAAGAGTATGGGTTGCTGGTTGAGTGGATGCCCTACCAGCTGCTGAACAGTCGGGCCTTTGATCTGGTCGGCAATGCGGGATTGCCGCTGAATAGGGCCGATTATCCGGCGCTCGAATTTGAGATGGCCAAACTCAGTAGTCGCGGCATTGGAGAGTTCAAGTTGCGGTTACTGGATGAGATGGGAATGCACCATTTTGATGAAGCATCGTTCGGCCAATCTGTTAAGTTTTCAGCAGCAGTGGCCAGACAGGCCGATATCATGCTTGGTGATAGCTCGATAACGAGGCGGTTTCATGCAGTCGCAGAGGGGTTGGACGGAAAGACGCTCTCTCTGGAGATGGCTGCCCACCGCGAATATGTAGAGGCGGTCGTGGAGGCAGGCAACGTCGATGCACTGCATCAATACGGCTATAAGCTGATGCGAAAGGGGCGTTATGGCTTGGCGCTGGAGGTGTTTCGACAGGTTGTGTTGCTGGATGCAAACCATAACAACAGCAATTTCAACATTGCTGCATGTTATGAGTACCTTGGCAACTATCCGCTTGCACTAAGCTACTACCAAAAAGAGCTGTCGGTTGATGCTGGCGATTTTGATGCCACTTACCGTATCGGGCGAGTGTATGTGAAATCAAAACAGTACGTTAAAGCGGTAGGATATTTACAGTCGATTCTGGAAGGTGCAGGTGCTTCCTATCATGGTCGGATATATCATTATCTCGGGCGTGCCTATGAAGGTTTGGGGCGAGACAAAGATGCAGAAAAAGCCTATGAAAAGGCAGAGCGCGCCACTGCTTCCGGCAACTGAATTCGGATGTGAGGCTGTTCATATGCAGTTGACTGCAAAGTTGGCTCACTTTGATATAAGTAACCTTGACTTAATCGCTTATAATAAGGTACTTTGCACGAGTATATGCCAGTAATGCTTAAGCTACGGAGGGCAAGTGTCTTTTTTTTCAAAGCGGTCTGAGGCGGTCATGGGTGTGGATATCAGTTCGACCGGGATCAAACTGATTGAATTAACCCGCTCAGGTTCAGGATATGAGCTCTCATCCCTGGCAACAGTCCCTTTGCCACGGGATGCCATCGTGGAAAATACAATCATTGATTCCACCGCCGTTGCAGAGGCGCTTCGTGAGGCGGTCAATATTGCCAAGCCTTCTACCAAGAGTGTGGCTCTGGCGGTATCCGGCAATGCAGTCATCATTAAGACGATCTCTATTCCTGAAGTCAGTGAATTTGAGCTTGAGGCCCAGATCCAGATCGAGGCCGATGAGCATATTCCGTACGATATCGATGATGTGTTCCTCGACTTTTATATTCAGGGCATGACACCGGATAACCCTGAATTGATCGATGTGGTTCTGGTCGCCTGTAAGCGCGAAATTATTGAAGATTATCAGATGGTTATGTCTGAAGCGGGGTTGACAGCAAAGTGTGTTGATTGCGCAGTATTTGCCTTGGAGAACGGTGCTGAGGCGGCTGGCGTTGAACCGGCATCCCCATCCGATGCCCAGGCGGTTGCTGAAGAGGATGCCGATGTATATGCACTGGTCAATATCGGCGCCAACATGATGAACATCAATGTGTTGATAAATGGTAAAACGGCCTTTGTCCGCGATCAGTTCTATGGAGGAAAACAGCTGACCGAAGAGATACAGAAAGAGCATGGCGTCAGCTATCAGGCAGCTGAACAGCTGAAAATTGAAGATTTCGAGAGCATTCACCCTGATGCGCTGGAGCATTTCTATCTGGGTCTTACTTCCGAACTTGTGCGTTCACTCGACTTCTATTCTGCCAGCAAAGCGGAGTTTCCTGTGCGCAGGATATTGTTATCAGGCGGTTGTGCACTGATCCCTGATATCGCAACCGAGCTTGAACAGCGGCTTGGTATTGATACAGCGATTCTCAATCCGTTCGATCATATCAAAATTCCATCGAAAAAATTCGACAAGAAGCACCTGCAGAGAATTGGCCCCATGCTGATGGTGCCGGTAGGCCTTGCAACACGGAGCTTTGACGAATGATCCGTATTAACCTGATTCCGTATCGTGCTGCTAAACGTCAGCAGCAGATTATGCAGCACCTATTTATCTTCGGCGGTGTGATATTAATCGCAGCACTGCTCAGTCTGGCTGCGTACTCCGCCGCTTCGATGCAGCTCTATGACCTTAAGGATGAGACGGTTAAGCTGCAACAGCAGAATGCCGAGTTGAAAAAGAAGATCGGTAAAATTCAGAATCTTGACAACCTGCGTGCGAATGTTCAGAGGAAACTGGATATTATCGACCGTTTGCAGGAGGGGCGTTTCCGTTCTTTGAAAACGCTGAACGAGATTGCCCAGGTTATTCCCGATAATGTCTGGATCAAATCGGTAAAAGATAGTGGTGATAAAATTGAACTCACCGGCCTTGGTGAAAGCAATAAGGCTGTCGCCAACTTTATGCGCAAGCTGGATAGCTCACCGCTGTTTACCGATATTCAACTGCTGGTGATCAGCCGGGTATTGGTGGATGGACTCCCGGTAAGAAGCTTCAGTTTGAACGTCAACCGAGCTGATGAGAACACAGAGAGAAACAGTGAGAATTCTGCTGTCAGCAAGAGGGGGGGAGTGTGATGTTTGATTCCCTGAAGGTTTCCCTTGTCGAAATGTTGCGGCCCGTGCTTCCGCTACCTGTCTGGCAGAAGTTGCTGGTGCTGGCTATCACCTTTGTTTTGATTGTTGGAGCCTATATCTATGTGGGCTGGCTTCCGATTCAGGAAGAGATTGTCAGGGAAGAGCAGGCACTTGAGATGCAGAAGGTGCTGCTGGCCAAGAACCAGCGGCTAGCACAAGACCTTCCCCGCAAGCAGAAAGAGTATGCCCAGCTCGAGAAGCAGCTGAAAGTGGCTCTAAACATGCTGCCGAAGAAGTCACAAATCCCTGACCTTCTGGAGAGTGTGTCATGGGCGGGTAAGGATTCGGGCCTCGAATTCAGTATCTTTAAGCCTGAAAGAGAAGTGGCCAAGCAGATTTATGCCGAGGTTCCCGTGGCACTGGATGTGACAGGGACTTTCCGCCAGTTGTTGACCTTTCTCAAGCGGGTAGGAGAGATGCCTCGTATTGTTGATGTGAAGAACCTGACCCTGACACAGGCGAATGATAATGAACTAACGGTAAAAGGACAGGCGGTTACATACAGGTTTGTTGAAGAGGCGCCCAAGAGTACAAAAACGGGCCGGGGCAACTAGGTGCGTGCTTTGGCCGGGAGACAGGTTATGGGGTATATCATGAAACAATGGAAAGATGACAGAATATTGGGTTGGTCCGGCAAGGTTGTGGGAATTTTCGCCTTTCTGCTACTGCTGAGCGCAAACAGTGTTCAGGTGAATGCAGCCACCATCCAGGGCATGCAGCTTCTTTCTGAGAGTGATGGGCAGCGACTGAACATTGCCATGGATGAGGCTGCTGAATACCAGGTGTTTAATCTTGAAGGGCCTACAAGGCTGGTGCTCAACTTCCCAGGTGCAGCTATGGCTGAAGGCGTGGATGATATCGCAGGTGCTGGCGCCGTGGAGAGTGTATACCCCAAGCGTGACAGCAGTGGCGTCCGTATCGAAATCGCGCTGGTCAAAGGGGCCAAATATGAGATCGTTGAAAAAGGTAATGATCTTCAGGTGTCAGTGACTCAGGTGTCCAGTAAACCAGCTGGCCAGAGTGATGGCGCGGTTCTGCAGGATATTACAGTAAAGGATAAGGGGAATATCACGGAACTTATTCTGCATGGGCGTAACATGGACTCTAACCACAATGCGCTTGTGACCAATGGTGGAAAAACCATGGTGGTTGATTTCTGGGGCGGTAGTTCAAGCCTTCCGAAAGAGCACTACACCTATTCTGCTCAGCGCCTGAATGATGTAACGGTCGGATCTGCCGAGGGCCGTATGCGACTTGTTGTATCCCTGCGTGGCGGTGATTCCAGCCACCAGATTGATGCGGACAGTAACACGATGGTGCTGCGGATTGGCCAGATTGATGCGAAGAAGAGCACTGCCGGACTCAGTGTTGAGGCGGTTGATTTTCAGCCGGATGACAGGGTGGCACACCTTGTTATTCGAACCAATGAGGCCAATCCGGTTGTTAAATTAAATGATGAAAACGGCAATGTAACGCTGGATATCAAGAATGCCTCGCTGGCGCCGGGGCAGGAACGTTCGCAGGATGTGAGCGCCTTTTCAGGCCCGGTTAAGCAGGTGGACAGTTACGCTGTAAACAGGAATGTACGGATTGTGGCAAGGCTGCGTCAGAAGGCCGAGGTCTCCTCCTTCCAGAACGGTAATGTGCTTACGCTGACTCTTACACCGGAGAGTCTCGTTGCTTCTGGAAAGGCGGATGCTGCAGCCAGAGATGAAAAGGCCTATACAGGACAGAAGGTCAGCTTTAATTACAAAGATATTGATATTCGCAATGCACTGCAGCTGATTGCAGAGATGAGCGAGCTGAACATTATTATGTCGGATGATGTTTCGGGTGTATTGACGATGAGACTGGTGGATGTGCCATGGGATCAGGCGCTGGATCTTATCCTGCAGGCACGTGGTCTTGGTAAAGAGCAGAGCGGTAACGTTATTCGCATAGCCCCGCTTGGTGTGTTGAAAGCGGATGCCGACGCTCGCAAGCTGGCCAAGGAGAGCGCCGAAGATGTGGCACCACTGGAAACAGAGTTTGTTACGCTCGGTTATGCCTCGGTGAATGATGTTCAAACCATTTTACAGGGTGGTTCGGTTGCAACAGCAACGACTACTGATGGTGCCACAACGACAGAAAGCACTGGCGGCAGCGGTGAATTGAAGCTGCTCTCCAGCCGAGGCTCCATTCTGCTCGATGAGCGTAGTAATACGATGATTATTACCGATACGCGCGAACGGCTGAACAATATCAAACGACTTGTTGCTGTTATAGACAAACCCACTCAGCAGGTTCTGATCGAGGCTCGCATTGTCGAGGCGTCAGACACTTTCTCACGCGAATTGGGTGTCAGATGGGGCGGGAATGCTACAAAAGCATTAAATAACAACTATACGCACAATGTATATGGAGCTGCAGGGCCTAATGCCGCTCTTGGTGGAGCTGCAGGCAATGTGGTCGATTTGGCTGCTGCTGGCACCGGGTTAGGAGCCGTTGGATATACATTGACGAAGTTGGGCGGCAACCTGAACCTGAATCTGGAACTTTCTGCTGCTGAACAGAATGGCGACATCAAGGTGGTATCAAGTCCCCGGGTGTTTACCAGCAATCTGGTTCCTGCAAAGATTGAACAGGATACGCAAATTCCTTTCCTTGTGACGACGGTAAGTGCCGGCGGAACAACTACTGCGACAGAGATGAAAAGTTCACTACTGTCTTTGAAGGTTACTCCTCAGGTTACCGCAGATAAACGAATCGTAATGGAACTGACCGTTAATAAGGACACGCCCGTACCGGATGCTGCCGGTGGCCCGCCATCTATCGATAAGAAAACCGTAGAGACCAAGCTGTTGGTTAATAATGGTGAGACGGTCGTACTGGGTGGCATCTACACCCAGACTGAGTCTGAACAGGTGAATGGTGTACCCCTTCTTAAGGATATTCCGCTTCTTGGGTACCTGTTCAAAAATAAGACGATAACGGATAACCGGAACGAACTTCTGATCTTTATCACCCCGACTATTATCGGAGATGAGCTCTCTACCCTCTGATTTGAAGAGGAATCAGTCAGGGAGGCGGCCAGCAATGGCCGCCTCTTCTGTTTTATAGTACTGATTCCGCTATTGCATCAGCCAGCGTTAACCCGCTTTCAGTCAATGCCAATGAATGTCTATTCAGGTTGAGCATTCCCTGTTTTTCCCATAATTCCAACTGAGCTGAGAAATGCTCCCAGACGTCGAATCCAAAGCGGCTTCTGAATGCAGGCCGGTCAATTCCGTTTGTGCGGCGGAGCCCAAGCCATACCGCTTCTGCTGCTGCATGCATGCAATCAAGCTGCTCCTGACTGTTAATCGCAGAGCCTTTGTCCGCAACCGAGGCGATATAACGCTCAGGCGTTCTGATATTGCTATAGCGGTTGATACCGCTGTTGCCATTTGCGCTCCATTCATCCCATTTTCCGGAAGCTCCGGCTCCGATACCGATATAATCGTGATATCGCCAGTAGCCGTCGTTGTGGCGACATTTGAATCCCGGACGTGAAAAATTGGAGATCTCATAGGCCGCTAAACCATAATCCAACAATCTTTTCCGGGTTTCAGTGAACATCTCCAGAGCCAACTCATCATTCGGCAGGGGTAAAGGGGAGCTGGCGTGGCTTGCGGCCAGCCTGGTATGCGGTTCTATAGTCAGCTGATAGCAGGAGAGGTGTTCCGGTTCCAGATTAATGGCGCTCTGCAGGGTGTAAAGCCATTGATCCATAGTCTGGTTCGGAAGGCCGTAAATCAGGTCAAGATTGATATTATCAAAGCCGGCCTTTCGGGCCGCATGAAATGCTGTGATCGCCGTACGACTATCGTGAATACGTTCCAGCCATTTAAGTTCATGGTCACGCAGGCTCTGTACACCGATCGAGAGACGGTTCACCCCAGCCTGACGAAATCCAGCGAAGTGCTCTACATCCACGGTTCCCGGATTGGCTTCGAGTGTGACCTCAAGATTATCCTCAAAGCCAAGCAGCTGTTCTGCCTGATCAATGAGCGATGCGATCAGCTCGGGAGGTGCCAGCGATGGAGTGCCGCCGCCGAAAAATATTGATGACAATTTCCTGCTGCTAAACATGGGGCTGCAGGCCCAATGAGTCATCTCGCTCTTTAGTGCCTGTTGATAGCTTTCCCAGTCGGGTTTTGTGCGTTCATGTGAATTAAAATCGCAGTAGTGACATTTATGTACGCAGAAGGGTGTATGAACATATAGAAGTAGTGGCGAACAGCGGAGTTCGGTCATGGTATGGATCGATGTGGAGGGTTACTGCAGGACGATTTCGTAGTGATCCGGTGCGAACTGCTCATTGCTCTCCAGTGTAATCTCCTTGCCGAGAAACTGTTCCAGTTGCTCCACACCTTTATTCTCTTCGCCAAGCATCAGATCAATTATCTCGGGGTGCGCAATGACCATCAGTTTTTCGCAGGGGTAGGCACGTGCCTCCGCAACTACCTCACGAAAGAGCTGGTAGCAGATCGTTGTGGAACTCTTGGCGCTGCCGACACCGTGGCAGCGGTGACACTCCTTCAGCAGTATGCGCCCAAGTGACTCACGCGTGCGTTTGCGGGTCATTTCGACAAGTCCAAGTTCCGAGAGTTGTACAATATGCGTTTTGGCCTTGTCCCGTTTCAGCGCCTCTTTCAGCACCTCCATCAGCCGCTGTCTGTTCTCCTGCTCTTCCATATCGATAAAATCGACAACGATAATGCCGCCCAGATTACGCAGCCGCAGTTGGTGAACGATCTCGTGCACGGCCTCAAGGTTGGTTTTGAAACCGGTCTCCTCCATGTTACGGGAACCGACAAAAGAGCCGGAGTTCACATCGATGGCGATCAGCGCCTCGGTTTGGTCAATAACGATATAACCTCCGGATTTTAGCGGTACGCGTCGCTGCAGCGCACGGTCAATCGCATCTTCAACCCCGTAAACATCAAAGATGGGGCGCTGTCCGGGGTAGTAATAGAGCTTTTTGGCGACCTCAGGCATAAAGCGACGGGCAAACTTTTTCATGCTCTCGTAAGCCTCTTTCGAGTCGATATGAATCTTTTCAACTTCGCTGTCGACATAATCGCGCATTACCCTCAGGTAGAGGTTAAGCTCTTTGTGAATCATGGTGCCGAGCGATGAACCTTTTGAGCGCTTCTCGATATCGCCCCATAACCTGAGCAGGAAATCCAGATCCTCGCGCATATCCTCTTCATTGCGCCCTTCGGCGACGGTGCGGATGATCAGACCACCATGTTTCGGGCTCAGTTTCTCGCCAATTTCCAGCAGTCGCTCGCGCTCTTTGGGCTCCTCTAGTCTGCGCGCTATGCCGATATGGTCGAGATGGGGGAGGTAAACAAGGTAGCGTCCGGCCAGTCCGATCTGGGTCGTAAGGCGTGGACCTTTTGACGCGATAGGCTCACGGGAAACCTGCACCATAAGCTCTTGCCCATCCTTGATCAGGCTGTCTATTGCCGGAGCGTTTCGGCGGGAGTAATGGGACTCTGGGGACTCATTGTCATTTCCGGTTTCATCACCACTCTCCATCTCATCGCTGATGACATCGTCATCCTGTTTGGCGGTTGCGATATCACCGGCATAAAGGAAGCCTGCCTTTTCCATGCCGATGTCGACAAATGCCGCCTGAATGCCGGGCAGTACCCGCTGCACCCTCCCCTTGTAGATGTTTCCTTTCAGGCCGCGTTCGCTCTCGCGTTCGATATATATCTCTTCAGCCAGATTGTTTTCAATCCGGGCGATCCGCGTTTCAAACGGAGCTACATTGACCAGCAGTTCAATACTCATTGCATATCCTTCATTTCAGCAATCATATGCAGGGTTGTGGCAACCGGCAAACCGATAACATTATCGAGAGGCCCTTCAATCGCTTCGATAAACGATGCTGCGCCCCCCTGAATGGCATAACTGCCCGCTTTATCCAGTATCTCGTTGTGCAGCAGGTAGGTCTCGATCTCGGTTTCACTGATTTCACGGAACCTCACACTGGTGCGAATACAGTCACTTGCGATGTTTTCACCCACCCGTACACATACGGCAGTGAGGACCTGGTGTTCATGTCCCGAGAGCTTCATCAGCATCTGTTTGGCATGGGTGAGGTCACGTGGCTGTCCGAGCGCTTCGCCGTGGATTGCAACCAGGGTGTCGGCCGCGATAACTGGGATATCGCTATCGACCTTGCAGGCAAGCGCCTTCTCTCTGCAGAGCCGTTTAACGGTATCCTCCACGCTTTCTCCAGTGAGAGCTGTTTCGTCGATATGCGATGGACGCACTTCGACGGCAAGGCCTGCGGCCTGCAAAAGGAAGAGGCGGCGGGGTGAACGGGAGGCGAGAATAACTTCCATGGGCGTAGCATAGCCTGCCTCAAGCTTGACGGCACGAACATCCCGCTTACGATGCACAGCCCGTGAGTGAGACAATGATTTCCCCGCTGGAGCGTGCAACCGAGCTGTGCAGGATGGATATGGAACGGGTAGATGCCTGTATCCATGAGAATCTGCAGTCCGATATCATGATGATTCCGGCTATCGGCCACTATATCGTTAATAGTGGCGGCAAGCGTCTGCGCCCATTACTCTCACTTCTGATTGCCCGCCTGTTTGATTACAGCGGAGACCGCCATATTCCGCTCTCCGTAGTAGTCGAGTTTATTCATACGGCATCACTGTTGCATGATGATGTTGTCGACTCATCGGATCAGCGTCGCGGCAGCCCGTCCGCCAACGGCGTCTGGGGCAATCAGGCCAGTGTGCTTGTGGGCGACTACCTCTTCTCCCGAGCTTTCCAGATGATGGTTGCCGATGGCGATATGGCAATGCTTAAGCTTATGAGTGATGTCACCAATGCCCTTGCAGAGGGGGAGGTGCTGCAGCTTTCACGCACCTTCCATATGGAGATGACTGAAGCCGAGTGTCTGGAGGTGATTGAGCGTAAGACAGCGGTTCTGTTTAAGGCGGCTACTGAGGTTGGGGCACATGTTTCCGGTGAGTCTGCCGATGTTGTGGCTGATCTTGCCGATTACGGAATGTGCCTCGGTGTCGCATTCCAGCTTATGGACGATGCACTCGACTATCTTGCTGAAGCGGAAGAGGCTGGTAAGCCTGTCGGTCACGATCTGGAGGAGGGGAAGATTACCCTGCCTCTGATCCATGCCATGCAACGCGATGCTGAGTTAAGAAAACGGGTTGAAGATATTGCCGAGCGAGGGTGCTATGAGGATGGCGATCGTGAGTGGGTGCGTGAGCGCGTGACGGCCCAGGATGGCGCTGGCTATGCAATGCAACGCGCCAGAGATTATGCCGAACGCGCCAAACTGCGTCTTCCTGAAAACAGCAACAGTGAAATCAGGTTGTTACTTGGCGAACTGGCCGATTTCTCTGCACACAGGCCTTTCTAGAGAGATTCCTGTTTGCACATTCGGTCTCCTTGATGTGCAGACTTCCCTTCATTAAAATGCGGCATCTTCGACCGGGCGGGGTGTGGCGCAGCCTGGTAGCGCGTACCGTTCGGGACGGTAAGGCCGGAGGTTCGAATCCTCTCACCCCGACCATTTTCTAATAATGGTATTCTTTATCAAGACCTTACAGCGCTAAAATTTATTGAACTCCTAACTTGTACATGTGGCTGGTACATCCGCCTGTACAACTAACGGAGTTTTCGTGGCTGTAGAGTATCTTCAGAAAAATAAATATTTTGTCTTTTATTACCGCAGAGTCGTTCCAGAAGATTTACGCCCCATCATTCGGAAACGGGAAATTAAAAAAAGCCTGAGGACTAGGGAAAGGTCTCTGGCTATTCTCCGTCATAATGCTTTAAATATTGAGGTAGAGAAGTATTTCCGAGAACTGAGGGGGAAGGGGAAAATGGCGGATTCTTTCGATCCACTTCGAGATATGAAAATCAAACAGGATGCGATTGCTACACATATAGCCCAAGGCGATGCAGTTCTTTCTGGCGTAGTGAATGCACTTAGAGGCCGCCTGCTATATTTCTCTGACCCTGCCAAGCCTATTCCAGCTGTTCCTATCGAAGTAAAGGGAGCTGAATTGTTTAGAGTGGGTGCTAGTGAGCCAATTCCCCAGATTACTATAGCTACTGCCCTAGCCCATGCGGATGCAGCAGGTATCCAAGCAATGATAGATGAAACTTCTTTTATTGGAGATGCCTCCGTTCAAGTCAGCTGGGAAGACCCTGAAAATGCTGACGAGTTTGATGCAATCCAAGAGAGACTGCTTACCGACAAGCTCAAGCGATTAGGGCTCTTTGAAGATGCAAAGATGCTTCAGGAAATTAAGAATAAAAAGACACCACAGGTTCCTTCTTCTGATTCCCAAGCAACAAAATTGTTGAATAATACGATGACTTTTTCAGAACTGGCTGAGGAATATCTGGCTACTAGACCTGATATAAAGCCAGAGACGTTGAAATTGTGTAAATCAGTATATGCTTTGTTCATTGAAATAATGGGTGATATCAAAGTGTCGTCCATAACACATAAGACAATTACAGATTTTCTATCAACGCTGAAAAACAAAATGCCAGCTAATGCGCGAAAAAAATATCCCAATCTATCTATTAGCGAAATTCTTGAACAAGATCATGAGAAAAATGGCGTGCCTTTGTTGGCAATAAAAACCATTAATAAATACAACAGCACTATCAGTCCCATGTTTAATTATGCAGTAAACAACGATCTGATGGATAAGAATTATACTGAGAATAAAACTCTTCGTTCGTCAAAAACTGAGGAGAATGAAAAAGAACCATTTACACAGCAAGAGGTTCAGAAGATTTTTTGTGAAATGGATGTTTGGGTGAAGAATGATAGGAGCAAGCCAGAGAATTTCTGGATTATGCTTATTGGGGCTTTTACCGGTGCAAGGCTTGGTGAAATTTGTCAGCTCAAAATTGATGATGTGAAACATATTGCCCAAGATGATAGCAGTGGTTGGGTTTTTGATATCAATGAACTGGATGACAAAGAAGTAAAAAGAACGTCAGCTATTCGGATGGTTCCAATCCATAGTGAATTAGTGAAATTGGGATTTCTTGACTATGTTGAGGAGAGAAAAAAGAAAGGGTCCAACCAAGTCTTTGATTTAAACAGGGGACCAAACGGATCATGGTCTTACTACATGAGCAAACGGTATGGATATCGCTTCAGAAAGGGGCGTTTTGGAAAGTCATTCCACAATTGGCGGCACACAGTCTGCGATATGCTGATGAAGAACCCAGGTGTTCTCTCAGAGGAGCAGGATGCGCTTGTTGGTCATAAGCTTTCCGGAGAGGGACGTACCACATACGGTAAGGGGTTTGGTTATATTACCCTGAAAAAGACAGTGGAAGCGATCAAATATGATGTTGATTTGTCCCATCTCTATACAAAGTAGGAATGCCTATACTGCAATATCTATGTATTGACTGAATATAGTCGCCAGCAACAAGTACATAACTCCTGTCAGACAACAGGAGGAATGACACATGCTTTATATAAAGGGAAAAGTAAATTCAGTAAGTCTAAAGGAACCGGATGGGAAAAAGCCGTTTTACAATGTTCAATTTGCCCATGAGAACGATAACGGCTCCATCTTCACAACTTGGTGCAAAATATATTCGACTAAGAAAATCAGCATCGGTGATGAGCTAGAGGTTCAAGTAAAGGTTAGCGCTTGGGCTAAAGATAAATTTCAGCTCGTTGGTTTTGTGAACTAAATGGAATCGGCGACTATGAAAACGATTCCAAAGCATTATCAGATAGATATCGAATCAATCACCGCAAATCACTTGGAAGCCTTGTGTGAAAGATACGGATTAAGTGATGAGCAATTGATATCTCATGCATTGAGATTGGCCGAGAAAGACTTGGTTGAGTTTGAGGCTCGTCTTGCTGCTGCACAGATGAGGTACTGCGATGAAGCTGAATAAGGCCAGGCCCCATGCAATTCCTAAAGACCCAGAAAAAGCTGCTGCTGAGAGACTTCAGAAACGGAAGTCTCTCGGAAGTGCGCTGCTATTTTTTATCGGCATGGGGTTAGCCATATGGCATCTCAAAAGCCCTGATACATTCAATGCAGCAGTTAACTATGTCATAAGAGTTTTGCAGTCATGAATGTAAAGCCAATAACAAAAAAAGAGCTGAGTGAATGTGTTGAGCTGTTCAATAATCTCAATCTATATGGAGAGGATGAGACCAATTGGATTTATCCGAACCTGTTTCGAGATGCGGACGCTGTGTTATATGTAGTGGCACCACATTGCATTGATCCAGATCGATTTGAGAAGGCCTTGTACGGGCTATCCACCATATTCAATCGAACAATTACAGGGGTGAAAGATTTAGGTTCTCATCGCTGGGAATTATTAGAGGATAAATTGCCTGAGTTGGTTCCTTACTCAGAGAGGCCTGACAATATCCCGTTCGGGAGCTTCTGGTTGGGAACATATGCGGATGGCTCTCCAATCATTTTAGACTTCGAACATAGCCCTGTATTGATGGTTGCGGGTGCTTCTGGATCAGGGAAGTCGATGTTGTTTCGTGTTCTCTTAAAGGAAATAGAGCGAACTTGGGGAGCTGAGGCCATCACAATTGTTGAGGGTACTAAAGATGGAAACGACTTTAGGCGCCAACCCTGTAAAAATCTGGCAACAGATCTTGAAGCTGCCCTTGAAGTATATCGGGAAATGGCTCGTGTCTTTGATGAGCGAAAGGAAGTTATTCGCGAGCTTGATGTCGATAATTGGTTGGAGGCTCGTGATATGGGCTATGAGTGGTTTCCACAGTATGTACTTATGGACGAATCACCGCTTTTCCTGACAGAGCCAAGAAAAGGGGATCAATTTTTTGATGAGAAATCTGAAATAATTCAAATAGCCACACACCTTGCAATGAGGGGGCGTTATGTTGGTTTGTTCCAAATATTTGGTACTCAAGATCCTAGCAGTTCTAGCGGTTTGCCATCGGGTATTATGAATCAGGTAAGGCTAAAAGTCGGCTATGGTATGAGAACGGCAGAAATGGCTAGAGCTTATTTTGGCCAATCGACTGCAATTGCCAGTGATCTTGTGAGTGGAAAGGGCATTGCCATGCTGGGAGCTGCACCAACCCTGTTTAGAGGTGCGTTATTAAAAGTTTGATCAGGAATGTAGTTTTTGTGCGACTGCGATGTTTAGGTCCTTGGCACTAAATGGCTTCCTTAACACCACTTCATCATTTTGTTCTAGAGCATTTGGTAAATCATAGCCACTGATATATAGGACCTTAACATCACTGCCTTGATCCGAACGGATGGATTTAATGGCATCAGGACCATTCATTTCCGGCATCACAATATCTGAAATGATAAGCTTAATCTTATCGCAATGGTCGTGATAAAGCTGAATGACTTCTTTGCCTGATTTGGCTAACAATACATTATATCCAAAGAGTTCTAACATCTCCTTAGTTGCTTCCCGAATGGCCTCATTGTCGTCAGCTAATAGGATGGCTTCACCATGTCCTTCGAGGAAATTCGTTTGTTCTAAATCAGTTCCGCTTATCTCCTGAGATATAATTGGGAGATAGATCTTGAATGTGCTTCCATGCCCAAGTTCGCTGCTTACGCCTATGCAGCCCATGTGAGATTTAATAGCACCATAGACCATTGCTAGCCCAAGGCCTGTTCCTTGTCCTGCGGGCTTAGTCGTAAAGAAGGGTTCAAAAATATGGTCAAGATTCTCAGGTTTAATGCCAGTGCCATTGTCAGAAATGCAAATGCAAACGGCACGCTTCAATGAGCATTGTTCATTAACATATAGTTGAATTGAGACGTCAGGCTCAGCTGCCTCCAACCTAACTGTTATCTTTGGGTTTTCTACTGAAGACACAGCATCTCTGGCATTGTTTAATAGGTTCATGAGAACCTGTTGAAGTAGATTAACATCTCCGTTGATGTTTAGTTCATCCGGAGAAATTTCTTGGATTAACTTGATGTTTTCAGGAAGAGCAACCTCATAAAACTTGATGATCTCCTTAACAAAGGTGGACAGTTTCAACGGATGCAATTCACCAGCATCAACTCGTGAAAAGGTCAGTAGCTGGCGTATCATGCCAGATGCCTGATCTGACTGCTTTTGAATCATTGATGCTTTCTCTTTGACTTTTGGTAAGTCTTTAACAGCACGTTCAATCAAATAGGCATTACCCATTATGCCAGCCAAAGTGTTGTTGAAATCATGGGCCACGCCTCCAACGAGGGTTCCTAAGGCTTCCATCTTTTGAGACTGTTGAAACATGCGTTCAATATCATTGAACTCGGTAAGATCCTCCTGAACTCCAACATAATGCGTAATGTTTCTATCATTATCTATGATAGGGGATATCGTGAGTTTCGCGGGATAGAGAGTGCCGTCCTTTTTTTTGTCGATAATGCTTCCTTTCCACACTCTGCCACTGCTAATTGTGTTCCAAAGATGCTGGTAAAATGCTTTATCTTGCTTGCCGCTATTTAGGATTGCGGTCGATTTACCAATTAATTCAGCTTCCTTATAACCTGAGAGACGCTCAAGGGCAGGGTTGACATATTCAATGATGCCATGGTTATCCGTTAGGATAACTGCCTCGTTAGCGCTTTCTATAGCTTTAGATAACTTAACCTGCTCTTCCTCAAGTTTTTTTCGCGCATCAATGTTGTGTAGGAATACAGTGAACCCATCAAAAATCGGGGTCTTGAAGTTAGATACGGATGCCTCAACAGCAAACGTTGAACCATCAAAACCTTTGGCTCTTAGCTCTTTGAATCGAATTGCCTCAAGGTAGTCAGTAGTAAACTCGGAAAGTTGAAGAATGTCTGTGATGTGCTTGCCCATCATGCCAACAGAGTTGGTGTTCCACTGATTTAACGCGGCTGGATTTGCATCGGTAATATATCCAGTTTTATTGCATGTGATAATGCTTTCAAGGGCGGAATTTTGAATCAACCCTTTTATATTTGCCTCGGATAGCTTTTGGTCCGCTTTATCGAATCGGGCTTTTATTATTAATAATCCACCAGCCAATAAAAGGGCAAAGAAATATTGTGCTAAAATTTTAGTGGCGAGCGTACTCTTTTCGGCTTGAAACTGACTCCGTGGAATATGGGCAACTGTAATCCAGTCAGCCCCCCCATGGCTTTTGTGCCTAAGCATAGAAGTTAGTTCATGAAATGGCTCAATATATTCATAAATAAACAATCCGTTTTCGGTTTCTAGTTGGGCATGAGCATCGGATGCATTCTTAATAATCAACCATTCATCTGGAAAGTCATTGGCAAAGTTGAACTCTTTACCTTCATCAAACATAAAGCCCCAAAGCTTTGCGCTGTCATTTTGATGGAGGTAAAATCCATCCTGATTCAGAATCATGATATTTCCAATCGATGCTTCATCAGAGGTCATATTATGAGCCTGCTCATAAGCGTTCAGTAGCTCTTGTGCTAGATAGTTGATGACCAGAACACTAGAAATTTTTCCTCTTGAATTGAAAATTGGCGTGGAAAACCTGATCATAGGCTTAAGAGGATATTCAACCTCTCCATGTTCAATATTGAGATCTAAAGGGGAGATATAAAATTCATTCTTGGCGAGTTTCAGGGCTTCAGAAAAGTAGTATCTGTCTCTCTTGTTTTGGAGTTCATGCGTCGGGACGATCACAGCACCATCTTCCGTCTTGTTGATGCGAACGATTTCCTGACCAGATAAATCAATTAGCCTGATTTGGTCATAGCGTGATTTCTCGGTTAAAATGATTTTAAATTGCTGGGCGATGGTGGGGATATCTCTTCCCTTATTGACTTCGTATAGAGAGGAGAGGATTTTCAAATCGCTGATAATAGATTGGAATCGTCCAGATATCGTGAATTCACTGCGTTCCATGTTCAACATTTCAAGATCAATGATCTGGGCTTTTCTAGCATTATATTCAAAGTCGTAATACTCGTAGGAGGCCCAGCCTATAACTGAAGCCATGGCTAAGAAGAGTAATACGGTTTTTCTATATGGCTTGCCCATTTCTTTTGAATGGTCTCCAAAGTTTATTAACTTTATCCCTGTGAACATAACTTTGGAAAGGAGCATTGTCTAGGACTTGATAGATAAGCCATATCTCAAAACATACTGTGTATAGCGAGTTTGCTCTGATTTAGCCGCCGCTAGGAAGTAGTTCTATGGATGGAAAAGAAAACACCATCAGAACTACTCACTCCACCAGAATATTATTACCTGCAGATATTTAAGGAGGATGTGGTTTACAAGACGCGATCTGACTACTGTGATATCAGGCGTCATAAGAATAAAACTAAAAAAGATGAGAGCGAAGAGTCTTCACGAGGCAGGATTCAGGAGTTCTCGAAAAAGTCCAAATATCGATTGATCCATCAACTCCGTAATTCTCAGCAAACATTCAAGCAGTTCATCACGCTTACCTATCCAAAGGACTATCCAATGGATGGGGCTATCGTAAAGAGCCATCTAAATACCTTACTCACTAGGCTTAGGCAGGAATTTTCTGGCATTCATTATCTATGGGTGATTGAAGCCCAAAGTAGAGGAGCTCCACATTTTCACATCATAATAAACCAAGCGATCCCCACGAAGAAGAAAATCGATAAGGATGGCCAATATTTTTATTCAGAGTGCTGGTCTAAGAGATGGTCAAAGATCACTGGCAATGAGAAGGATAAACATCACGTTCGACGTGGATTCAGGATTGATCCGATAACCACATCAAATGGAAAAAAGCTGGCCAGCTACATGGCCAAGTATTACTCCAAAAATGAGCAGAAAGAATTCGCAAAAGATTTTATTAATATTGGAAGGTTTTGGGGGGCTACAAGAGGCTTTACGCAGCCAATCGTGCAGGGGGTATATTGTGCATCAGAATTGAAATGGATGCTCAAGCTGTGTTTTCACTATGCCAATCTGGAGAGGTCAAAGGCTGGATTGAAGCGATATGCCTTTGATGCTGATCGGGGTTGTTCTATCTGGGGGTTCAGGAAAATCTTCTTCGAGAAAGTCGTCCCTCTGTTCGGAGATCGGTTGAGTCGGCCATATAAGGATCTGGAAAAGCCTCCGACTCTTTATGGATAGGCTTGTATTTGTACATTGGACTTGTACATTCCGTTATCATCGGAGTTCAGCAGGAGAAGCTAGGTCTTGCCTGAATGCCTTATTATTAAATGGTTCATTGGTGAAGTGGGTTAGGTATTGGTCAGAATCCTCTCACCCCGACCATTTCTTTTTTATATTCAACAGTTAGATCGGTTTTGACTGGCCTTTTGCGATGTAGATCACAGATTGACAGGTGTTTCCCCTCAAGTATGGCTGCAATCTGAAAGTAATGCGCGAGGTTTGATATGACTGCAGTGAGAAAGAAACCGGCAATAAAAAATGAGGTCAAGATACTGACCATTCCTAAAACTTCAGCCAGCCGCAAACTGGCGGATAAAGAGAGCGCAGTTGATCTGGTTGTATCCAAAGGTGATCTGGCCGTGGTACCGCAATTGGTTGCATCACGTCCAGCCAGCCGGGTGGATGCCAAGCCACTCGATCTCGATGTGATTATTGAAGATGTGGCGCATGCCATTGCCACTACCCAGGACCATTACAAGTGCATCATGTTTACGGATCTGGAGAGCTCCACTGAGTATAAGCGCTCCATGGGACACACCAAGGGCTATATGCGCAATCGCCTTTTCTGCGATATCTGTGAACGTGCAGTAGAGCGATATAACGGCCATGTCGTGAAGCGACTCGGTGATGGTGTCATGGTGGTGTTTGAACGTGCCATCGATGCCGTGATGGCTTCACTGATGATCAAGAGCAGTATTGCCAATGGTCGTAAGAAACTGAAGAAGATCGTCGGTGCGATGGATTACCGGATCGGCATCACCTGTGGTTATGTGAAAGAGATTCCGGGTGATACCAAGGATTATATCGGACATGCCATGGACAAGGGGGCACGTATTCAGAGCAGTGCACGCCGCAATCAGATTCTGATCGATGAGATCGTTTACGGTCTGATTCATACAAAAATTCGCGACTATTCAGGTGATATTGTGATTGGTTCGCCAAAGAATATGACACTCAAGGGTGTTGGAACCAGCACTCTCTATGAGGTTTCACCGAAGCAGATGGGGCTTGAATCGAGCCTCGGAAAACGCATGAAGAGCATGCTCAGCTAATTATTATTGGTTCCCTGTTAATTGCCCTGCAGCTTGCTGCGGGGCTTTTTATTGTATTGATGCGCCAGGTCACATCTGCCTTCCGGTCGGGTCGTTAAATTTTTTATGCAACCACGCAGTAGGAGGCGCACATGAAATCCATTACGCTATTGATATCTTCGCTGTTCATACTATCGGCATCTGCCATGGCTCAGGAGAAGATCGAGTCTCACAGGGCATTTGATACAAGGGCAGATAGAACTACAACAGAGGGTCAGTTTGTAACCAGTAGCAGTAAAGGTGCCTTGAACAGTGGCCGGTCCGCTTTCAATCGATCTGGCAAAGCCAGCAGGCATCAATTCGATGATGATGCTTATCTGCGTCGTATCTCCTACAGACGCTAATCAGATTCAGCTAAAACAAGTTCGAGTAGTGCTTGCGCAGAGGTGACTGTGTATTCGCCTTCACCAAGTCCACAAGCATCCAGTCCAAGCGCTCCGATGTGGGTGCGGGTAAGTGCGGTGACATGATTGCCGACAGCTGCAAACATGCGTCGCACCTGATGGTAGCGCCCCTCGTGCAAAACCAGTGATGCACTGGTTTCACCAAGCACGGTCAGTTCCGCAGGCAGGCATGGCTTATCATCGCCCTCGAGCAGCAGTTCACCGCTGGCAAAGATTTCAGATTCATTGCCTGCCAGCGGGCGATCGAGCGTCACCGAATAGGTTTTTGCAATATGTTTTTTAGGGCTGGTCAGCATATGGTTGAGCTGTCCATCATCGGTCACGATCAGCAGGCCTGATGTCTCTTTATCCAGCCTTCCTACACTTGATAGCGGCGGTTTGCGATCGATCCAGCGTTCAGGAAAATCAGCAAAGATAAGGCGGCCGTTTTCCTTGCGTGAGCAGACTGTTCCGATCGGTTTGTGGTAAATCAGGGTAAGGCCGTGCGGGTGATCAAGTGACTTACCTTCAAGCTGAACCTGATCGGGCAACACCTTCTGAGCGGGGGAGGTGGCCGGTTTACCATCCACGGTGACCCACCCCTCCTTGATCCATAAGCGCACATCCTTTCTGGCCCCGTAACCCAGATTGGAGAGCAGTTTGTCCAGCCTGTCAGCTTTCTGATTGTTCATCTTACCCCTCGTATTACTTTAAATCCTTCTGTCTCGATCAATGTTTGGCATGATTTCAGTGCCGATTTCAGCACCTGCTCATACGGTAGTTTACGATTGGCCACCAGATAGATCAGGCCACCCTGTTTTAGCGAGCGGCAGCCGTTTTCGATGATCCGTTGCCCAAGTTCGACATCGCGCGTCTGGCCGGTATGAAAGGGGGGATTGCAGACGATCCACTCCATATTGCCGGGCAAAACTTCACTGGCTGCGTCCAGCCAGTGGCTCTCATATTTCTCTCTCCACACGATACAATTCTGTTCACTACAATCGAGCGCCAGCCGATCGGCCTCGACCAGGTGGATCTTCTCAATGTTTTCATTTGTGCGCAGCAGGTAATTGCTGAGAAGCCCGTAACCACAGCAGAGGTCCATGCCGGTGCCGGAGAGCAGAGGCAGCTGCTTGAGCAGCAGTTCGGAGCCTCGGTCAGGCCGATCCCAGCTGAACAGTCCCGGCCGGGAGATCAGCCCGTGCGTTGCTACATGTTGAGATTCTCCAGCATTCAGCCAGCTATCGGCTGCTTCTCTATCGAGTGATGCTGTTTTTCTGGCCGAGAAGATGCGGCATTTCGATTTCGATGAGGAGACGATGTTACCGGCCAGTTTCTTAAGCGCTATTTCATAACTTTTAGCACCATGATTGTTTGCACATGCGACCATCAGCTTGCCGCCATCACCAAGCATCTGCATCGCCATGGCTATCCAGTAATGCGTCTGTTGCCTGTTCTTGGATGGAAGAAGAAGGATCAATTGGTAATTCCCGTTATTGCTCTGAAGCGTCTCAGTTGCATTCAACCCCATCTGCCGGATCGCATTATTTTCGGGTTTGAAGTGCTGCCAGAGATCAAGCTTGCTGCTTTGTTCATGCAGCGCTGTCAGTAGTGCATCAGCATGTGCATTGATGACCAGCGTTCGTCCGGCTGGCTGCTCAAGGGCGGTTTTGTACAACAGTTCGGTGGCAGGCATGGGCGCAGACTGTAGGAAGTGAGATAAGCGCTGTCTATGGATAGAGCGCTGGAAATGAAAAAGGAGCTGCATCTCTGCAGCTCCTTTTCATGTGGTGGGCAGGGAGGGAATCGAACCCCCGACACGTGGATTTTCAGTCCACTGCTCTACCGACTGAGCTACCTGCCCTCAGTCACCCCTTTCGGGAGGCCGGATTATGGGAGAAAGGCGCGCGGATGCAAGCATCAATTGCACCTCTTTCAGCCATCAATTGAAAACTGTCCCTCGAATGTTTTACTGACAATTCCTTCAAGAATTACATTGTCGATTGAGCCTGAAACGATCACCTCACCGCCCGGCATTTCGATCTTCAGCGGGCGGACCTCTCCTTCAACAGCCCAGACAGCAGCAGCGGTCGCACAGGCGCCGCTGCCACAGGCAGGTGTGCGCCCTGCACCGCGCTCAATGATGTCGATGTAGATATGGTCAACCACCTGGCCGGTGACGATTTCGACGTTACGGTCAGTTGGAAACTTCTCTGTGGCTTCGAAAAAGACGCGGTGTTCATTGCCGATCTCAACATCGACATGCGCATCTGTTTGATCGGTAATCGTGGCAGCACCCATTTCGACACGCACGCCGGTTTCGCCGCGCGATGCCGTGACGGTTCGATCAGCAAGCTTGATCGAAATGCTCTCTTTGCCAGAGTCATGCATCAGCAATTCGCCGACACAACGCAGGCCGTTGCCACAGTTGGCGGCTTCGCTTCCGTCACTGTTGAAGATGCGAAGGGATGCATCGGCACTCGCGCAATTTTCGAGAACCAGCAATTGGTCACAGCCGATACCGTAGCGGCGTTCGGTAATTTGGCGCACGAACGTATCTGTCAGTTCCGGAAGTTCGCAACTCAGGCCATTTAACACGACGAAATCGTTGCCCTGAGCCTGCATCTTGGTGAATGGAACAGAGCTCATTTGCGGTGCTCGACTTCGACTGTGGTGTAAACGCCACCACGCACATTAAACACGGCCTGTACTTTAATATAACGGGGATCGAGCAGTCCGATCAGGTCATTGGCGATCATGTTGGTCACTTTCTCGTGGAAGTGTCCCTCATCCCTGAAGCTCCAGTAATAGAGCTTGAGTGATTTGAGCTCCACACAGAGCTGATCCGGAACGTAATCAAGCTTGATCTCGGCAAAGTCAGGCTGGCCTGTTTTCGGGCACAGACAGGTGAACTCCGGTGAATCGATACGGACATGGTAGTCACGTTCGGGATTGGGGTTCTCGAATGTCTCCAGATAACGGGTCGGCTTGTTGATCACTGCGCCAAGTTTTTCACTCATGCTTAAACCTCAAAGTTTTCAATAATGTCGGTGTAGATCGCAGTCAGCGTTGCAAGCTCGCTCACGGCAACCTGCTCGCCGACCTGATGGATTGTACTGTTGGTGGTGCCAAGTTCCGCCACCGGCACCCCCGCTGCGGCAAGAAACCTTCCGTCGGAGGTTCCCCCGCCGGTATCGCGCAGAGTTTCGATACCGGTTACACGTCTGATGCTGTCCGAAACCAGATCGAGGAATGGACCGTCCGCAGTTGAAAATGCAATTGCAGAGTGATCAAACTCCAGCGTGACATCACACGCTTCGCAGCACGCCTCGATGGTGCATTTGATGCCATCAAAATTGTTGGCCGGATTATATCGGATATCAATCAACGCTTCGCAGAAGCCTGGGATAACATTGGTAGCGCCGGTGCCGCCGTTCACGTTGGTAATCTGGCAGCTGGTCGCCGGGAATCCGGCTGCAGGCGTGCCCCAGTCGATGGTGGCAATTTTGGCCAGTGCAGGGGCGGCGTGATGAATCGCATTGTCAGCATCCTGCGGATAGGCCGAATGCCCCTGCTTGCCGTGAAATGTTGCCTTGATCTGCACCACGCCGCGCCTACCGCGACGGATCGTGTCACCAACCATTTCAGAGCATGAAGGCTCACCGACGATGCACGCATCTGGCAGTGTGCCATCCGCCTGCATCCTCTCGATAATACGGATGGTACCGTCGACCGACTCACCCTCTTCATCGGAGGTGATCAGCAGCTGGATGGTTGGGATGGGAGTGTATTCACCGCACAGCTTGCCGACCGCAGCAATCCAGCAGGCGACTGCACTCTTCATGTCCTGTGCGCCGCGGCCATGTAATATGCCATCCACGATTTCACCGGAGAACGGATCAAACTGCCACTTCTCAACCGGGCCGGTTGGCACCACATCGGTATGCCCTGCAAAGGCGAGGGTTCCCGGAAGTTCACCCATGCGGGTATAGATACTGTTGGTTACACCACCGGCATCCACCGATGTACGTACAAAGCCGAGTGGGGCAAGCATGCGCTCAATGTAGTTCTGGCAGCCACCATCATCAGGCGTCACCGATTCGCGACGAATCAGTTTTACTGCAATATTGGTGGCGATTTCAGACATGCCGGCACCCTAATCAAAACCCGCTCCCGGTGGTACTCCTTATCTGAGTGATGGATGTTTGAGTGTGCGGTGAATACAAATTTAAAAACGAATGAATTAGAGCTCGTCAATTCTCAGAAAGCTTTCAGCGCGGCGGGAGATGCCGTTGAACAGCGGGTGGGCGGCAGCGAGCCCTTCGATGGCCATCGTGGTGGCAGGGGAGATATCTGCATAGCTCTCCATGAAGGTGGTCTTACCTTCCTTGCGGCGTACATAGAGCCTGCATTCGGCACCCGTCTGCTCTTTCACGAGCTTAAGCCATTTCTTCATTTCGGACATGTTAAGGTTTTCGGCGTGATACCAGATAAAGGTGGACTGTGACTCAGGCATGGCATGCCTCCAGAACCTCAACGGATGCGCCGTTCTCAAGCGACAGAGCCACAGATTCCGATTCTCCAACATCAACCGGCAACAGGGCTATACCAAAACAGTTCCCTTCGTGGTCGATAGCGGCACTCTTCAGCTCGCCGATCTTTGCTGTGGTTTGCACCGGACAGGGAATGGTGTCCGGCTGACCGCTAATCGATACGCGGTAGAGTTTTTTCTTGATGCCGCCTCGCCAGTTCATGCGGGCGGTCACCTCCTGGCCGACATAACACCCCTTATTGAAGGATACGCCATCGAATTCGATCAGGTTGGCATTAAGCGGATGTATACTCTCATCCCATTCGGTGCCGAAGTCGGGGAAACCGCGAATCACGCGCATCGCCTCAAACTCCGTTTCGTCCAGCATTACATGGTTCGAGAGTGCAACATCAATCTTTTCTTTGCTGCTGATAACCCAGAACCCGCGCGGACTTTTCGGCATCACCAGTGCAAAGGTGTCGTCAGATTCACTGCGGCTGCAGGCCAGCCAGCCATTGCCGGGTTCGGTCAGTTCGAACTTGTGCAGCAGTTCAGGCGCATTGGCCCCTTGTATGGAGCAGATGGCAAGGGTATCGACGATACCGATGCGAAGCGTATGGCCGAGCGCAAACTGGCGTAGTCGACCTACCGTGATTTCTGCCTTCGCAGAGGGAACGAGCAGAATCAGTTCCTCATCACGCCCCTGAATAATATAGAGTTCGGATACCGCTTTGCCCTGTGGGGTGAGCAGACAGGCGTGGATGCCGCACTCGGATGTCAGCTTGCCCATGTCCTGAGTGACCTGCCCCTGCAGGTAGTCGCGCACAGTCGAACCGGATGCCTTCAGTACGCTCCATCGGCTGCGTGGAGCGGCCACGGAAGATTGCAGAAGCCGGTCTGCCGTAGCGGAGGAAAGACGGGGGAGTTTGATGGTCATATGGCGGATTCTATCACTCTTCATCCGAAGCTATAAGTGTCTTTGCACACCTATTCATAACCCCTTCATCAAAAGTCCATCCTCACAACTGTAATGGTTTTCCGGATCGCGGCTATGCCCTAAGGTGCGACTCCGCTATAGTTTCGCCCCGCGGTATTTTGCCGCGTTTCTGGAGGAGTGAATGACACATCAGGCAAACAGCACGGATATCGCAGAAAACAGCTATGATGCAGAGCAGCCGTTTCCGAATTCGCGCAAGGTATATATCGAAGGCTCAAGACCCGATATCCGAGTGCCGATGCGTGAGATTACGCTCTCTCCCACGAAGACCACTGCAGGTATTGAAGAGAATCATCCGATTCTCGTTTATGATACCTCCGGCCCATACACTGACCCCGATGTCGAGATCGATCTGGAGAAGGGTATTCCGGCCGTGCGTGAGCCATGGATAGCCGAGCGTGATGATACCGAAGAGCTGACCGACCTCTCCTCTGATTATGGTCGTGAGCGCCGTGACGATGAGGCGCTGGATAGTCTGCGTTTCACTCATCTGCGCAAGCCGCGCCGTGCTAAAGCAGGTGGAAATGTCTCCCAGATGCATTATGCCAGAAAGGGGATTATCACCCCTGAGATGGAGTATGTGGCGATCCGTGAAAATCAGCGCCGTGAGCATCTGCGCGAGATCACCAGGCAGCATCCCGGCCAGAGTTGGGGTGCTTCGATTCCACAGGTGATCACGCCTGAATTTGTACGCGACGAGATCGCCCGCGGCCGCGCAATTATTCCTGCAAATATCAATCACCCTGAACTGGAGCCGATGATTATCGGTCGCAACTTTCTGGTGAAGATTAACGGTAATATCGGAAATTCGGCTGTCACCTCCTCAATAGAAGAAGAGGTGGAGAAGATGACATGGGCGACCCGCTGGGGCTCCGATACCATCATGGATCTCTCTACCGGCAAGAATATCCATGAAACGCGCGAGTGGATTATCCGTAATGCTGCCGTACCGATCGGCACAGTGCCGATCTATCAGGCGCTGGAAAAGGTGGATGGCGTCGCCGAAAACCTGACCTGGGAAATTTTCCGTGATACCCTGATCGAGCAGGCTGAGCAGGGTGTGGACTACTTCACGATCCATGCCGGCGTGCTGCTGCGTTATGTGCCGCTTACCGCCAAACGCCTTGCCGGTATCGTGTCACGCGGCGGCTCGATCATGGCCAAGTGGTGCCTTGCCCACCATAAAGAGAATTTCCTTTATACCCATTTCGAAGATATTTGCGAGATCATGAAACAGTATGATGTCGCTTTCTCGCTCGGCGACGGCCTCAGGCCGGGTGCCATTGCAGATGCCAACGACGAGGCACAGTTTGGTGAGTTGCGCACGTTGGGAGAGCTGACCAAGATCGCCTGGAAACATGATGTTCAGGTAATGATCGAAGGGCCCGGTCATGTGCCGATGCAGATGATCAAGGAGAACATGGACGAGCAGCTCAAGCACTGCGATGAAGCGCCGTTCTATACGCTCGGGCCGCTGACTACTGATATTGCCCCTGGTTACGATCACATTACCTCCGGTATCGGTGCCGCACAGATCGGCTGGTACGGCTGTGCCATGCTCTGCTATGTCACGCCGAAGGAGCATCTGGGATTGCCAAACCGTGACGATGTGAAAGCCGGCGTTATCACCTATAAAATTTCGGCACATGCTGCCGATCTGGCCAAAGGGCATCCGGGCGCGCAGCAGCGCGACGATGCACTCTCCAAGGCAAGGTTTGAGTTCCGTTGGGAGGATCAGTTCAATCTCTCCCTCGATCCTGATACGGCGCGCGCCTATCATGATGAAACGTTGCCGAAAGACAGCGCCAAGGTGGCCCACTTCTGCTCCATGTGTGGGCCGAAGTTCTGCTCGATGAAGATCACGCAGGATGTTCGCGACTACGCCAGGGAGCATGGCCTTGAAACGCGTGAAGCGATCGAGGAAGGGATGCACGAACAGGCCGAAACATTCCTGAAGACAGGTGCGGAGATCTACCACAAGGCCTGACAGAAGCTGTATCACGAAGAGCTCTAACCAGCGAATCCGTTGCATATTTGCATGCAGTAAACGTCACTTTACATGCGCAGCGCGCGAGTGCCACTGCAGTTGGATCGCACAGTAGTGATCTGAATATCCCGGCTCTTGAATGAAGTTCCCTGAAGATTATGATCGTTTGGTGAAAGGCGAAGTTTTATATCGCTCTCTTACGGTCTATAATCATGGTATCAGGAGGATATTATGCCCAATTCGAAAGTTCTTGCGCGCGATATCATGAATGAAAATCCACCTTACTGCGATCTGGACACTTCAGTTGATGAGATCGCCAGGCGTTTCGCCGAGGAGGATCTTTCCGGCATGCTGGTTGTCGATGAGGAGAAGCGGTTGCTGGGCGTCATTACCGAAAGCGATCTTATCGACCAGCAGAAGAATCTGCATGTGCCGACCGCAGTTGCGCTGTTTGATCTGGTGATTCCAATGGGTGAGGCGAGATTTGAAGATGAGCTTGCCCGCATGCAGGCGATGAATGCCGAATGCCTGATGAATGCCGATGTGTTGACCGTGAATGCCGACACAAGCCTCAATGAGATCGCATCAATCATGGGGGATCAGAAGATTCACCATCTGCCTGTGCTTGATGGTGAATCGGTTGTGGGTGTGATCTGTAAACACGATGTCATCAAGGCCCTGGTTGAGGCCCGATAATCTAGTGAAAATAAGCTGTAACAGTGAGGATGAGACTATCGCGATAGCGAGGCGGTTTGCCGCCACGCTCAAGCAGGGCAGCGTGGTGGCGCTATCCGGCGAACTTGGCGCCGGTAAAAGTTTTTTTTCGCGCGCGGTGATGCGCGCCCTTGGCGTGACGGACAAAGCACTTCCAAGCCCCACGTTTGCAATCATTCAGGAGTATAGCGGGTCGGATTGCCGGGTGGCCCATATGGACTGGTATCGTCTTGAGGATGCTGATGAGATAGAGATGCTCGGTGTGCGTGACTATTTTCAGCCACCGTGGATTACACTGATCGAGTGGCCGGAGCGCGCCCGTGGTGCGTTGCCGGATGCGGTGATCTGGGTGTCGTTCAGCACCACGGGGGTCGATTCGAGGGAGGTGGACTTTGGAGGCTTCTCCTTTGCCTGATCCGGTTCCGATGCCTGAAGAGCCTCCCATCAGGAGAATCAGGCGCCGCTTTATTGTTCTCTACCTGTTTGTCGCACTGGTCTCAGTAATGCTCACCATGCTGCCGCTTGTCGTGCATCAGGTGGCACTTTCATGGCTTGAAGATCACGGTGTCACTGAGGCACGAGTCGATAATATCGACATCAATATTCTGGTTGGAGCCTTTGTGATCGAAGGGTTGCAGGCAGGTGACGGTCTGAAAATAGATCGACTTGGCCTGGCAGTCGACTGGTGGCCTCTCTCTAAGAACCATATCCATGTTGTCGATCTGAATATCACAGGTTCAACCATCCATCTGCAGCAGAATGATCAAGGCGGCTGGCAGCTGGGCGATATTAAGCTTCCCGCTACTGCGGAAGAGAGCGCTGCCGGGAGTAGCGAGGTGACTGATCCATGGTATGCAGTTGTCGATAAACTGACGCTTGAAGATGTGACTGTGAAGGTTAACGGTAAGGCCTTTGTACTGAACCTGCCGGTTAAAAACCTCGAGCTGCATCTTTCCGCTCCGGATGGGGGTGTGCAGCTGCTGGCCCAGAGCCTGCAGACAGGCAGTACAAATTTCTCAGGCTACGGTTACAAGGTCGGATTGCAGTCACTGGATTTTTCAGGTGACCTCTCTTTTTCGGCCGCTGCGGGTGATATCACTGAATCGCTGAAGGTTGAGAATACTTCCCTTGCAATCAAAGGTGTTGGATTGGCCGATGAGCAGGGGGCTCAGCTACTCTCGCTTGCTGATTTCAATCTTAGCGGTCTTGCTGTCCGGCAGATGAAAGAGGTGGCCATTAATTCACTTGCTTTGCAGAGGGCCATCGTGGAAGCGGCACTGACCGGTGCGGGCCGGCTGTCACTGGGGTCAATGCAGGCAGGCGGTTTGGAGGCCACACTCAGAGAGGACAGAACTCCATCAGCGATCAGACTAGCGGATTTGAGCCTGAAGCGTTTCGATGTTGAGCAGCAGCAGGGTTCGACAGCCGCGGATCACATCACGCTCGGATCACTGCATGCAACCGGACTGGCAACGAAGCTGGGGGCTGCTTCGGCACCGGAATCGATCAGGCTTGCCCTGATTGAGCTTCGGGAGTTGGCTGTTCGGCAGCAGAAAGGTGCTGAGCCGCTTGGTACGATTGGCATGATTTCGCTGAAACAGTTTGGCATGCAGGGCAGCGATCGCGGTACATTTGATTCCCTCAAGCTGCAACAGGTATCTCTCCCCTCATCTGGCAACCGGTCGCTCGGTTCGATCGGTACGGTGACGGCTTCGAAGGCCGAATTTGATGAGGAGAATGGCTATCGGCTGCAGTTGCTTGAGGTTGATCAGCTGAAGCTCGACCTGCTGAAGCGAAATAACGGCAAAATGGCTGTGCTTGATGAGCTGGAGAGCAAGCCTGCTGCTGCCAGGCCAGAGCCGGCAAAAAAATCGGTTAAGGCCAAGTCAGCTAAAGGTGACCCGGTTGTCATAGTTGAACGGCTGCAGGTAAATGCCGGCAGCTATATCCGTTTTCGCGATGAGTCGGTTCGCCCGGCAATGGATACAAGTATTACGGTCAGCCGCTTTACCTTTGCGCCGCTGGACCTCTCCGGCAAACGCAGTGGCAGGCTCGATGTCAGGACCCGGGTGGGAAAAGCCGGCCGCCTGAATCTGGGAGGAAGAATCAACCCCTCCGAGCGCAGCTTTATGACCGACCTGACAGTTTCACTGAAAAGCTTCGATATGCCGCGTCTGACCGGATATCTGGAAGGGGATTTCGGCAAGACTATTGATACCGGCCAGCTCTCGCTCGATAGCAGAATAGGTATCAAGAAGAGCGTCATCGATGCAAAGAACACCTTGATGATACGAAAGCTCACTCTGGGAGACTCTGACAAGAAGGGAGAAAAGGCTGAAGAGATCGGCATGCCGATTAATATGGCGCTGGATATGTTGCGCGATGATCGCGGCGATATCGAACTGGATGTGCCGATCACTGGTGATCTGAATGATCCGAATATCAATATCAGCGATGCGATCAATCAGGCGCTGGCTTCAGCCCTGTCTGCCGGCGCACTGACTATGGCAACCATGTTCCTGCAGCCGTACGGGGCAATCATGATGGCTGCTGATCTGGCAGGGGATGCGCTAAGCAGCAGCTCAAAACCCAAACTGACGCCTGTGCAGTTTGCACCGATGGCGACATCCCTGAATGCAGAAATGGGTGGTTATGTCGGCAAGATCGGCGAGCTCTTAAACAGCAAGCCACTGAGGTTGCAGATATGTGGTTTCGCAACATCTGCTGAAGGTGCTCAAATTGCCGAGAAGCGTAAGGCAATGAGTGCCGAGGCTATCGAAGCCTGGCTTCTGGAGATGGCGGAAGCACGATCGGACTTTGTGATGAATGCGCTGCTTCAGAAAGGGATCGATTCGGAGCGGTTGTTCAACTGCCGAGCCCAGATAGATAAGCGCGAAAAAGGCGCGGGGCCAAGGGTTGACCTCCTTCTGGACTAAGTAGGAACTTAAATCGACAGCTCCAGGTCGTCATCATCTCCGGAACGTTTCTGAAGAATCTCATCGACCCCCGATTTTCCTTCGCCCTTGGAGTCATCGATGTTCTTCATCTTCATCTTAAGGCGCAGATTGTTGGCAGAATCGGCATTTCTGAGCGCCTCGATTTCTGAGATAACGCCATCCTGCCAGAAGTGGAACAGTGCCTGATCAAAGGTGCACATGCCGTGCTGCTCGCCCGCTTCCATTACCTCCTTAATCGTGCCGATTTCACCTTTAAGGATCAGGTCGGCAACGCGCGGGGTATTGATCAATACTTCAATAGCCGCCACTCGCTTACCTCCTGCGGTTTTTACCAGCCGCTGTGAGAGAATGGCGCGCAGGTTCATGGCAAGGTTCATATAGACCTGCTGATGCTGTTCCTCAGGGAAGAAGTTGATAATGCGCTCAAGCGCCTGATTGGAGTTGTTGGCATGCAGTGTGGCCATGGCCAGATGTCCGGTTTCGGCAAAGGCGATGGCATGCTCCATCGTGTCGCGTTCGCGAATCTCACCGAGCAGAATCACATCGGGAGCCTGACGCAATGTATTCTTTAATGCTGCCTGGAATGAAACGGTATCTGAACCGACTTCACGCTGCGTGACAAAGCACTTTTTGTGCTGGTGCATGAATTCAACCGGGTCTTCGATCGTAATAATATGGCCAGCCTGATTGGTGTTTCGCCAGTCCACCATGGCTGCCAGCGAGGTCGATTTTCCTGAGCCGGTGGCACCGACCATCAGTACCAGCCCGCGCTTGGTCATGGAAATATCCTTGAATACCTCAGGAAGGTTGAGCTGATCGATGGTGGGAATGTCGGTCGTAATCTGGCGGATTACCATGCCAACGGTGCCGCGCTGGCGATAGATGTTGACGCGGAAGCGGCCAAGGCCCGGAAAAGCGGATGAGAGGTTCATCTCCATGGTGGAGGCGAAATCGGCTTTCTGTTTTTCACTCATCAGTTCGCCGGCGAGTCGTTCGACGGTGATCGGATTGAACTCCTTATCACCGAGCCTGTGAATCACGCCATTGATGCGGTAACCCGGCGGGGTGCCGGCCATCAGGTAGAGGTCGGAGGCATCCTTATCCACCATAACCTGCAGTAGCTGACGAATGGAAATGTTCTCGGTCATGGTAATGCCCCTCAATGGAATGAACTTAACGCTATTATAGAAGAAAGTCTTGTTCTACAAAACAGCAACATTTTTATCTGAAGTTGATGCCTGATAACCTGCCGGCCAGACAGTCGTTCAGCCCCACGGTTTCTATGATGCTGAATTGGCCGTGTAAAGGGAGTGGTATGGGAAAAGCGGGTCATCAAAGGTTGCAGGTATCTCCGATTCTGATCGGGCTGATGGGGTGCGGGAAAAGTAGCATAGGCCGAAAGGTGGCCGGGCGCTTAGGAATCCCCATGATCGATCTGGATCACTATATTGTTGAAAAGGCGGGCAGGTCCATCCCCGAGATATTTGCCGAGCAGGGCGAAGAGGCCTTTCGTGATATGGAGAGTGAAGCGTTGCGCGAGGTGCTCGGCCGGCATGCGGTTGTCGCCACCGGTGGGGGGGCAGTGATGCGCGAAAAGAACCGTGTGTTGCTGAAAAAACATCCGCCGGTAATCTGGTTAAAAGCTTCGCCGGAATTTCTGGCCAGACGCATTGATGGCGACAGCAACCGGCCGTTGATTGCAGGGGGTGGGACGTTGAAGAAGTTGCAGCAGCTTGCTGAGGTCCGTTACCCGGTTTATGAAGCGTGTGCTGATTTTATTCTCTTACGCAGCGATATGGGCAAGAACAAGTCGACAAAGGCGATTATTGCATTTCTGAAAAAGTGGCAGGAAAAAAAGTTATAGCACCATCTTGACTTCAGGGTGCGCATTCATGGCCCGGTAGAGGCTGTCGATCTGTGATTTGCTTTCGGCGGTAAAGGTGACAGTGACCGAGAGATATTTTCCCGTTTTGCTCGCTTTCGACTGTACTGCCGCCTCGCCAAGTTGTGGAATAAACTGGCGGGCAATCATCACAATTTCACTCTCAAAGCTGTCGCTGTTGCTTCCCATCACCTTGATAGGGAACTGACATGGAAATTCCAGCAGGGTCTCTTCATGCATTGTCGGTCTCCGGCATTGAACTGGCGCCGCATCCTAGCATCAAGGTTTGCCAATGGTGAATTGCTGAGGAGCCCCGTTGTCTAGACCATCAAAGACGATTATCAGTTCATAATCCTGATCCGTCTCTTGCAGCAGTGCCATGCCCTCCGCTTTTCCTCCATCCGGCACTGCAAGCTCTCCGATCAGCGTGATGCGTCCAGCACCGTTCCGATCCTTGCCTGGCAGGAGATCTCTGCCGTTCCAGTGCAGCAACTGGAAACTTACCGGCTCATCGCCGACGGGGCCGGCCAGCAGAAGAAAGCCATCGGAAACCGTGGCCATGTCGCGGATACCGCGGCCGCCGAGGTTTACATATAGCGTTCTGGCGGTTGTGGCAGCATTGTCGAAATCGAACTGAAGCACCGGCAGGTAGCCGTCACGCAGTACCGGAGCGCGAAAACCCGCATAGAGCAGCCCGTCTCTGGCGGCAAGCCCTTCAATGTCGATGCCGTTCTCCTTGCCCGGGATTCTTGTGAACGGGGCCAGGACAGGGTCAGACTCGATAATTGGAAGCAGCGAAATCCGGTCCTGCTTCACGATATTTCCGGCGCCATCAAGGTGCAGGCGTATGAGGCTGTTGCGACTGGCTTCACGCTTGATTGATGCGATGCGTTTGCGGTTTTTTTCATAACTGGCATCCGGATCGAGCCGTTTTCTGGCCAGCGAGTGCGAGCCGATGACATAGATGTTCTGCGCATCAAGTGCGATAGCCTCAATGTCAATTTCCCTGCCTGTTGAATTGTCGCCACGGTGGATCGTGAAGGATGAGACAGTGCTGTAGTTGCTGGAGCCTGTTTTCTTGAGCCATTGAATGACATTTTCGCCATTGTGACGGGCTTCATCGGCGCCAATAACCAGCATGCCGTTATGGCCGCTGATGGCGCTGATATCTCGACTTGCCACGATATCTCCGCTGAAGCTGACCGCTGCAGGGGTCGGCAGGGAGCCGGCTTCAGCAGGAGATGATATCGTAATGAGCAACAGAAGGAGTCTGATCACTTACCTTTGTTTGAGAGAGGGCAATCCCTCTTTCCCTGCCAGCGCGCTTTTTTTGCCGCCGCATACTCATCCTTGGAGAGTTTGCCATCCTTGTCGGCATCAGCAGCAGCAAAAAAGTCGTCGATGCGTTTGGCCTTGCGCGCTTCCCGGTCGGCGTCAGTGATGAAGCCGTCACCGTTGGCATCGAGATGGCTGAACTTCTCTTTCATGCGTGCATCGTGCGCAGCGGTAAACTCTTTCAGAGATACTTTGCCATCCTTGTTGCTGTCCATGCTGGCTGAACCTGCTGTGCATTGATGCGGGCCGCTCGGACAGTTTTTGTGGTCATCGCAATCCTTATGGCCGAGCGGACATGTAGCATTGCTGTCGCAGGCGTGGCCGCCGTGCCCATGGCCGTGGTGTCCGGCAACGGCTGCGGCAGGCAGCGAGATGGCAGCAGCTGCAAAGATTGAAAAGAGAAAAGTTTTCATATTGATCCTCCGGATTGTGAAAAAGTTGAACTCAGGAGGGGACGATAGAAGGGCGTAGATGAATGTTCAATGAACTGTTCTGAGATCCGATATGATCAAGCGGCGCAAGCTTTACAGGTGATATGCGGCATAAACCGGCCTGGAATGACCCCAAAGATGTAAAAGTGTGGGTTTTATGCGGTGTACGCGCGTTAAGCATCCCCCTATACTCCGGCGCCATGACCGAAATCGCACTGATTCTGCTCTCAGCCGTACTGGTGAATAACTATGTGCTGACCAAGTTCCTTGGCATCTGCCCGTTTCTCGGCACCTCCAGCAAGGTGGAGACGGCGATCGGCATGTCATTTGCCGTGATGTTTGTCATGACACTGGCATCAACCGCCTCGTGGCTGGTGCAGCAGTATGTGCTGGTGCCGCTCGATCTCGAGTATCTGCAGACCATCTTCTTTATCCTGATTATCGCCTCACTGGTGCAGTTTATTGAGATGATGATCCATAAAACCAGCCCGGTACTTTATCAGGGTCTGGGTATTTTCCTGCCGCTAATCACCACCAACTGTGCGGTACTTGGTGTGGCGATTCTCAATGTTCAGCAGGAGCAGACATTTCTCACCTCGGCGCTCTATGGATTCGGGGCTGCACTCGGTTTTGCACTGGTGCTGATCCTCTTTTCCGGGATCCGCGAACGAATCGAGATCGCACCGGTTCCGGAACTGTTCAAGGGCTCTCCGTTGGCACTGATTACTGCCGGCATGATGAGCCTGGCATTCATGGGCTTCTCCGGCCTCGTGAAGCTCTGATAGCCCATGACACAGCTGTTGTATGCACTGCTCAGCCTGGGCGCATTCGCGCTTGTGGCCGGTATTGTCCTGGCTGTGGCGCAGAAAGTGTTCCATGTCGAGGGCGATCCGATGGTGGAGAAGATCGATGCACTGCTACCGCAGACACAGTGCGGCCAGTGCGGTTACCCGGGCTGCAAGCCTTACGCCGAAGCGGTATCGTGCGGGGCAGCCGATGTGAACCACTGCGTGCCTGGCGGTGAGCGTACGATGCTGGCGATTGCAGATCTGATGGGGGTGGAGCCGAAGGAGCTCGAGGAGGAGGCATCCGCACCGATGACCGCCTTTGTCCGTGAGGATGAGTGTATCGGATGCACGCTCTGCATCAAGGCCTGCCCGGTTGATGCGATTGTCGGCGCGCCAAAACAGTATCATACCATTATCTCCGATCACTGTACCGGTTGCACGCTCTGTATTGAGCCGTGCCCGGTCGACTGTATCGACATGTTGCACAAGCCTGAGTTGATAGAACACTGGTCCTGGCCGTTGCCGGATACAAAACGTGCACAGCTCGGTCACGAAAGGCGGGAAGCCCATGCCGGCCATGCTTAGAAAACTGGCCCAGCGGCTGGGCGTACTGCAGCACAGCTTTGCCGGCGGTGTGCATCCCGAGATGTATAAGGTGACGGCTGCCCTGCCGATCGAAGAGGCTGCGATTACCCCGGTGCACATCCTGCCGATGAAGCAGCATATCGGAGAGGCCTGCTCTCCACTGGTGCGGGTGGGTGACAGGGTGTTGCGCGGCCAGAAGATTGCCAAGTCGGAAGGCTATCTCTCCGTGCCGGTACATGCGCCGACTTCAGGGCGTGTTGTAAAGATTGAAGAGCACGCCATCCCGCATCCGTCGGGTATGGGCATGCCATCCATCTTTATCGAGTCCGATGGCGACGACAAGCGTGATGAGAGTCTCGACCCGCTATCGGGCTGGCGCGAGATGAATCCGGCCACGTTGCGTGAACGAGCCCGTATGTGCGGCCTTGCAGGCCTTGGTGGAGCGGTGTTCCCGACTTTCATCAAGCTGATTCAGGATAAGCGTTTTCCGATTGAGACGGTGATTCTCAATGGTATCGAGTGTGAACCCTGGCTGACCAACGACCACCGCCTGATGCTTGAGCAGCCGGATGAGATTCTCAGTGGTTTGGCCATCATCATGCATATGGTGGGTGCCTCCTCCGGCATCATCGCCATTGAGGACAACAAGCCGGATGCGGCGGATGTGATGCGCGAGGCCCTGGCACGCACACCCGATATGGAAGGCGTGCGTGTTGTCGTGCTGCCAACCCGTTATCCGCAGGGTAGTGAGAAGCAGCTCATCTATTCACTGACCGGAAAAGAGGTGCCGGCAGGGCGCCTGCCGATGCATATCGGTGTGATCTGCCAGAATGTCGGAACCAGCAGGGCATTGCACGATGCGGTTGTACTCGGACATCCGCTTACCGAAAGACTGGTGACTGTCAGCGGCGATGCGGTTACCAATCCAGCCAATATGCGCGTTCGCCTCGGCATGCCGGTGCGTAGCCTCTTTGCCAGCCGTGGCCTGGATGATCTGAATGGTCTGCATATCCTGCATGGCGGCCCGATGATGGGTGAGCGGCTGAAGAGCGTGGATGTTCCGGTCATCAAATCGACCACCGGACTGCTGGCCATGCGCACCGAAACGATGATGCTGGCGCATACCGAGGAGCAGCCCTGTATCCGCTGTGGCCACTGCAGTGAGGCGTGCCCGATTCATCTGGTCCCCAATCTTCTGGCCGATGCCTGTCGCAGCGATCAGTTCGACAGGGCTGAGAATTATCAGCTTTTTGACTGCATTGAGTGCGGCAGCTGCTCCTATGTCTGCCCGGCCAATATTCCGCTGGTACACTACTTCCGTTACGGCAAGGGGCAGATTGCGCAGCAGCGCCGCGAACAGGTTTTTGCCGAGGCATCCCGTAAACGCTCTGAGGCGCGCGATGCTCGTATCGCCCGTGAAAATGCGGAGAAGGCGGCGCGCCGTCAGCGTGTGCGCCGGGAGAAGGCACCGGTGAAGCCGGTCGAGAGTAAGGGTGATATTAACGCCGGAGATGAACAGAATCGTGAGGAGAAGAGCTGATGCCGGTGATGCTTAGCCCGCCGCATGCACATGGCGGCGATTCAATTCGCATGACCATGCTGACCGTAGTGCTGGCGCTGTTGCCGGCTACCGCCATGAGTGTCTACCTTTTCGGCTGGCTTGCGGTTCTTTTGATCCTCACCTGCATGGTTACCGCCCTTGTGACCGAGGCGATCTGCCTGAAATGGATGGGGCGACCGCTCTCCACGCTGCTTGATAATTCGGCGGCACTGACCGGCCTGTTCCTGGCACTGACACTGCCTGCGGCGGTGCCGTGGTGGATGGCGCTGCTCGCCTCCGTGTTTGCCATCGTACTCGGCAAACAGATTTATGGCGGGCTTGGCTATAATATTTTCAACCCGGCGCTCTCTGCACGGATTATCCTGCTGATCTCTTTTCCGCTGCATATGACGACCTGGATTGTGCCGATGTCGGCGGCCGGGCCGGTTCTCGATCTCTATGACTTCCAGCTCTGCCTGAGTTTCTTCCTGACAGGCCCCGATGCCCTGAAGGTCGGCTTCGATGCGATCTCGATGGCAAGTCCACTGGGATATGTGAAGACCGAGGCGACACTTGGCGTGCCTGTAGCTGAGGCTTTGAAGGCGTACGACTACAGTTATCTGGATGCATTCCTCGGCTTTGAGGCGGGCAGCATTGGCGAAACCAGCGCACTGGCGCTGCTGATCGGAGGCATTTTCCTGCTTACCCGCCACACCATCACCTGGCATATCCCGCTCTCCTATATCGCCACCGTACTGCTGCTGGCCGGGATCTTCAATGCAATCAGCCCGGATCAGTTTACACCGCCACTATTTCACCTCTTCGCCGGTGGTCTTATTCTCTGCGCTTTCTTCATGGCCACCGATCCTGTTTCATCTCCTGTGACGCCGATGGGGCAGGTCATCTTCGGAATCGGTTGCGGCATCCTGACATGGAGCATTCGCAGCTTCGGGGGCTATCCGGAGGGCGCGATGTTTGCCGTGCTGCTGATGAACTGTGCGGTGCCACTGATCGATCACTACTTCCGTCCGCGCGTATTCGGTTACGGCCGCGGGGAGAAGTCATGATTTTTGATCGCGATCAGGGACGCATGGTGTTGGCGATTGTTGTCGTGGCCGTGGTTGCCGCGGCGATTCTCGGCGTGACCGATATCGTGACCCGTGGCCCGATTACCCAGGCACAGAAAGAGGCGCTGCACAATGCGTTAACGCAGGTGTTGCCCAGGCATGCCAACGACCCGCAGGCCGATCTTCTCTCGGTTGACGGGGTGGAGATCTACCCCGGAAAGGATGCGCTCGGTAACGTGCTCGGTTTCGCCTGGGAGGTGATTGCACCTGATGGCTATTCAGGCTCCATCCGTATTCTGGTCGGCACAAAACCGGATGGAAAAGTGTACGCCATTCGCGTCACCGATCACCGCGAAACGCCGGGTCTTGGCGATGGTGTCGTGAAAAACAGCAACTGGCTGCAGAGTTTCAGCGATCGCGAAGTTGAAGGGACCCGCTGGAAGGTAAAAAAGGATGGCGGTGACTTCGACCAGTTTACCGGAGCGACGATTACGCCGCGTGCCGTCGTTAAAGCGGTGGCCGCTGCTCTGGGCTTTTACAACAGCCACAGGCAGGCTATCTTCGATGCTGTGACTCAGCAGAATAGCGATCCGGAGGCAGCGAAGGTTGAATAGATCTGAAATCTTTTACGACGGCTTCTGGCACAACAACACCATCTTTGCCCAGTTACTCGGCATGTGTCCGCTGCTTGGCGTGACCACTTCGGCCGAGAATGGATTCTGGATGGGTGCGGCAACCATGCTGGTACTGCTGGGCTCGAACCTGGTGGTGTCGCTGGTACGTGATCTGATTCCGAAGAATGTTCGTATTCCGGCCTATATCACGATCATTGCAGCCTTTGTGACTGTGGTCGGCATGGCGATGAACGCCTGGATGCATGAGATGTATCTGGTGCTCGGTCTGTTTATTCCGCTGATCGTGGTGAACTGTGCCATCCTTGGCCGTGCCGAGGCATTTGCCAGCAAGAACTCCGTATCCGATTCGGTGGTCGATGCGCTGGCTGTCAGTGCGGGATTCACCTTTGCGCTGGTGGTTCTCGGAGGTGTGCGCGAGCTGTTCGGGCAGGGGGAACTTTTCGGCTTCGTGGTGTTTGGCGAATCGTATCCCGACGTGCTGATGTTTATCCTGCCGCCCGGGGCATTTATCGCGCTCGGATTTATTCTGGCCGGCGTGAACCTGATTAACCGCAAACTTAAAGCGCGTGCAGCTGCAGCCCCTGTGGTGGCTTCAGAGGCATTGGAGGCTCAAACATGAGTACGGAAGAGTTCTGGGGCATTGTTGTTATTGTCGGAGCATTCCTCTGGTGGCTCTCCTATGTTGCAACTGCAAGGATGCGTCATGGAAAAAACAAGGAGCGCGAGGAGCAGGCGCGGCGAAACCTTGAATGGCTTGCCAAACAGCAGGCCGAAGAGGCTACGTCTGAACAGGAGTCGCAACAGAAGGAGGGGAGCTGATGCCTTACCTGCATATCCACACCAATGTGAAAATCGAAAATCATCCGGATTTCCTGGCCCGCTGTTCGCATCTGGCTGCGGTGGCACTGGAGAAGCCGGAGTCCTATGTCATGGTTGAACTCTCCGATAACTGTTCGATGGTCTTTGCCGGTTCCGATCTGCCGCTGGTCTTTGTCGAGCTGAAAAGTATCGGGATTTCGCCGGCCGACACCTCGCACGTATCCAATAAATTTTCCAAAATGATTCACAAACTGCTCGGCGTGGATATGTCCCGTATCTATATCGAGTTCGAATCTCCGGAACGTGACATGTTCGGCTGGAAAGGCGGAACGTTCTAAGGATGGCGGTTCGTGAAATCCTGATTCATCCCGATGATCGGCTGCGCGAGATAGCCGGTCAGGTTGAGTTTCCGCTCTCCGAAGAGGTAAAGCAGATCATCCGGGATATGGCTGATACCATGTACGATGCACCGGGCGTGGGCCTTGCCGCCACCCAGATCGGCGTGGCTTTGAAGATTGCTGTTACCGATACCGTCTGGCGCAAGGAAGAGGTGCGCCATGATGGGGATGAGCCCGGCGGTGTACGGGATCTGAAGGTGTGGATCAATCCTGAGTTTATCTGGAAGTCCGATGAGATGGCCTCATGGGAAGAGGGATGCCTCTCGGTGCCAGAGGTTTACGGTGATGTGTCGCGGCCGGCCGCCGTCACCCTGCGCTGGCAGGATATTGATGGAGCAGTGCATGAGCGCGATTTCGAAGGTTTCGAGGCTGTGGCACTGCAGCACGAGTTTGATCATCTGATCGGCAAACTCTTTATCGATTATCTCAGCCCGCTGAAGCGACGCATGATCACCAAGAAAATGAAGAAGCTGTATAAGCAAGGAAATTAGACCAATGGGTATTGGTCTAATTTCCGCGATAGTGAAAAAGAATTGATTTGATGCGCATTGTATTTGCCGGAACTCCCGGTTTCTCCGTCCCCTGTCTGGAAGCGCTGATCGAGGCTGATGGCGTCGAGGTGGTCGGCGTGGTGTCGCAGCCGGATCGTAAAGCAGGCCGCGGCATGAAGCTCACCCCCTCTGCGGTGAAGCAGGCAGCAATGGATGCCGGTATCGATGTCATCACCCCGGATCGGCTGCGCGATAACAGTGAAGCACTGGAGTGGCTGAGGGATAAGGCTCCCGATTTTCTGGTTGTGGTCGCCTTCGGCATGATTCTTCCCAGGCCGTGGCTCGATGCAGCATCGATTGCACCGCTCAATGTGCATGCATCGCTGTTGCCGCGCTGGCGTGGTGCGGCCCCGATTGAGCGCAGCCTGCTGGCCGGTGACCCTGAAACCGGTGTCTGCATCATGCAGATGGAGGAGGGGCTCGATACCGGCGGCGTTTATGGCTGCAGAAAACTGCCGATCAGCGAAACAACGACCGGAAGCGATCTCTGGTTTGCGCTTGCGCCGCTCGGCGCCGAGCTGCTGATCGAAATGCTGCCGAAGATTGCAGCAGGGCTTAAGCCCGAGCCGCAGCCGGATGCGGGCGTAACCTATGCTGCGAAGATCAGCAATGAGGAGCGTATTATCGACTGGTCAAAGCCGGCTGCCGAGATCGACCGGCTGGTGCGCTGCTTCAGCCCGCGTCCGGGCGTGCGCACTCAGCTTGCGGGAAAATGGCTGAAGCTGATTGCAGGCAGCGTGGTCACAGGCGCGCACAATATGCTGCCCGGCCAGATCGTGAAGGTGGAGGGCGGCCTCGATATCGCCTGCGGTGATAAATCTCTCTACCGCATCAGAGAGCTGCAGCCGGAAGGAAAAAAGGCGATGGCCGCAGTCGATTTTCTGCGTGGCGCGCAGCTGCAGAAGGGTGACTCCCTTTCCTGAGGCGAGGCTCTGCCGATACCAAAGCGCGCCTTTTGCGCTAAACTTAAACCATGTATCTGATCAAGCGGCTCCTGTTTGTTGTCATGATGACCTTTGTCGGCGTGTCGGGTTACATGGCGCTGTTTGAGGATCAGTTCATCTATTTTCCCAGTCGGGATGTGCAAGCCACGCCGGCTGATTATGGCATGACTTTCGAGGAGTTGTTGGTAGGAACGGAGGACGGTATAACGCTGCACGGCTGGTATATGCCAGAGCCGCTGTCGCATTTCACCGTGCTCCATTTCCACGGCAATGCCGGCAATATCAGCCACCGCCTGTCGCTGTATAAAGCATGGCAATCACTGGGTCTCTCCGTTTATGCATTCGATTACCGTGGTTATGGAAAGAGTGAGGGCACACCGGGTGAGGCGGGTCTCTACGCGGATGCACGTGCCGTATGGTCTGATCTGACGATTCGCCTTGGCGTTAAACCGCAGCATGTGATTATTGCCGGGCGCAGCCTGGGCGCAGCAGTGGCTGCAAAGCTGGCCAGTGAGGTCAATGCCGCGGGTGTTGTACTGGAGACGCCGTTTTCAAGCATCCCCGATATGGCCGCCCTGCATTATCCCTGGTTGCCTGTTCGCTGGCTCGCAAGGACGAACTTTGATACTGAGAGCATGGTGCGCGATGTACATATGCCCCTGCTGATGATTGCTGCACGTGATGATGCCATTTCCCCTGCACAGATGGCTGATTCGATCTTTGCCGCAGCCAATGCGCCGAAGACGAAAGTAGAACTGCCGGGAGGTCATAACGATTTCGATCACTACTCCTCGATGGCATATGGCGAGGCGTGGCGTGAATGGATTGCAATGCTGGGGAGGCGTGACGGCTCAGCTGTTCCGGAGCGCTGAAGCCGGTTCGTTCAATCGCCGTGGTGGATGCCGTCAACTTGTCGGACAGCAGATGTTTGTAGTTACTGCATGAATCTTCGTAGTAGCCATTTTTCAAGTTCGACAAGAAACAGTACCGAACTGGCCACTGCAACGATCCTGAGCCATGCATCCGGACCGATATCTGCGGTTCCGAACATCATCTGCATCGGAGCCGCATAGGTGAAGGCGATCTGAAACAGCAGCAGCAGAGCGATGGCATAGAAAACATACCTGTTGCCGCCGATCCCCTCTCTGGTCAGGGAGGGGGCCAGCAGATAGCGGGCATTGAACAGGTAGAATATTTCGAACATCACCAGCGTGTTAACCGCTATGCTGCGCGCGACGGCCAGATCGGCACCATGAATCCGCTCCCATACAAACAGACCGAATGTGCCGGTTACGATCACCAGAGACACAAACAGGATTCGCCAGATCAGGAAGCCTGACAGGATCGGTTCCATCGGTTTTCGAGGTGGCCGTCGCATGACATCGCTCTCCGGCGGCTCGAAGGCCAGCGTCAGGGCCAGCGTGACTGCCGTGATCATGTTGACCCAGAGAATCTGCGCAGCAGTGATGGGCAGCGCTCTACCCATGATAATGGCTGCAACGATGATAAAGGCTTCGCCGCCATTGGTCGGAAGAATAAAGAGGATGGATTTCTTGAGGTTGTCGTAGACCGTGCGGCCCTCCTCGACAGCCTTGGCGATGGAGGCGAAGTTGTCGTCGGTGAGTACCATTTCCGAGGCCTCTTTGGCGACTTCCGTGCCGTTGATTCCCATTGCCACGCCGACATCAGCACGCTTGAGAGCGGGGGCATCGTTCACACCGTCACCGGTCATCGATACCACTTCGCCGTTCGCCTGCAGGGCAGTTACCAGCTGCAGTTTCTGCTCAGGTGACACGCGGGCAAAAATATCGTGGTCGCCGGCCACTTTCTGCAATTCGCTATCGTTATACTCCCGCATCTCCACGCCGTTGATGACCGACCTGCCAAGGCCAATACCCATCTGTTCTCCGATGGCAGCAGCGGTAACGCCATGGTCGCCGGTAATCATCTTTACCCGGATGCCTGCCTTCTGACAGGCCTGAACCGATGCGATCGCCTCGTTGCGGGGCGGGTCGATAATGCCGACAATACCAAGCAGCGTCAGTCCCGATTGCACATCATCGAAGTTGAGCATCTGCTGTTCAGTTGGGACGGCTCGAAATGCGATGGCAAGCAGGCGCTCTCCGCGGACGGCCATCCGGTACATCTCATCTTCCCAGAATCGGCGGTTCAGTGGCACATCTTCACCAAACCTGCGTTCCATATGGCACATCTCCAGCACTGATTCGGGAGCACCTTTCAGGTAGATAAACCCGTGCCCTGCATGATCATGGTGCAGGGTAGCCATAAACCGGTGTTCCGATTCGAATGGGATGGCATCGATACGCGGAAACTGTCTCTGCATCAGCGCCTGATCCAGGCCGGCTTTCAGGGCCAGCGTGATAAGCGCACCCTCGGTAGGATCGCCGTGAATCTGCCAGAGGCCATTCTTCTCCTTCAGGCTGGCATCGTTGCAGAGCAGAGAAGCCAGTGCCAGCTCCCTCAGCTGCGGATGCTGATCAAGGCTGGTCTCTTCACCACTCCTGATAAAGGTGCCGTGCGGGTCGTAGCCGCTGCCGCCCACCTCGATCAACCCGGTGGCGGTGATGACGCTTTTCACGGTCATCTCGTTGCGGGTCAGCGTGCCGGTTTTATCCGAGCAGATGACAGTCACCGAACCCAGTGTTTCGACCGCCGGAAGGCGACGGATAATGGCATTGTTTCGGGCCATGCGCTGTACGCCGATAGCCAGCGTAATGGTCATAATGGCCGGCAACCCCTCAGGTATGCCCGCTACGGCAAGGCCCACAGCAGCCAGGAACATCTCGCTGGCTGTATAGCTCTGGAAGAGAACGCCGAATGCGAAGGTAAGCATGGCCAGCACGCCGATGCCGATGGAGAGCCAGCGACCGAACTGGTCCATCTGCCTGAGCAGGGGTGTGGTCAGTGTCTGTACTGTCTGCAGTAGTCCGCTAATACGGCCGATTTCGGTGCCATCGCCTGTTGCGACGACAATGCCAAGTCCCTGACCGTAGGTTACAAGCGTACCTGAGAAAGCAAGGTTCTTTCTGTCACCGATCGAAGCATTTTCAGCGACCTTGCCGGTCATCTTCTCCGCCGGCATCGACTCGCCGGTGAGCATCGCCTCCTCTATTCGCAGTTCACGCAGCTTGAACAGGCGCAGGTCTGCCGGCACCTTGTCGCCGGATTGAAGCGACACCACATCACCCGGCACCAGCTGTTCAGCCGGCAGATTCATAAAATGACCATCCCGTTTTACCATCGCCTGCTGCGAGAGCATGTTACGGATGGCATCGAGTGCCTTTTCCGCCTTGCCCTCCTGTATGAAGCCGATGATGGCATTGATAATCACCACGCCGAAGATCACGCCGCTATCCACCCAGTGGCCCAGCATGGAAGTGATAATGCCTGCACCGAGCAACACGTAGATGAGCACATTGTGGAACTGCATCAGGAACCGCTTGAACGGGCTCTGTTTCGGCGGAGGTTTGAGGCGATTCTCTCCGAAGCGGTTTAACCGCTCTGAAGCCGCCGTGGAACTCAGGCCATCCATGCCGGAAGCCATGGCAAGAAATGCCACTTCGGCATCGACTGAATGCCATGAAAGATTCTGTTCGATATCAGGCCCGTTCACAGTTTCATCTCATCAAATATAAGGCATAGCTTGATCCTCTACCTTATATGAGTATCGCACTGGAGGTGTTGATTGTCCATTGCAGCCGAAGGAGGGCTCTAGCCAACCGATAGGATCGGATCAACAATGATGTTGGCCATGTGAGGGGATTTGCCTGCATCACTTATGCAATAAAAAAGGCCCCGGGGAAAATCCGGGGCCTTTTTTCTGAAGGGGATTACAAAGTCTACTCTGCCAGTTCAGCGTTGTGGTAAACGTTCTGCACATCGTCGCAGTCGTTGAGCATGTCGAGCAGCTTCTCGAAGGTGGCCGCATCCTCACCACTGATGGTGACCGCGTTCTGTGGCACGTAGGAGATGTCCTCCACGTCGAATTCAAGGCCGGGCATGGCATCAAGCAGTGCGGTGCGGGCGTTGTTGAATTCGCTGCTCGGGGCAAAAACAGTAATGATGCCACCCTCATGCTCGATGTCGGTCACATCGACATCGGCCATCATCAGCGCCTCCAGAACCGCATCCTCATCATCACCCTTAAAGGAGAAGATGGCGAGATGGTCGAACATGTGGGCAACCGCACCGGGCCCCCCGAGCTTGGCATCGTTTTTGGTGAAGCAGAGGCGCACGTCGTTGAAGCTGCGGGTACCGTTATCGGTGAGGCAGTCGACAATCAGCATGGTTCCGGCGGGGCCGAAGCCCTCATAGCGCGTGCTTGTAAAATCCTCGCCACCGGCGCCGCTCGCTTTATCGAGTGCCTTGTCGATGATGTGTCCCGGCACCTGATCCTTTTTCGCTTTCTCCATCAGGCGGCGCAGGGTCAGGTTGGTATTCGGATCGGTGCCGCCGTTCTTGGCGGATACATAGATCTCACGGCCATATTTCGAATAGACCTTGGTCTTGGCTGCGGCCGTTTTGGCCATCGATGCCTTGCGGACTTCAAATGCTCTTCCCATAGCTGGTAACTCTCTCTGCTCTGACTGGATTGGCGGCGAAAGGTAGCAATTCGTCAGCGCTCACGCCAGAAGGGTATGGATCGTTGTGTTACAGCTTCATTTTAAAACAGACCGATATAGTATAATATAGTGAATGGGTACCCGTTCACCTGAAGCGGAGTAAGTCAGGAGCGCCGATGATCAGGCTGGAAATGATTCGCGGCAAACTGATTATGCTCGCCATTGTCATGGTTGCGGCCGTTCTTGTTGCCACGGCCAGCGTGGTCTGGATTCTCTACCAGACGTCAATCACCGAAACAGCCGAGCGGCTTACCGAAAGCGTGCAGAGCCATGCCAGAATCATGGAAACGATTGCAGAGCACGACCGACAATATCAGCTAGACCTTGAAGACAGCCATGATAGCGCGCTGGACCAGATCAGGCGGGCGAACGAGCAGTTCCAGTTCGGCCATGGCGGCGAATTCACGCTGGCCAGAGAAGAGGGGAATCAGATCGTCTTCCTGCTCAGAAACCACCAGGAAGGCATGGATATTCCTAAGCCAGTTTCATTTTCTGAATCAAACCATGCTGAGCCGATGCGGCGGGCACTGAATGGGGAGTCGGGCTGGATGATTGGCCGTGATTAGCAGGGCGTCGAGGTGATGGCAGCCTTTGAACCGGCCAGAACCCTCAACTACGGCATTGTCGCCGTGGCCGATGTGGTGGAGGCAATAAGCAGCCACCGCCCATATCGCCCGGGACTGGGCATCGGTGTGGCCCTGGATGAGATCAGGTCGAAACGTGGAGCGCAGTTCGATGCCGAGGCTGTGGATGCCTGCCTGAAACTGTTCGAAGAGAAGGATTTCGAATTTTAACGATGCTCTATCACGGATAAAACCGGATATAAGGCCTGGATCACCCCCTGTGAAGGCTGCGCCAGGATTCAGCATAGGGGCTCTTACACAGGTTCCGGATAAACAGGCTGGCCGCTTCCAGGTTCTCCGAAGCATCGCTACTCAGGGCTTCACCGAGTTCGAACTGGTAGCCGCGGATGCGCATCAGGAAGGCGGGCGGGGCATCTTTTCCATAAACGGTGTGGAAGGCGTGTAGCAGGGCATGCGGCGTCATCGCATGGCTGGTGTAGCTGTCATCCTTCTCGGCTGAAATTTCCGAGAAGTGGAAAGGGGCAACGCACGATGCATCGGCATCAATGAAAAGGATCGCATCGCGGCCGGTTAAATCGGTGACATGCTCCACCTGCAACTGCATATCATCCTGGCACTCTATGCCGGGAATATTCTCCGCCTGAATGGCAGCAACAAGCTCCGGGCCGAGCGCATCATCGCCGCGACCCGGGTTGCCATAACCGAAGATCAGGATGTTCAAAGTGTCCGGGTAATCGAGCCGTTTGACCCTTTGGCGACGCGATCGACCATGCGCCCGTCAGGCGCGAGAAGCTCGACCACCAGCGGCATCTTGCCAAGCGCATGTGTGGCACAGGAGAGGCAGGGGTCGTAGGCGCGGATCGCAACTTCCAGATGATTCAGCAGCCCCTCGGTGATCTCGTTGCCATCGAGATATTCGTTGGCTACCGAGCGCACCGATTCATTCATTGCCTGATTATTGCTGGTGGTCGATACGATCAGGTTGGCCTTTTTGATCGTGCCATCTTCATTGACCTTGTAGTGGTGGAACAGGGTGCCGCGCGGCGCTTCAATCACGCCGATGCCCTCCTCCTGTTTCTCGCCCTTAGTGATCAGGTCGGTGCCGAGGATATCGGGGTCGAGCAGCAGTTCCTGAATCGCCTCGGCGCAGTGGAGTACTTCGATCATACGCGCCCAGTGGTAGGCGAGCGTGTCGTGCACGAAGCCGCCTCCAGCGAACGCCTTGAAACGCTGGCGTGCACTTTCCGCCAGTGGTGTGGAGATAAAATCGCAGTTATTGATACGCGCCAGCGGACCGACGCGGTACCAGCCGTTGTCACGGCCGAGTTCGGTGAGATATGGGAACTTCATGTAGCTCCACGAGCGCACCTCTTCACGGATAATGTTGTAGTAGCCGCGGTAGTCGAACTGGTCGAAGATGTTGCCGCCGTCGGGGCGGCTGGCACGCAGTCCGCCGTGGTAGAGTTCCAGCTCTCCGTTTGTGCCGACCATGCTGAGGTAGTTGCTGATGAGCCTGCCGAAACCGTGGTTCTCCGGATGCTCCATGTGGATCTTTTCGTTCAGCGCCACGGCATCCGCCGCCCAGCCGAGGACGTCGTCGATATCGCCAAGCAGCCGGTCGCGCTCTTCGATAGTGAGCGACTTGTTCATGCCGCCCGGCACGGTGGCCGCACCATGCACACGTTTACCGGCGATCACCTCGATCACCTGCTGCCCGTACTTGCGCAGCCGTACACCCTTGAGTGCCAGATCGGGGAAATCCTCGATCACGCCGACGATGTTGCGGTGTTCGAGATTGGAGCCGAAACCGAAGAGCAGATCGGGTGATGAGAGATGGAAGAAGTGCAGCGCATGGCTCTGCAGTGTCTGCCCGAAGTGGAGCAGTTTGCGCAGCTTCTCGGTGGTAGGTGTCAGGTCATAGACGCCGACCAGCTGGTCAACCGCCTTGGCCGCCGCCAGATGGTGCGAGACAGGGCAGATTCCGCACAGTCGCTGCACGAAGTAGGGGACCTCCCAGTAGGGTCGTCCCTGAATAAACTTTTCGAAACCGCGGAACTCGACGATATGGAAGCGCGCCTCGCGCACATGGTTTGCCTCATCGAGCAGCAGCGTGACTTTGCCGTGGCCTTCGACGCGGGTGACCGGATCGATGGCGACACGGCGCAGGTTTGACTGGTTCTGTTCCATTTCCTGGTTCCTCAATCGTAATGCAGCATGCTCTTGGGCAGGCTGGGCTCTTTTCCTTCGAGAAGGTCGGTCAGTACCTTCACAAATGCATCGGCAGATGGTGGGCAGCCGGGCAGGTAGTAGTCCACCTTCACTACCTCGTGCAGCGGATGCACCTTTGATAGCAGCAGTGGAATCTCCACATCATTCGGAATGTGCGGGTTATCCACGCCGATCATATCGAGGAACGCCTCTTCCAGGCACTCCTGAAGGGTGAAGTGGTTGCGCATGGCAGGCACGCCGCCGTTGATGGCACAGGCGCCAACAGCGATCAGGATCTTGCAGTTCTCCCGGAACTCCTTGAGCACGTGAACATTATCTGCATTGCAGAGTGCCCCTTCGACAAGCCCGATATCGCAGGGATCGCAGTGCTTGATATCATTGATAGGGGAGCGGCTGAACTCAACATGCTCAAGTAGCCCTACAATGCGTTCATCCATATCGAGGAATGACATGTGGCAGCCGAAGCAGCCGGCCAGTGAGGTCGTGGCAACTCGAACTTTAGACACCGTAAACACCTCCCTCATTTGGATCGCGCTCTTCACCCTCATCGTGATGCGCACTCTTCTTCAGAATGACCTCTTCGAGATCGGTCTCGGCGACAGAGTGCAGGTCGAAGGTGCGTCGACCGATCGGCACCTCATATCCGTGATCCTTGATCAGGATCGCACCGACCGGACAGATATGGGCGGCCAGATCATCCAGTTCGATATCGGAGTCGCCCAGCTTGCCGGTGGGTGAGTTGACAATCAGATGGCGTCCGGTGCCACGACCTGAAATGGCGAAGACATCCTTGCCATCAATCTCCCGACTGGCGCGCACGCAGAGTTCGCACATGATGCAGCGGTCACGATCGATCACCAGCGAGGAGTGGGAGGCATCCACCTCACGGCGCGGATAGAACTGCGGAAAGTGGCCATCGAGCATGTCCAGATGGTATGCCACCGCCTGCAGCGTGCAGTCGCCGGTCTTTTCGCATGATGGACAGAGGTGATTGCCTTCGACGAAGAGCATCTGGGTGATTGTCTTGCGAACCTTTTTGAGTGCAGGGGTATCGTTTTCGATCTCCATGCCTTCACTTGCCGGCATCGTACAGGAGGAGACGGCGCGGCCGTTGACATCGACGGTACAGAGTTTGCAACTGCCATGAGGGCTTAGCCCCGGCCTGTGGCAGAGGTGCGGGATATAGATGTCTGCAGCCAGTGCTGCATCCATGATGGTCTGCCCCTCCTCGAAGGGGACTTCTACGCCATCGATTTTAATGAATTTACTCATAGGTGTGCCTCAGCATCATCACGGTGTGTAAGTTGCCGGGCCTCTTCAAGCGATGCATCCAGATTGAACTCCGGTTCCATCTCCTGATGCAGCAGGCGTGCTTCAAACAGTTCAGGGAAATATTTCAGACCGTCACGGATCGGATTAGGCGCCGTCATGCCCAGGCCGCAGTGGGAGCGGCGGGATACCAGTGCTGCGGTAGCTTTCAGCTCATCAAGGTCATGGGCAGTGCCGTGGCCGCTGGCAACCTTGTCCATGCCGTTTTTCAGCAGTGCCGTACCGACACGGCACGGGGTACAGAAACCGCAGCTCTCATGCGTGAAGAAGCAGGTGAAGTTGCGAATCACCTCCAGCAGGTTGCGGGAGTGATGGAAGATCATCAGAGAGCCGCCGGTGGCGAGATCTTCAAAGGCGATATGGTGATCGAAGTGGGACGGATCAACCAGTCGACCGGAGGGGCCGCCAACCTGTACCGCCTGCACCTGCACCGCACCGCAATCCTTCAGGATATCGTTGATCGAGACACCGAAGGGGTATTCGTAGATGCCGGGGCGTGCGCAGTCTCCTGAGACGGACAGAATCTTGGTGCCTCGTGATTGCCATGTGCCTGCTCCACGGAACCAGCGTTCACCATGAAGTACGATCGCAGCGGCGGCAGCCAGCGTCTCGACATTGTTGACCACGGTCGGTTTGCCCATGTAGCCGTGGGTAACGGGAAATGGCGGACGGATGCGCGGATTGCCCGGTTTCTCTTCCAGCGATTCGATCAGTGCGGACTCTTCGCCGCAGATATAGGCGCCGGCGCCAACCACGATCTCAATATCGAAATCAAAACCCTCGATGCCGAGTATCTTCTCGCCGAGGAGGCCGGCTTCACGCCGTTCGGCAAGCCTATTCTCCAGCCGGTCAAGCAGATAGCGGTATTCGGCACGCAGGTAAATATATCCCTGTCTGGCACCGATAATGCGGCCGCAGAGAGCCATGCCCTCAAAAACGGCATCGGCATAGGAGGTCAGCAGTACACGGTCCTTGAAGGTTCCGGGCTCGCCCTCATCTGCATTGCATATGACATAGCGGGTATCGCCCGCCGCCTCACGGCAGAATTGCCATTTCTGGGCCGTGCTGAAGCCGGCACCGCCGCGCCCCCTCAGGTCGGAGAAGCGGATTTTCTCAAGGGCGGCATCGGCACCACCTGCTTCAACTGCATGCAGTGCAGCACCCGGGGTAAACGACTCTTTCAGCAGCAGATCGGAACGGTGGATGTGGTTGTTGATCTCAAACCACTCTGCAGGCCACTGTTCTACAGGGGTTGCAGCCTCTATGAGCTTTGCGATCGCCTCGATTCGACTGCCGTCCAGTGAGTGCAGCGGACGGCCGTTGACAAGCAGCGAGGCGCCATGATCGCACATGCCGATGCAGGAGGTCTCGCCAATACTTACTGCTCCGTCACTTCGTGTTTTGTCGGCTGTGACATGCAGCAGTTCGCACAACTGGCGCATCAGGGACGGGCTGCCGCAACTGGTACAGTTGCTGAACAACAGATCGTATGTTCCGCGAGGCTTGCTATGGAAGAAGGCGTAAAACTCCCTGACTGCTTCCACCTGTGCGCGCGGCAGCTTCAGCTTTTCAGCGATGCTGTTCACCGCCTGATCTGAGATAAAGCGGTGCTCTTCCTGATGTGCATGCATTACATGCAACAGGTGCTCGGGTGGCTGAGTATTCATGGTCATAGGATTCAATTATAGTGGATTGGACGATGTTTTGTCAGAGGGGATTCTACTCCTCCTTTTCTCTACTGTGAAGGGGGCATGCTGGTTTGACCGGGAACTTCGCAGCGATAATTACGGGTATAAACAGGCTGGGGCTATAGCTGCACCTGAAAGCCCGGGAAGATCTGCCTAACGGAGCTCCTGCCAGAGCGACTCCAGCTTCTTGAGCGAAACCGGTACGCTTGTTTTCAGCTCCTGTGCAAAGAGGGATACGCGCAACTCTTCAAGTAGCCACCGGAAGGCGTCGATGGCAGTGGTATCGCCCTTCGTTTTTTGCAGGGTTTCAAGTCTGGCAGCACAGTGGCTCCAGAGTTGTGCGATGGCGGCGGTATGCTGGCCATCCTGCTTCAGATTGCGGCCGGCTTTGCCAAGCCGGATTTTGGCCGCCTCGATGAAGCGGGGGTAGTGGTAAAGCCATTCGGCGGGTGTTGCGGCTACGAAGCCGGGGTAAACCAGGCGTAGAAGCTGCTGCCTGATGTCATCGACCACGGGCTTGAGTTGGGGGGACCTGCTCGCTGCAAGTGCTGCAATTAGCTCGGTGTGGGCAGTGAGGGCTGTGCTCACGCAATCGGCCAGTTTCCTGGCATTTGCGACGATATCCGCTCTCCCCCGGTCAAGACGGGCAAGGAATGCCTCCTCGCTGCGAGGCAGAGGGTCGGTCATGAATGTCGCATCGAATGCGGCTGAAATCAGTTCATCCTTAAGTGTTGCGGGATCGGCAATCAGGGCATACTGCAGGGCCAGTTTCTGCAGCTGCGGTGTACTCTTCTTCAGCATCTCCACCTGCTGGTGCAGGTGCAGCATGAAGAGCCGGCAGAGGCCTGTGCGCATGCTTGCTTGTGCTTCATGGCGGCTTTCGAAGATGCGTATGGCGACACTGTTGCCGCAGTCACAGAGGGCCGGGAAGAGCACGATCTGTACCCCCTTGCGCACCACCTGAATCGCTTCCGAAAGATCACCGAGATCCCAGCGGGTGATCCCTTCGCGCTGAATCTCTTTTGCCGCATCGAGCGACTGCACGCTGCTGCGACTGGCTTCGGCAAACTGCTGCTGCAGCGCGATCAGGTCATTGCCAATGGCAACGGTCTTGCCGCCATCGCCGATGATGCGGAACTTCATCTGCAGGTGGAGCGGCAGCGCCCCGTTGTTCCAGTCGCTGTGGTACGGTGTTATGCCGGTCATCGTTCCAAGTGTGCGGGAAAATTCATCAAGCAGATTCCCCTCTCCGAATGCCATGCGTTCGGCAGCGGCTTTGGCGAACTGCGGCGCGGGAACGAAGTTCCGCCTGAGCGACTTGGGCAGCCCCTTGATCAGCGCGACGAGCTTCTCCTCCAGCATGCCCGGTACCAGCCAGTCAAATCGGTTCGCATCAAGGCCGCCGAGCGCCGCCATCGGCACGCTTACGGTGACGCCATCGGCCTTGTGAGTCGGATCAAAGTGATAGCCGAGTTTCAGCTTCGCCGGCCCGTCGCTGAAGTAGTCCGGGAAAGCCGTGTGATCGACCTCTGCATCCTTATGATGCAGCAGGGTATGACGGTCGAGATAGAGCAGTTGCGGCTTTTTCTGCTCCGCCTGTTTGCGCCACTGTTCGAAGAGCTTGCCGCTATGAACACCCTCCGGAACGATGGCATCGAAGAAATCGAAGATGGCCTGCTCCTCGGCCAGCAGATCGCGTCGCCGTGATTTGGCTTCAAGCCCCTCAAGTTCGCTAACCAGGCGGCGGTTGTGCTGCATGAATTTTGCATGCGTGCGATATTCGAACTGCACCAGAGCATGGCGGATGAAGAGTTCGCGACAGAGTTTCGGATCGACAGGACCATAGTGAATATGGCGTCTTCCGATAATGGCAAGGCCGTAAAGGCTTACCTTTTCATAGGCCGCTACCTGTGCCCGTTTTTGTGACCAGTGTGGTTCGCTGTAGCTTCGTTTGAGCAGGTGCGGTGCAAGTCCCTCCAGCCAGGCCGGGTCGATGGCGGCAGCAGTACGGCCATAGAGGCGGGCGGTTTCAACAAGCTCGCCGCATACCACCCATTTCGGCTGTTTCTTAAAAAGAGCGGAGCCGGGGAAGAGTGCGAATCTCAGGCCGCGGGAACCGAGATAGTTGCGTTTTTCCTGATCGTAGAGGCCGACATGGCTTAGAAGGCCCGCGAGAAGGGCGCGATGGATCTCATCGCTGCTGGCAGGCTCTCTGTTTGGCGTCATCTTCATTTCGCGCACCAGCCCGAGCAGCTGGCCGTGCAGGTCGTGCCACTCCCGCAATCGTATATAGGAGAGATAACGTTCATGGCAGAGCTTGCGCAGTTTGGAGCGGGAGAGGTGACGCGCCTGCTCGTGATACCAGTTCCAGAGCTTCAGCCAGCCGATAAAGTCGGATGCCGGATCTGAAAATAAGCGGTGTTTCTCATCGGCTTGCTGCTGCATATCCATCGGCCTCAGGCGCGGATCCTGCACCGACAGGGCTGCGGCGATGATCAGCAACTCATGCAACGAACGTTCACGATCGGCCTGCAACAGCATGCGGCCGATACGCGGATCGACCGGCAGCCGCACAAGCCTCCTGCCGATCGGAGTGAGTCTCTTTGCCTCATCGACCGCCTGCAGCTCTTCGAGAAGCAGATAGCCATCACGAATGGCCCGTTTGTCCGGCGCATCCATGAAGGGGAACTTTTCCAGATCGCCGAGTCCCAGGTTGCTCATCTGCAGGATCACACTGGCCAGATTGGTGCGGCGAATTTCCGGATCGGTCTGAGCAGGGCGGTTGTTGAAATTATCCTCAGCATATAAGCGGATACAGGTGCCTGCAGCAATGCGTCCGCAGCGTCCTGAACGCTGGTTGGCCGAGGCCTGCGAAATCGGCTCGATCGGCAGCCGCTGCACCTTGGTGCGGGCGCTGTAGCGGCTGATGCGTGCCAGCCCCGAGTCGATGACAAAGCGGATGCCAGGCACGGTCAGGGATGTTTCCGCCACATTGGTGGCGAGCACGATGCGGCGCCCCTTGTGTGACTGGAATACGCGATCCTGTTCGGCAGGCGAGAGGCGGGAGAGCAGCGGTATGATCTCGGTGTCACGCATGGTGTGGCGATGCAGCACCTCCGAGACTTCCCGGATTTCCCGCTCGCCCGGCAGGAATACGAGAATATCACCCAGCGGGTCCGCTCCTGCCAGTTCATCCACTGCCTCGACGATTGCATCCGGTAGTGCCCGATCCTGCTCATCCTCATCTCCCTGAAGCGGTCGATAGTGGATATCGACCGGATAGCTGCGTCCGGAGACCTCAATGACGGGGGCATTGTTGAAGAAGGATGAGAAGCGTTCCGTATTGATTGTGGCGGATGTAATGATCACTTTAAGCTCGGGACGATGAGGTAACAACTGCCTCAGGTAGCCGAGCAGGAAGTCGATATTGAGGCTGCGCTCATGCGCTTCATCGATGATGATCGTGTCATAAGCGAGCAGTTTCGGATCACTCTGAATCTCGGCCAGCAGGATGCCGTCGGTCATCAGCTTGATGTAACCACTCTTTTTTGTCTGGTCGGAGAAACGCACCTTGTAGCCGACATGTTCTCCGATCCGGCTGTTCAGTTCCGTGGCGATGCGCCCGGCCACAGAGCGGGCTGCAATACGGCGTGGCTGGGTATGGCCGATCTGGCCAGCAACACCTCGCCCCAGCTCAATGCATATTTTGGGGATCTGTGTGGTTTTACCCGATCCTGTCTCACCTGCAATGATCACTACCTGATGGGCCTTTATCGCCGCTGATATTTCGTCACGCTTTCCCGATACCGGCAGCTCTTCCGGATAGGTGACAGCAGGTCGGTTTTCGGTGCGCCGGCTGAAGCATGCAGTGGATGCAGCGATCTCTTCGGCCAGTTTGGCAAGTGAGCGGTCAACGGGTTTCCCCTGTTTGTGACGCTGCCGTAGTCCGTGCAGCCGTTTGGAGAGGCCACGGCGATCGGTCAGCATGCAGGTTTCCAGCTGTGCGGTGAGGTCGTTAATGGTTTGAAGGTCTCTGCCCATAGGAGCGCGGCAGTATATCGGATTGCGGCTTCAGCGCACCCTCAGTCTGGTTGCCTGATGTTGATCAGTATTAGGCTGGAGAGGCTCAGTCCTGTTTGTTGAGCGTGTAGTGGTTTCGCAGTTCTGCATCGCGATCTGCCAGCTTTTTCGCCAACTCGGGCTCATCTTCCAGCAGATCCTGCAGGTCATCGCGATCGAGAACATTGACCACGCTTGGAATCATCGCTTCCACCTCGGCTTTCAAAAGATCGGCCATCACCGCATCTTTATCCATCAGTGCTCTTTCGCCGAAAAACTCGCCTGCCATCAAGGTCCCCTCATGGCTGGATCCATTCAGGTCGAAGGAGATGCGTACTACGCCGCGGGCAATGATAAACAGGCTGTCGCTTGCCTCATCAAGGCGCACGAGAAACTCGTGCTCGAGCAGGCTTCTGGTTTTTACCAATGCTGCAATCAGTTCGAGTTCCCTGCGCTCCAGTGTCGAGAATAGCGGCACCTGCCGCAGCATGCTGACCGGATCGTTGTGGATCGGCTCCACCTGTTGACCACGCAGGGCGCTTAACTGCCGGGAGATTTCACTCTCAATATTCTTGGCAATCCCCTCGGGAAGGATGCCCTGTTCCGCCTTCTGTTCTGCCGTTTCAAGCTCGGTCAAAAGGATCATGCGCTGCCCGAGCCTTTTCTGCATCGAGGTGACGAACTCCGGATACTGCTCTCCCACCCGGTAGAGTTGCTTGGTGGCCAGTTCATGCCATGCGTGGTATTTTTTTATGACCTCGTCGGCGGCCTCTTCACTCATGAGTTCGCTTTTTGCGAGTTTTTTCAATGATTTGATAACATGCCTGCTACCCAGAAAATGGGCCCATATCTGTTCATAATCGCGAATAATGCGGGACATGCGCATCTTCTCGGCGACCGGCATCAGCCAGGGCATGGCATCGGCCATGCGAAAGAATGTCTGCTCGAGCGCCCGTTTGATGCGGTGGGAGTGCACGTGCTCAAAGGCGCCGTTGTAGCGCAGGGCATCAATCTGCATATTCAGCACCAGCGACAGCTCCCGGAAAGCACCTTCGCTGATGTGTCCCTGATTGTACATTTCGGTATAGAAACCTTTCTCCTCTGTAAGAGCACGGAGATAGAGCAGGTTCACTTCATTCAACTTGTCCATCTCAGTGGCCCGCAGTTGGCCGATCTGCTGCATGGCCGAGCTGATGGCATGGTCACACTCTACGGTCAGGTTATGGGCTATTCGGCTTGAGAAGAAGCCACCCTCCTTAAGCCTGGGCAGCTGCTTCATCGCCCGTCGCCTGGAGACCAGGCCGAGTTCAATAAATGCAAGCCGGTCGGCAAGCGGCGGAATATCAAGCCCGAATTTTCGCATAATCGTTTCGATCGAGAGCCCCTGTACCAGCAGGGTAAAGAGCACCGCTCCCATCACCATGGCGACAAAGAGATCGGAGTACTCAAAATTCGGCAGGCTGAGTACGATTGCCAGCGCGATGGCGCCGCGCAGCCCGCCCCAGTACATGATAAACTGGTAGGGAAAACTGATCGGCCGCGAACCGGGTAGTCGCCCGATCAGTGGAATAAGCAGGAATACCACGATTGCCCGCGCCACCAGCATGGCCAGAACAACCCAGGCAAGCATATCGAGTGTCTCCCACAGGGCATTCAGATCCACCTTCATGCCGACCAGCAGAAAGAGCAGCGCATTGGCGATAAAGGCAAGAAGTTCCCAGAAGTGTTCCAGATAGATGCGAACCGATGCGGAGATACGGATGCGTCCCCAGCTTCCCAGCATGAGTCCGGCGCCGACTGTGGCCATCACGCCGCTGACATGAAAAATCTCTTCAGCCAGAAGGAATGAGAGGTAGGCAAGTGCAGTGGTCAGGCCGATTTCGATAAACGATTCCGACTCGATCCAGCCGATAATCTTACCGGTGAGGTATCCAAGTCCTATACCAACCGCCAACCCGCCGAAGAAGAGGACGAAGAAGCTGACAATGCCGCTGGCGACCGAGGCATCACCATTATGCTCGATCACCATGCCGACCAGAATGCCGGCCACAACGATTGAAGTAGCATCGTTAAAGAGGCTCTCGCCTTCGATCAATGTGTTAAGGCGGTCCGGAGCGCCGATCTGGCGGAAGATCGAGATTACAGCGACCGGATCGGTGGCGCTTAAAATTGCGCCGAGAAGAAGTGCGATGGTAAACGGCATGGCCGTTGCCCACCAGAGAATGCCGCCGATCACGAAGGTGGAGATCAGCAGTCCAGGCACTGCCAGCGTCATCACCGGCCCGATATTATGGATCAGCCGCCGGGCATCGAGGTTGTAGCTGGATTCGAAGATCAGGGCGGGAAGGAAGACGTAGAGAATGATATCCGGGGATATCTTCAGCGCCTGGAAAATCGCGAAACTGTGTGGATATATCTGAAAAAGTGAGTTCAGGGCAATGCCGACCAGAACCAGAAGAATGGTAAATGGCATGCGGACACGCTGAGCCAGAAACTGTATAAACAGTGCAACGAGAAGCAGGCTGAAAATACTCCATACGACGGCACTGACCAGAGAGGTGTGTTCCATATCCTTATCATAGACCATGGCGGCTGTTAGCTTAAGCGGAAACAGCTGTGGGTTGGGCTAATATGAGTCGCAATTTAAGGCGGTGCTTCCAGTTGAATGCGGCGCTGCTATACTGAAAACAGTCGCCTGTCTGAAAAAATGTTCAATGGGCAGGCAGGCGACTTCCTTAAGCTGCTGCTGTTTCCAGTGATCACGGCTGTAGTTCGGGGCCTTTGCCGGCAGTAGCAGTTTCCCCGAGGCAAACGGAGGGTGTCATGAAGGTGATTTATCTGCATGGATTTGCCAGCTCCGGAGAGAGCAGTAAAAGCAACTGGTTGCGCGACTATTTTGCTGGCGGTGCAAATGAATTTATCTCACCCGACCTGCCCAACAAGCCTGGTGAGGCGGCACTGTTCCTGGATGGTTATCTGGCTGACTTTGCAGATGAGGCGGTTTGTCTGATCGGGACTTCACTTGGCGGTTTTTTTGCTGCCTGTTATGGCGGGCGATTTGGCTGGCCTTGCGTATTGATCAACCCTTTGGCCGATATCGACGACCTGACCGGCTCAGCTATGGGTGAAAACACCAATTTTGCCACAGGTGAGCGATTTATCATGGATCAGAATGACGCCGACATGCTGACCGCTATGAGTGAAGCACTGGATGTCGGAAAGGTTCAATCACTGCTTCTGCTCGACAAGGGAGATGAGTTGCTCGATTATCGCAAAGCTCTGGCGCGCTATGGTGAATCATCTCAGGTACACCTTTTCGAAGGCGGCTCCCACCGCTTCGATCATCTGCCTGAGTCAATTTCGGAGATCATGGCACTCACAAGCTGCTAAAGAACCGGGGTTTCATTTCTCACTGATATTTTTTATTAGACATCCGGCTAGCTATCGGTTTCCAATATTTACTCTATAATGAGGACAGGAAGTTTATTGCTGGACCATCGGAGATGGGTTAAGTGTTTGAAAAACGTAAAGAAAAACGCCTGATTGTACGTGATCTTACCAAGGGGGAGCTCTATCACCCCGGCACAGGTCAGTATTTCACAGTGGAAAAGGTGCGGGATGTATCATCAAAGGGCGTGGGCCTGAATGTTAACGGCTATCTGCGCCAGGGAGAGCAGGTGCGCATCGGGTTTAAGCATGGGCGCACCCATCTGCAGATGTACGGGCATGTAGCCTGGTGCTCACAGGCGATGGATGACTTATCTGACGGCGATGTTAAGAGCAGCTCATTCATGATGGGGATCAGCCTGTAACCGGGGACAGGGCTCGGTGCGCTGTGGAGGGGGAGCAATGCAATACGATCTCATATTTGAAGGCGGCGGGGCCAAGGGCTCGGTGTTTGTCGGTGCCATGGATGAATTTACCTCGCGTGGCCATACCGCAAGACGGTTTGTCGGCACATCCGCAGGTGCAATCACTGCAACATTGATGGCGGCAGGTTTCACGCCGGCCGAAATGCTTGCGGCAGTGAACGAGAAACAGGCGGATGGCTCGCCCCGTTTTGCCAGCTTCATGGACATCCCTGAATCGTTCGAAGAAAAGGATGTCCGTGAGAGCCTGACCTGGTCGATACTGGATAAGGCCAGCCCCTCTTCCGAAGGTCTGTTGGCGCGGATGGTAGGCAGAACCAACGAAAAAATTGTTGCACAACTGATGAAAGTGGATGCCTACCGTGAGACCTTTTCATTTCTGGAGCGCGGCGGTCTCTATGAGGGGCGGAAATTTCTCGAGTGGATGGCCGAAAAACTGGATAGCAAAATAGCAGGATTAGGAAATGCCACTTTTGCGCAGTTTCATGAGAAAACAGGAAGTGATCTGAGTCTTGTCGTGACTGATACGGCAGCGAAGGAGATGCGGGTTCTCAATCACCGCACCGCACCCGACTGCCCTGTTGCATGGGGCGCCCGCATGTCGATGAGTATTCCGTTTGTCTGGCAGGAGGTGCGCTGGGACGCTTCGTGGGGAGAATATATGGGGGAATCGATCGCCGGTAACACCATTGTCGATGGTGGCGTACTCTCCAACTTTCCGCTCAAGCTGCTCACCTCAAATGATGAGGCGGTAAAGGCGATCATGGGTGACGAGGATCCCGATGAGGTAGCGAACCTCGGCTTCATCATTGATGAGTCGTTGCCGGTTCCAAACTCAGGAGATGCAGCGGCGGCAGGGGAAGCTGAGAATGGTGGCATGCTGGGCAATATCAAGCGGATCAAGACCGTTCATCGCATCACCCGTCTGGTCGATACCATGACCGATGCGCACGACAAGCTGGCCATTCTGGCGCATGAAGATCAGGTCTGCCGCCTGCCTGCAAAGGGTTACGGCACCACGGAGTTCGATATGAGCCAAGAGCGACTCGATGCGCTAGTCGAAGCCGGCCGCCAGGCGATGCGCTCCTATTTTGAGGCACGCAGATAAAACTTTAGGGCTTGATCTATCTCGGTACTCTGCTGGCTTGACCGCAAGAGGGGGGATCAATACGATTCGCCGCCCTTGCAAAAGGGTTACCCAGAATAGGCTCGTAGCTCAGGGGTAGAGCACCACCTTGACATGGTGGGGGTCGGCGGTTCGAAACCGCCCGAGCCTACCATTTCCTAGCCAGTGCAAATGGAAACTAGGGTCGGACTGATTCCAATCAGCCCGGCCCTTTTTATTTTCAGGGCCTTGGCGCTAGGATGCAGCGCCTACACGCTTGGAGGATCACCACTGCCATGAACATTAATCTGCCTGACGGCTCATCACGCACCCTGAATGAGGGCGCAACCGCCTATGATCTTGCCGCCGATATCGGAGCGGGGCTGGCACGTGCAACGATTGCCGCTACGGTGAACGGAAATCAGGTGGATGTTTCCCATGTATTGCGTGATGGCGATGCCGTGTCCCTTATTACCGAGAGGTCTGACGAAGGGCTTGAGATTATCCGCCACTCCACTTCTCACCTGATGGCGATGGCGGTGCAGGAGCTTTTCCCGAAATCACAGGTAACCATCGGCCCTGTGATCGAGGATGGCTTCTACTACGACTTCGCATTCGACCGCGCTTTCACCCCTGACGATCTGAGCAAGATCGAGGATAAGATGCGTGAGATTTCCAATCGCAAGCTCGATATCAGCCGGGAAGAGTGGGACCGCGATGAGGCGATTGCACATTTCGAATCCCTTGGCGAGATATACAAGGCGAAGCTGATTGGTCGAATCCCTGCCGGTGAGACCGTGAGTCTCTATAAGCAGGGTGAATGGTCCGATCTCTGCCGTGGCCCGCATGTGCCGAATACCTCCATTCTCAAGCATTTCAAACTGATGAAGGTGGCTGGTGCTTACTGGGAAGGCAACTCCGACAATGAACAGCTGCAGCGTATCTACGGTACCGCTTGGGGATCCAAGGGGGATCTTAAGGCCTACCTGACCCGCCTTGAAGAGGCAGAGAAGCGCGACCACCGTAAGCTTGCCAAGGCGCTGAATCTGTTCCACCTGCAGGAGGAGGCGCCGGGCATGGTGTTCTGGCATCCGAAGGGGTGGAGCGTCTGGCAGACGGTGGAGAACGAGATCCGGCAGGTGATGCGCGATAACGGTTATCTGGAGATCAAGACGCCGCAGGTGGTCGATCGCAAGCTGTGGGAGAAGTCCGGTCACTGGGACAAGTTCCGCGACGATATGTTCACCACCAGTACCGATAACCGTGAATACGCCATCAAGCCGATGAACTGTCCGTGCCATATTCAGGTATTCAACCAGAATCTGCACTCATACCGTGATCTGCCGCTCAGGCTGGCCGAGTTCGGCTCCTGCCACCGTAACGAGCCATCAGGAACACTGCATGGCCTGATGCGTCTGCGTAACTTTGTGCAGGATGATGCCCATATCTTCTGTACCGAAGGGCAGATTCAGAGTGAGGTCTGCAATTTCATCGATCTTACCTATGAGGTTTATAAACGCTTCGGTTTTGAAGACGTCATCATCTTCCTCTCCGATCGCCCTGAAAAGCGCGTTGGCACCGATGAGCAGTGGGACAAGGCGGAGTCATCTCTGCATCAGGCGCTGCAGTCGAAGGGGATCGAGTACGGCCTTAATCCGGGTGAAGGCGCTTTCTACGGCCCGAAGATCGAGTTCTCACTGAAGGACTGTCTGGGCCGTGTCTGGCAGTGCGGCACAATCCAGGTCGATTTCTCAATGCCGGGCAGGCTCGATGCGGAATACGTGGCTGAGGATTCTTCACGCCAGACGCCCGTGATGTTGCATCGCGCGATTCTCGGATCGATGGAGCGCTTTATCGGTATCCTGATTGAGCATCACGAGGGTAAATTCCCGTTCTGGCTGGCACCGGTTCAGGCTGTGGTCTGCAATATCACCGATTCGCAGGCCGAATATGTCTCTGAATTGACGCAAAAGTTGCTGAATGCGGGATTTCGTGTAGATATGGACTTGCGAAACGAAAAGGTCGGCTATAAAGTGCGCGCCCACACTTTGGAGCGGGTGCCGTTCATTCTTGTTGCCGGCGATCGGGAACGCGATGAAGGAACCGTGAGTGTACGTGACCGCAGCGGTCAGAATCTCGGTACTTTCAGTGTCGATGATTGGATCGCGAAGATGCACGAGATGCAGGCTGATCACGCATAGAGTGTTGAAAAGAAAGACGTTTTTGGAGATTTAAGGAGTCTTGTATTAAAAAGGAATTGCCAATCAACCTGAATATCGACGCCCGCGAGGTTCGAGTGGTTGACGATACAACAGGTGAGCAGCTGGGAGTGCTTGCACTGGCTGAAGCAGTAGCAAGAGCAGAAGCAAAGGGTCTCGACCTTGTGCTGATGGCAGCAAAAAGTAATCCGCCGGTCTGCAAGATCATGGATTACGGCAAGTACAAATACGAGCAGAGCAAGAAAGCCAACCTTGCAAAAAAACGTCAGCATGTGATGCAGGTAAAAGAGGTGAAGGTGGGTGCCAACACCGACGCGCATGACATGGAAGTGAAGATGAAGGCAGCGAAGAAATTCCTGTCTCAGGGTAACAAAGTGAAGGTTTCACTGCGTTTTCGGGGTCGTGAGATGGCTCACACCAGTCGCGGTCTGGACCAGATGAAGTTTGTGGCAGCACAGGTTGAAGAGTTTGGTAAACCTGAAAAGATGCCGAATATGGAAGGGCGACAGATGATCATGATCATCGCGCCGATTAAGAAATAAGAGTTACTCTCCGTGGTGTAAAAGGCCCCGGAGGGGCTTTTTATGTTTATAAGAGAAGGAAGATAGAATCATGCCTAAGATGAAATCAAACAGTGGTGCAGCGAAGCGCTTCTCCAAAACCGGCAGCGGCAAGTGGAGGCGCAATAAGGCTTTTTCAAGCCATATTCTGACCAAGAAGTCACCGAAGCGTAAACGTAATATGCGCGGTACTGAAATGGTATCAGCTGCAGATTCAAAAGCGCTGGAACGTCTGGTTCCAGGTCGCGGTTAAGTAGTTTTAGGTTAGGAGAGAGATATGCCTCGCGTTAAATCCGGAGTTCAGGCGCACGCCCGCCATAAGAGCGTTATCAAAGCTGCAAAAGGTTACCGTGGTCGTCGCAAGAGCTGCTTCCGCGTAGCAACCCAGGCGGTTGATAAGGCGCGTCAGTACGCCTATCGCGACCGTAAGGTTAAAAAGCGTGATTTCCGCAGCCTGTGGATTGTTCGTATCAATGCGGCTGCTAAAGCCAATGGTATGAACTACTCAACCTTCATGCATGGTCTGAACAAGGCTGGCATCGAGCTGGACCGCAAGGTTCTGGCCGATATCGCGGTTCGCGATGCTGATGGTTTTGCGAAGCTGGCAGAAACAGCTCGCACACAGATTCAGTAAATAGACTTATCCGGTTTCGACCGGTCATAAGTGGATGATGAAATCGAAGGCAGGGCTGTTCGCAGTCCTGCCTTTGTGTTTTTATAGATGCGGCCTCAGAGCGTCCTGCCTTCGGCCTTGGGCGCATGGCGAAAAGTGTGGTTGTCACCATGCTTGCTAAAGCCACCCATCCAAGGGTGGATAGGGGGAGTAATAGATGAGTGAGATTGAATCTCTGAAGAGTCAGCTGGAGGTGCTGCAGTCCAAGGCGCTGGATGCGTTTTCTCAGGCAGCAAGCCTGAATGATCTGCAGCAGCTGCGTGTTCACTATCTTGGCAAGAAGGGCGAGTTGACCGAAGTGCTCAAAGGCGTGGGTAAGCTGCCACCCGAAGAGCGTCCGGTAATTGGTCAGTTTGTGAACAGAACCAAACAGGCATTGGCTGAAGCGCTTGATCTTGCTGAAGCCGAGCTTGCAGTGAAAGCGAAGAGTGAGCGCATTGAAGCTGAGCGTATCGATGTGACACTGCCTGGACGAAGCTCCCCGCGCGGAGCGCTGCACCCTGTACAGAAGGGCCTGGACGAGATGACCGAAATCTTCTCGCAGATGGGCTTTCAGGTTGCCGAGGGGCCAGAGGTCGAGGATGAGTTCCACAACTTCGATGCGCTGAATATCCCGCCGGAGCATCCGGCACGTGCCATGCATGACACCTTTTTCATCAAGAATGCGGGTGACCAGCCGCTGCTGCTGCGCACCCATACTTCGCCGGTGCAGATTCGTGCCATGAAACGTTTTCTGGAAGAGGGGCATGAGCCGCCGCTGGCCGTGGTTGCGCCGGGGCGTGTCTACCGCTGCGATTACGATGTGACTCACTCGCCTATGTTTCATCAGGTTGAAGTATTCAAAGTTGACCGCAATGTCTCCATGGCGCATCTGAAAGGCGTACTTAAACATTTCCTCTCCACCTATTTTGGCAAGGAGGTTTCGATCCGCCTGCGTCCGCACTATTTCCCGTTTACCGAGCCATCCGCTGAGGTGGATATCGGTTGCGTGTTCTGTTCCGGTAAAGGTTGCCGTATCTGCAAGAACAGCGGCTGGATCGAGGTGTTGGGTAGCGGCATGATCCATCCGCATGTTTTGAAGTCGGTCGGTATCGATTCAGACGAGTACTCCGGATTCGCGTTCGGCCTCGGTGTGGAACGGCTGGTGATGCTCAAACAGGGCATTCCGGATCTGAGGCTCTTTTTTGAGAATGATGTTCGATTCCTGCGCAGAATGGGGGCGATGTAAGATGAAAATTCCATTTTCTTGGTTGAAGAAACATGTTGAACTTACCAAGTCGCCTGCAGAAATCGCAGATGATCTGGTGCGTCTGGGGCATGAGGTTGAGGGTGTCGAAGAGCCGCGTGCTGCGGTAAAAGGGGTGCTGGTAGGCCATATCCTCTGCAAAGAGCCACATCCCGATGCCGATAAACTGAGCCTGCTGAAGGTTGATGTTGGGCAGGATGCTCCGCTGGCTATCGTTTGCGGCGCTTCAAACATGGATGCTGGTGACAAGGTTCCCGTCGCCACTATCGGCACTTGCCTTCCCAACGGCTTGACCATCAAGAAGGGAGCGATCCGCGGACAAACCAGCTTCGGTATGTGCTGCTCCGAAACCGAACTCGGCCTTGCCGATGAGTCGGCAGGCCTGCTGATTCTTCCCGAAGATGCACCGGTAGGGTGCGAGGTGGGTGAATATCTCGGGTTTGAAGAGGCGGTGATTGATCTCTCCATTACCCCGAATCGAGGCGACTGCATGAATGCGCGCGGAATTGCCCGTGATCTGGCCGCTGATGGCGATCTGAAGCTTGCAGAGATCGATGATGTTGCGCTTGCGCCGGATGGCGCCGTTTCTGCGCCCTCGATCAGCATCGATAACGAGACGGACTGCCCGCTCTATCTTGGCCGCCGTATTGAGGGTGTAACGGTGCAGGACTCTCCGTCCTGGATGCAGGCCGGGTTGATCATGGCAGGCATGCGTCCGGTCAATGGTATCGTCGATGTGCTTAACTATGTCATGCTCTTTTTCGGCCAGCCGATGCACGCTTTTGATGCCGATAAGTTGAACGGCTCTGTCTCTATTCGTTCGGCGATGAAGGATGAGCCCTTTGCTGCACTCGATGGCCGTTCACTGAAGCTTCACGCAGGTGACCTGGTGGTGAGTGATGCATCCGATGTGATTGCGCTTGCCGGTATCATGGGCTCCGAGCCGTCCGGTGTGACCGAAACAACAACAAATATTTTGCTGGAGTCGGCTTTCTTCCGCCCTGCACGTGTAAGTGAAACCCGCCGCTCGCATGCGATGGTTTCCGAGGCTTCCATGCGTTTTGAGCGCGGGGTTGATCCTCAGATGGTGGCCACCGCCATGCAACAGGCGACAGCAATGATAACCGATCTGTTCGGAGGCAAGGCGGGTGAGTTAACTGTGTGTGGCAGTAGTGACAATATCAATGCCGGCAAGACGGTTCACTGCTCTGTAGCCAAACTCGAAACGAGACTCGGGGTGGAAATACCCGAATCGGTAGACGATGTGCTCCGCCGAATGGACTTCGGCATTGCACGCAGCGGTGATAAGCTGGAGGTGCAAGTGCCACAGTTCAGGCACGATATCTCGATCCCGGAGGATATCTCTGAGGAGTACGCGCGCGTAATCGGCTTTGATGCCATTCCTGAGGTTCTTCCTGCACTGGCAACGACAGCACCTGCCAGAAAGGATACCTCGATCCATGAAGCGGTAGCCGGCGGTTTCCTGCAGGTAGTGACCTATGCATTCATCTCTCGCGAAGAGCAACGCCTCTTCGTGGACAATGACGGTGCGGATATTGAGCTTGAGAACCCGATCTCCGATGCGATGAGCGTGATGCGCCGCAGTCCCTGGCCGGGCCTGCTCAATGCAGCGAAATACAACCTGAATCGCCAGCAGGCGGGAGTGGCTCTTGCTGAGCAGGGGCGTACCTATATGCGCACAGCCAAGGGTAACAGTGAGCGCAATGTTCTGGCCTGGCTGATGACAGGTGAGGTGGAGTCCGATGCATGGTACGGCAGTGCCAGGAGTGCCACATTCTTTGATCTTAAGGGGGCAGTGGAGTCCTGGCTTGCAGGTCGAGGACTTACTGGCCGTTTTATCGCTGATGATTCCATTCAGGGGCTTCAGGCAGGCCAGAGTGCGAAGATCCTCATTGGTCGCAACGAAGCTGGCCGTATCGGTCGCGTCGATGGCGATATTGCCGAGAAGTTCGATATCGATGCTCCGGTCTTCGTTGCAGATATCGATCTGGATGCATTGCATGCAGGAAAACAGGCGAAGTTTATGGCGTTACCGGAGTTTCCGGGGGTCGAACGTGATCTGGTATTCCTGATGGATCGCAAGGCGTTCGTCCATGGAAGTGGAAACGATGCCATCCTGCAGCAGGTTAGAAAGGCTGGTGGTAAACTGCTCACTGATGTGAGTATCTTTGACCTCTATGAAGGTAAGGGGGTGCCGGAAGGGATGATCAGTGTAGGTGTCCGTTTTACCCTGCAGGATCCTTCCCGTACACTGACCCAGCAGGACTCCGATGCCACTTCCAAGGCGATTATCAATGCCATGCAGAAAATGTTTAGTGCGGCCCTAAGGGGTTAATCTTGGGTTGCGCTCACCGAGCATCCTCTCCCCGGGTTTTTAGCGTTTGGCAAGCGTGTGGTTTTGCTGCACTTGCAAAAGCCGCCCGTGAATGGGCGGGCCGCCATCGCTCGACAACTGGGCTCTTTTCAATATGACTTTGCTGGCGGGAGTCGATGAAGTAGGGCGGGGGCCGTTGGCCGGTCCGGTAGTCACGGCTGCAGTGATTCTGTCGCCGGACGACCCCTATCTGGGCAAGTACCGCGATTCAAAGAAGGTGGCTGAGAAGAAGCGGCTGAAGCTCTATCATCATATCCGCAGGCATGCAGTGGCCTATTCAGTTACTATGGCTTCAATCGAAGAGATCGACGAGCTCAATATCCTGCATGCAACCATGCTCTCAATGCGGCGCTCCGTGGAGGGTCTGTCTGTTGCTCCCTCAAGGGTGCTGGTCGATGGCAACCGGATTCCTGATCTCACCGTGCCTGCCGAAGCGATTGTCGGTGGCGATGATTCGGTTCAGGAGATCGCAGCAGCGTCAATCATTGCCAAGGTGGTTCGCGATCGTTTGATGCAGCGTCTGGATTATCTGTTTCCCGGCTACGACCTTTCAAAACATAAGGGGTACGGTACCAAGGTGCATATGGATGCTCTCAGAGAGATCGGCCCCTCTCCGGTGCACCGTAAATCCTTTGCCCCAATCGCCAGGCTTCTCTGAGGCCTGCTTATAAAATATAACGCGACAGATCCTCATCGGCACTGATTTCGCCGACCTCCCTGCGCACATAATCCGCATCCACCTCAATGGTGCTGCCGCCCCTGTCCGATGCTTCAAAACTGATGTTTTCCAGCACACGCTCCAGCAGCGTATGCAGGCGACGGGCGCCGATATTTTCGGTTGTTTCGTTCACATGCACCGCAATGCGTGCAATCTCCGAGATGCCATTATCGGAAAATTTGATGCTGACATTCTCGGCATCAAGCAGGGCGGCATACTGGCGCGTCAGCGAAGCCTCGGGCTCAACCAGAATGCGGCGGAACTCCTCCTCGCCGAGTGCTCCGAGGTTAACGCGGATCGGGAAGCGCCCCTGCAGCTCAGGAATCAGATCCGATGGTTTGGCCAGATGAAATGCGCCGGAAGCAATAAAGAGAATGTGATCGGTTTTGAGGTGTCCGTAACGGGTATTCACCGTTGTCCCCTCTACCAGTGGTAGAAGGTCGCGCTGTACCCCTTCACGGGAAACCTCACCACCAGAGGCGCCAGCCCCGCTGCGGTGGGTGATTTTGTCCATCTCATCGAGGAATACAATGCCATCGTTTTCGGCGCGAAGAATCGCCTCCTCCTTGATGCTATCCATATCGAGAAGGCGATCGGCCTCCTGTTGCTGGATGACTTTCAGCGCATCTGCGACATTCATGCGTTTGCTTTTTTTCTGGCCGCCCATCATGCCACTCAGCATATCCTTGAGATCCATTGCTTCGGTGCCCTGGCCGGAGAAGAGCTGCATCATTGGCGCTTCCTGCTGTTGCTCCACATCAATCTCAACCTGACGCTTGTCGAGCTCGCCCAGGCGAAGCTTGTGGCGCATCTTCTCGCGAGAATCATTGCTTACTGCATTCGGTTCGCTGCTGTGCGGACCGTTCGGTGCAACAGGATGCGGAATAAGGATATCGAGCAGACGATCCTCGGCCATCTTCTCGGCTTTGGTTTGCACCCGCTTCAGATGCTCTTCGCGTACGATCTTGATGGCGGTATCCACCAGATCGCGGATGATCGTCTCGACATCCCGGCCAACATACCCGACTTCTGTAAATTTGGTCGCCTCCACCTTGATGAAGGGGGCATTGGCAAGTCGTGCCAGTCTGCGGGCAATCTCGGTCTTGCCGACACCTGTGGGGCCGATCATCAGGATGTTCTTGGGTGTAATCTCTTCACGCATAGGTGAGGGGACCTGCTGACGACGCCAGCGGTTGCGCAGGGCGATGGCCACTGCACGCTTAGCATCATCCTGGCCAACGATATAGCGATCCAGTTCGGAAATAATTTCACGCGGGGTCATGGAGTGGCTCACTGCTTCGGCTCCTTGTTAATCGATTCAATGGTGATATTGCTGTTGGTGTAGATGCAGATATTGGCGGCAATGTTCATTGCCTCGCTGATCGCCTCTCTGGCAGAGAGATCACTATGGTTGACCAGCGCCGTGGCTGCAGCCTTGGCATAGGCGCCACCGGAACCGATCGCAGCCACACCATCGTCCGGTTCGAGCACATCACCGTTGCCTGAGATCAGCAGTGTGTTGTCGATATCGGCGACAATCATCATCGCCTCGAGCTGGCGCAGGTATTTGTCGGTACGCCACTCTTTTGCAAGAGAGACGGCAGCACGCATCAATGAGCCGCCATGCTCATCGAGTTTGGCCTCAAAACGTTCAAACAGATTCATGGCATCGGCGGTGGAACCGGCAAAACCGGTGAGAATAGCGCCATCTCTAATCGTGCGAACCTTGCGTCCACCATGCTTAACGACGGTGTCGCCTAACGTGACCTGGCCATCGCCGCCAATGGCGACTTCTCCATTTTTCCGGATACAGCAGATCGTGGTTCCACGCATTTTAATCGAGCTCATGGTACACCTCACTTGCAACAGAAACAGAAGCCCAACTCTAGCGATGATCAGAAGTGACGTCAGCTGCGATTCAGGGATTGACGAACGGGGTTCAGATGCCTATTGTCCGCCGCCTTCGAACAGAGGATCAATCGGGGCGTAGCGCAGCCTGGTAGCGCATCTGCTTTGGGAGCAGAGGGTCGGGAGTTCGAATCTCTCCGCCCCGACCATTCCTTTTTTGAAGTTGTATCAAGCGATTGACGCGATCTGGCGAGCGCCTGTAGCTCAACTGGATAGAGCAACGGCCTTCTAAGCCGTAGGTTGCAGGTTCGAGCCCTGCCAGGCGCGCCACTGGATAATGTATGGTGGACGTAGCTCAATGGTAGAGCCCCGGCTTGTGATGCCGGTGGTTGGGGGTTCGAGTCCCCTCGTCCACCCCATTTATACATGATTCAGATATGGGCCGTTAGCTCAGTTGGTAGAGCAGCTGACTCTTAATCAGCGGGTCGTAGGTTCGAGCCCTACACGGCCCACCATATAAGACCTTGTTTTATAAGGTGGAATTTAAAAGGAGCCCTTTGTGGCTCCTTTTTTCTTTATCCTGATTTATTGTCATCTGATAAAGAGCCCGTAAATCGCCAGCATCAGAAGAGCTAAACCCACAAGATAGGGTAGCAGGCGCATGATTTGGGGTAGCAGCAGAACCACAATCATGGCCAGGGCAAATGATCCGGCAATATCAAAAAAGAGTGGATCCGCAATAATCTCATCAAATGTCATTTCTACATTCTAGGTGCGAGGTGATGGTGTTAGCAAATGAGTACCTTTGCCCGGGTGAAAAAAAAGCCCTCCCGGAGGGGAGAGCCTTGAAACTGTCGTCATCAGCTATCAAAAGCTGGTGGTTGAATCGGCACCTGTATCATTACAGGTAGGAGGTGATGACTCCCAGGGTGCCGATTACTGCTGTCACCATGACAATGGTGAATATCTGGTCTTTTTTGATCTGCTGAGCGGTCATGTTATCCTCCTGTGATTGCATAGCGGGGTGAACTGTATCGAGGCCAAGGCGATGAGATGTGATGCAAGTCACGGGCTATCTCTTCACTTAAGTCTTACGGCAAGCGACAGGTTAAGGGGATGATGCGACCGGGGCTCCCGAAAAACTTAGGGATGATTTGTAACTTCGGTTGTGTATATTTATCACATGATTGTTTAAGGGGTTCCTTCATAAAGATTGAACATGAAGCCATGGAGGTTATCATGAAAGTTGCCGAAAAATTCAAGTCTGAGAACTGGGCGCTGATTATTGCCAGCGTTATTATGATTGGCCTGGTTGGGGTTGCTTCAACAGTTCTTTAGCTCTCGTATGGGGCATTATAGTTTGCCTGCTGAGTGTTAACAGTTAGAAACACGCGACATCGCAGGGGTTTCGCGTATACACTTTCCCATCATGGACGCCGTAGACAACGACATTATCGATAAAATTAGTGATATCGCCGATCAGTTGCCAAAAGAGCAGCGCCGGCAGCTTCTCGATCTGATCTCCACCTGGCAGACCAATACGCGCTATGCCCCGCGTGAGGCTTATTATGAGATGCTCACCTTCACCTCGAATCGAGGCAAGCACTCCGGACATGCCCGAGATGTCAGCACTACCGGGCTATTCATTGAGACCACAGAGAGCTTCGAGGTTGGCGACAGGGTTAATCTCGAACTTACATTTATTTCAGCCCCCAACCCTCTCCGTTTAAAGGGGGCCGTTGTGCGCAAGACAGAAAATGGAATAGGTGTGCGTTTCGACATGAGAAGCAAGTCGCATGTGAGAGAGATGGAGTCGATCGTTGCCAAGATGAGGCTTATCTTCAGAGGGGGCTAGTCCCGCATATTCCGGCTCACTCTTGCTTCTCAGTTTTCACAGCCGCTTGGAATCTCTTCAGGCTTACAATTCTTATTTAAATTTGGTTCTAAAAACGGTCTTTTCTATCCCGGATATCTGTAAACACCTTTTCGGGGTTTGCATCAACGCCTCTTAAGCTGGCGTAATAACGACAGAATTCAGCATTTAATGGCCTGAGAAAAGGGTTGGTGCTGATCTCATCGGCGATGGTGGAGGGAATGGTTGGCTGGTGATCTGCCCTCAACTGTTTAGTGCGAACAGTGCGTTCGACCAGTAAGCCATTGCTGGGATCCACTGTTTGTGCAAACTCAAGATTGGCAAGGGTATATTCATGAGCGCAGTAGATTCGGGTTTCCCCGGCCAGTTCTGCCAGCCGGGTTAAACTGTTCCACATCTCTGTTCTGGTACCTTCGAAAACTCTTCCGCAGCCCGCACCGAACAGCACATCACCGCAGAATAGGGCATCGTCTATCACATAAGCGATGTGGCCACTGGTGTGCCCGGGCAGTTGAAGAACCGTGATCTCCAGACCGGCAATGCGGGGAGGGGACTTTTCTGAAACTGCAATATCGATGGCCGGAATGCGATGCGCATCATTTGCAGGCCCGATCACCTTGCAACCGAACTTCTGTTTCAACGCCTTGTTGCCATCGGTGTGATCCCAGTGATGATGGGTGTTGATAATGTGAGTCAGCGTCCGGTCATGCGCTTTGCAGAACCGGGAGATGCTTACGGCCTCTGCCGGATCCACTGCGATAAGCGCACCGGAATTGTGTGCATCAATCAGATAGATATAGTTATCCTTCAGTGCGGCAAACTGATGGACTGTGAAATTACTATGTTGGTATGACCACATGTGCAGTAGCTTAGCTCGATTTAGGTCAACAGGGGAGTAGTCATGTCGAACGGTTCAACAAGGGCGGTGTTAACGGCCGTTGCCGGTAATAGCATGGTAACCGTTGCCAAGTTTATCGGTTTTGCACTGTCCGGCTCCAGCGCGCTACTGGCCGAAGCGGTGCATTCGCTGGCGGATACTGCCAATCAGGCGCTGCTCTATCTCGGTCTTCGGCGCTCTCAGCGTGAGGCCGACACAAGCCATCACTTTGGCTACGGGCAGGAACGCTATTTCTGGAACCTGGTCTCCGCCGTTACCATCTTCTTCCTTGGCTGCGTTTACACGGTTATGCATGCGGTTGAGCAGTTGCAGGACGAGCATACTCCTGAACTGACATGGATTCCGTTTCTGATTATCGGTTTTGCCTTTATCGTCGAGGGCTACTCTTTCTTCGTAGCCCTCGTTGAATTCCGTCGTCAGAGCAGGGAGGCCGGGAAAACATTCCGGACATATTTTGTGGAAACGCGTGATCCGACGACGCTGGCTGTGCTGATTGAGGATGCGGTGGCTGTGTTTGGCCTGATTCTGGCACTGGCCGGTATGGCGCTGGCCGCATATACCGGTTCAGCCATCTTCGATGGTGTTGCCGCGATCTGCATCGGCCTGTTAATGGGCGGATTGGCCTGGTTTCTTGCCGCCACAAACAGGAAATATCTGCTTAACCGCTCCGACGATGAAGTCAATAATGTGGCGATCCGCCTCTGGCAGGCAGATGATAAGGTTCAGCATATCGAGCGGGTCAACAGTATTGTACTATCTCCCGATGACACACTGCTGATGGCGGAGATCGAACTGCGCGAGGAGGCGATATTCTCCAACATGAGTGATGAGGAGATTCGTCAGGCAATCCGCTTTATGCGTAAACTTGGGGAGATTCGTCATGCGCTTGAGGAGGATGTCAGCCGTATTGCTCCTGTGACGCGTCATATCTTTATCGAGTTCACAACCCCGAAGGATAAACCTGATAATGAGTAGGGTGGTGCGGTGACGGAAAGTTTACTACAATTGCTTTTCAAGATTTTAATTCAAATATTTCCGGAGGAATGAATAATGAGTGTACTGGTAGGCAAACAGGCCCCTGACTTTACTGCGGCTGCCGTGATGGCGGACGGTTCGATCAATGAGGGCTTCTCCCTCTCAGACTATAAAGGAAAGTATGTTGTCCTTTTCTTCTATCCGCTGGACTTCACCTTTGTGTGCCCATCCGAACTGATTGCATTCGATCATCGTATCAAGGAGTTCGAGGCGCGTGGTGTTCAGGTAATCGGTTGCTCGATCGATTCCCACTTCAGTCATGTGGCATGGCGCAATACTGCCGTTGATGCTGGCGGTATTGGTCCAGTGGCTTACCCGCTGGTTGCGGATCTCTCCAAAACCATCGCTGCCGACTATGATGTGCTGATCGATAACGATTCTGTTGTGGATGAAGATGGCGATGCCATTCACCTGCTGGGCGGCACCATTGCGCTGCGTGGCTCTTTCCTGATCGACAAGGATGGTGTGGTGCAGCATCAGGTAGTTAATAATCTGCCGCTGGGTCGCAATGTGGATGAGATGCTGCGCATGATTGATGCCCTGCAGTTCACCGAAGAGCACGGAGAAGTATGTCCTGCCGGTTGGAACAAGGGTGATAAAGGCATGGTTCCTGATGCGGACGGTGTTGCATCCTACCTCGCGTCCGAGGCAGGCAAGCTCTGATTTTTCACTGCTTATAAAAAAGGCGGCTCGAATGAGCCGCCTTTTTTATTGCCTGAAATAGGCTTTAAACGTGTCTGGCAACAAGCTCCAGCCAGTAGTGAACAAGTGTTTTACTGTATTCATCTTCGCCAGCATTTTCCAGACGAGTCAGTAGATCATCAACGTAATCAATCGGAATGTGATATGCCGATCCGGAAGTTTCCCAGCTGTCGCCAGACTGCATCAGTCGCAGGCCTACGATATCATCGATATCGAAAATGCTGCTGGCAGAACTGTCTTCAATGGTGATTGGTTCAGAGCCAGCATCTGGGTGCCGCTCTATTGTAAAGCTCTTGTTGGTTTGCACATCGCTGACACGATAGAGGCGCAGAGGGCGCTCTGCCAACTGGGAGAGGTAGCTTTTCTGTTCATCATCCAGGCCAAGGTCGGCATTCAGAATCAGTTTCAAGGCGCTGTTCTCGCCTTCGATTTCATCGAACTTACCTTCTGCGACCAGCTCTTCAAGAAGGTTTACATCATGGATACTACGGATGCCAGGGTGGGCGGTGCTGATCCCCTGTCTTTGCTGTGGCGACAGGTCTTTCAGCCATACCTTGTCAACCCAATTAGAAATCTCTACCTCATGGGCGCGATTGATCCAGCCGAGTGCAATCTGGACGCCGCGGCGACGGTTGGAACGGCTTGCTCCTGCGCCGCTATCTTTGGCCAAACAGCACTGCTTGTATTTTTTTCCGCTGCCGCAGGGGCAGGGATCGTTGCGTTGAACTTTACGGGCCACAATATCTCCTGATGTACGCTGTGAGGATTTCTGCGGCGACTCTAATGCAAAATGCAGGTAGATGTTAAGCCTGAAACCAAATTATTATTCATTCCCATCTCTGATGATGATTGCCATTGCCATCTCACAACTCCATGCTATCTTTCCGGCCCTGAAATTTCCGGGCTGGAAAGTTTCGGATTTGTAACGAAGGAAGGGTGACAGAGCTGGCCGAATGTACCGGTCTTGAAAACCGGCGTAGGGAAACCTACCGTGGGTTCGAATCCCACCCCTTCCGCCAGTTATCGTGGCATGATATTGCTACGATGAGGATGACGAGATGGTCCAACGGAGAGATGGCTGAGTGGTCGAAAGCGCGCCCCTGCTAAGGGTGTATAGGCTAAAACCTATCGAGGGTTCGAATCCCTCTCTCTCCGCCACTCGTGTGATGGGGCGTTTCAACTCGGTTGTTCTGCTTCTTCTTGTTTTCGCTATGGGCCTGTTGTTAACGGGCTGTGAGCAGGAAAAGGCTAACCAGATCGAGTGGCAGCTGCCGCTGGAGAAAAAGCAGGATCCTCATTCCGGTCAGGTTGCGGATGCAGTGCCTGAATGGGCTGCTCTACAGCGTGGTGAAGCGGAGTTTGTCTGGCTTGAAAAGGCCACGGCCCGTCTTCACAGTTCGACGGTTGCTTCAGGCGGTGTGGCAGAATTTTCAGGCTGGGAAATCCGGCTGTTAGGTTTGGCCACGGGTCTCAGGACCGAAAATAGAGCTTTTCTGAACGATGGAAATGTGGATAATCCCGCCGCCTTCGTAGTGATCAGCCGGGATGGAGAGATTCACTACCGCGGCTGGCTCTATCAGAAATTTCCGGAGTTGTTCGGTATGGACGATCCGGCATGGAAAGTTTGGCTGAAAGGCATTACGCTTCGGCCCGCTTCGCAAGAGGCACACAATTAGCTCCCTTAGCTCAGCTGGATAGAGCATCTGACTACGAATCAGAAGGCCGGGCGTTCGAATCGCTCAGGGAGCGCCATATAGAAAGGGCTCGCGGAAAACCGCGGGCCCTTTATCTTTTCAACCGATTTCAATTTTTTTGGCACTCAATTTCGATGTGTGGATTTGAGACATGATGCAAATCTGTTGTTCATTCACTGGAATTATGTCTATAGTGATTCTCCAGATAATCCTATCAAGGGGGAAATAATGAAATATTTACTAATGATGTTTATGGCTTTGGGCCTGACGCTTGCCGGATGTTCAAGTGAAAAAGCGGAAGCTCCGGCTCCAGCACCTCAGGCTGAAGCTCCGGCCGATGAAGGCATGGTTTCCGATCAGGTTACCGAAGTTGTGGATGAGGCTGTTCAGGCAGCCGGTGAGGCAGCTGACGCGGCTGTCGAAGCAGGCGAGGCCGCAATGGATGCAGCAGCTGAAGCCGCAGGTGATGCGGCCGATGCTGCCAGTGAGATGATGGCTGATGAGCCGGCACCAGTGGCACCTGAAATGCCAGCTGCACACTGATTGTGTCGATGCGGGGCGCTTAGTTTCCCGCTAGTTGAAATAGAAGGCCCACAGAAGACTGTGGGCCTTTTTTTATTACAGATTCACTCCGAAATCAAAATCCTGGGCTATACTTATAGTTCGCACACCCAATCAGGAGGGAACGAATGAGATATATTTTAACAATTTGCATTGTTGCAGCCATAGCGATAATCGGCTGTAAAGGTGAAAAGGAGCAGGCTACAACATCTGCACCAGCGGTTACCACTCAGAGTGAGATCTCTTCAGAAGTTTCAGCTGACGCCGAGGGGGCGGTCTCAGAAGAGGAACTGTCCATAGATGTTGAGGGGGAGGCGGGTACAGATTCTCCTGCTGAAACAGCCGGGATCGTAACAGCCGATTCGAGCACTGCTGAAACCGATGCTCTGGCGGCAGATAAGGCAGCAGACAAGGCAGCAGCAGACAAGGCAGCAGCAGACAAGGCAGCGGCAGATAAGGCAGCGGCAGACAAGGCAGCGGCAGACAAGGCAGCAGCAGACAAGGCAGCAGCAGACAAGGCAGCGGCAGATAAGGCAGCGGCAGATAAGGCAGCGGCAGATAAGGCAGCAGCAGACAAGGCAGCGGCAGACAAGGCAGCGGCAGATAAGGCGGCGGCAGACAAGGCAGCAGCAGATAAGGCAGCAGCAGATAAGGCAGCAGCAGATAAGGCAGCAGCAGATAAGGCAGCAGCTGCAAGTGCGGGTAGTGCCACTGCAGGTGCCGGAAAGGTTGGCAAGTGCAAGGCATGTCACACCTTTGATTCCGGCGGGGCCGATAAGATGGGGCCAAACCTCTTCGCCATTCACGGCAGGAGTGCCGGTAAGGCTCCCGGTTTTAAATACGGAAGCGACCTTCAGGCAGCAACATTTGTCTGGGATGAGCAGAAACTCGCTTTGTGGGTTTGTGACTCACCATCTGCGATTAAGAGTCTGACCGGAAACAGCGGCGCAAAAACCAAGATGAGTAAACAGAACAAATGTGGTGGCGATGCGCAGGATATCGCTGCTTATTTGAAGTCACTCAAGTAGAAATTTCTATATTGCAATGAAAAAGGCCTCCGCTCCGGAGGCCTTTTTTGTGAATCTGTTCTAGTTGCCAGCCTGCTGCTTGGTAAGTCGGACCCGCCGTATCCATTCGCCGCGAAAGCTCAGCACTTCAACGTTCAGGTCGGCAATAGCCAGACATAGCCTTCCTTCGGGAACATCGCCGAGAAGCTGGACGATCAGGCCGCCTATGGTGTTTGCACCCTCTTCAGGCAGGTCGCTATCCAGAGTCTGATTTATATCGTGCAGTGCCACTGTTGCCGCAACCACGATGCTGCCATCCGGTTGGGGCCACATGTCCAATTGGGGTGGAAGGTCAGATTCATCGTGAATTTCTCCGACGATCTCCTCAATGATATCCTCAAGTGTTAGCAGGCCTTCAATATCTCCGAACTCATCCACGACAACTGCCATGTGCTGGTGGTTGGCCTGAAAATCGAACAGCTGCGCCAGTGCATTCTTGCTTGCCGGAATATAGGAGGGCGTTTTCCAGATCAGGGCATCACGCAAAGGGATCTCCCGGTGCTTCAGCTTGAGCAGATCGCGCAGATGAACAATGCCGATGAGATTGTCCGGCTCGTTGAGATATACCGGATAGCGGGAGTGGGGGGCTTTGGAAACCTCCCTCAATGTTTTCCCGACGCTTAAGTCGCCATCCAGCAAGTGCATGTTCGGCCGCGGAGTCATCAGCGCTTTGACCGCCACCTCGTGCAGCGTAAGGCTGTTGTTGAGCATCTGCTCACGTGCCTGATCAAGTACGCCTGATTCGGCGCTCATATCGATCAGGCTGGCAAGCTCCTTGTGGGTGAGTGGCGTATCCTCTTTTGCAGGCACACGCATGAGACGTTTAAGGATGCTGATAACCATGTTCAGGATTTTCACCAGTGGCCCCAGCATGGTCTGGGTCATGTGCATGGGGCCTGCAACCCGGCAGGCAATGCTCTCCGCATGCGCTACAGCGATCGTTTTGGGAAGGATTTCGGCAAAAATCAGAACGACCACGGTCATGGCGACAGTTGCATAAAGGATGCCCGCTTCACCGAACTTGGCGACAAACAGGGCTGTTGCCAGTGCCGATGCGGCGATATTAACGAAGTTATTGCCCAGCAGAATCGTGGAGAGCATGCGCTCGGGGTGGTCCAGCAGTTTTTCGGCTTTCTGTGCGCCCCTGTCACCATGCTCCTGGCGGACGCGAAGTTTAACCCTGCGAGCGCGAGTCAGCGCTGTTTCAGAGCCAGAAAAAAATGCGGAGAGCAACAGCAGGAATATGAGGATTCCAACTGTCAGGGGGATTGAGAGATTTGCAATGTCCATTTTTAGGGGGTCAGTTTATCCAGGTGTTAATCAATTTGACGCCAAAGTAGGCAAGAATGAACAGCACATAGGCCGTCAGAACTGCCCGACTGGCAATTCTGGTCGGCCAGCTCGCCTGGCTGCGCTTAATCAATAGCATAATGAGTACTATCAGGGTGAATACTGCCAGCAGAACCTTGTGATTGAGTAGTGCAAAATGCTGGTACTCTGTCCACTGCCAGAGCAGTCCGGTAAGGATACTGATCGCAATCATGCCGGTGGCAATTTTAACCTGCGCGATCATATGACGCTCGATCTCAACCAGGGAGGGGAGCGCCTGTATCAGGCCGAAGGAGCGTTTTTTCTTCAGTGCCCGATCGAGAAGAATCTGCATCAATGCATGAATCGCCGCCAGTGTCAGTACTGCATAGGAGGTAAGCGCAATCAGCAGATGTCCGGTCTCCAGCAGCGATGAGGTGCGCACCCAGTTCGGCGCATGCGCTTCCGGAAGAATCGGGGTCAGCAGTAGCGGAATGGCAGTCAGCGGCAGCAGGAAAAGGCCTAGCCCCTGAATACCGTGGCGGAGAATTCCAAATGTATAAACCACCTGCACAATCAGTGTAAATACCGCCGTACTGGTGGCAAGCGTAAAGTTGATGCCTTCAGTAGTAACCGATTCCAGCAGGTGGATGGCCCAAACATTTGCACCGATCGCAACTGCCATAAGGCTTGCGATGGTGCTGGAAATCGTGCTGCTTTTTCTGTCATGGGGCTGTTTTGCATCGCGCCAGAGCATGAATGCACCGACCAGTGTGATCAGGGCGGCTGCAAAAAACAGAATCGATGACGTCATTTCACTTCCTTAAATAGGCACTTGTGCTCTTGAAATACTGAACAGGCGGCATGATAGCAGGGTTATATCCGATGAATAGTAACTGTGCAACGGCGTGGACATCGGACTGATGCTAACCAAGTTGACCATGTCGGTAAAAGCCGCACAATCGGGACAATGAAAGTTGGCCTCTTATTACTCGCTGCCGGTAGTGGTAGCAGATTCGGTGGTCCGGTGCCCAAGCAGTATGTCGAGGTGCAGGGAAAGCCGCTGTTTCTCTATACGCTGGAGCATCTGGCAGCCGATTCACGTATCAAGGTTGTGCAGCCGGTTATCTCGGAAGGAGATATCCGTTTTGAGCAAATGATCAAGGGGCAACACTATCCGTTTGATTTGAGAAAACCTGTAAGCGGTGGGGCAGAGCGTTCGATCTCCATGCAGCGCGGGTTAAATGCGATGCCGGATGATGTGGAGCTGGTGGCGGTTCACGATGCGGCAAGACCCTTGCCCAGCCCTGAACTGCTGGCCGATGTGCTGGATGTGGCCGAGCGCTTTGGCGCGGCTGTGCCGGGATTACCTCTGACCGATACGGTGAAACGGGTGGATGCAGAAGGGAAAGTGATAGAGACACCCGACCGCAATTTCCTCAGAGCGGTGCAGACGCCGCAGGTAGCCCGAAAAGCGTGGTTTGAAAAAGCACTGGAACTTGAGGAGGGGCGGTTGCATCTGCACACCGATGACGCCTCACTGCTGGAGGCGGCCGGCTTTGAGGTCCATGTCAGCCGGGGCGATATAAAGAACAGGAAAATCACTACTCAGGAAGATCTCGGGTGGCTGGAGTCGCAGTTATTGGCAAGGGGGCTATAACAGTGAAGTTGGATATTCGGATCGGACACGGTTTTGATGTGCATGCGTTTGCGAAAGGCCGGAAGCTGATACTTGGCGGTGTCGAGGTTCCTTATGAGATGGGGCTTGCAGGCCACTCTGATGCGGATGTGCTGATCCATGCACTGTGTGATGCCCTGCTGGGAGCCGCCGGTATGAATGATATCGGCCACCATTTTCCAGACAGTGATATGCAGTATAAGGATGCCGACAGCACGCTCCTGCTGGTCCATGTCATGGGGCTGCTCAGAGAGAAGGGGTGGGGTGTCGGAAATGTGGATATTACGCTGATGGCTCAGGCTCCCAAACTGGCCAGCTATATTGGGAATATGAGAGCGAGGATGGCTGGCCTGCTTCAGCTTGAGCAGGATGCAGTCAATATCAAAGCGACAACAACTGAGAAGCTCGGCTTTGTTGGGCGCAAAGAGGGTATTGCCTGCGAGGCTGTTGCCCTGATCGCAAAACTCTAAGGCGCAGTTATCCCAGGCGCGGGGTGAGCATGATATCACCTGCGGATTCCGGCACAGATTCGATTACAAGAACAAATTCCCTGCGGCTCAGCGGTGCCGCACGCTTCAACTGGTCCGGCATAGCAAACGGGGCATGGGTGATGGTTTCGGTGCCCGGTATTTCACTGATCGGAAGAAGTCTTTTCTCCAGAACCTGATCCGGTTGAGTGTTCGAATAGAAGGTAACCTCAATCGCTGGGTAGGGAACACTGCTATCCAAGAGGTTTTCAATGGCGCCTGATACAACCAGAACCCGGCTTGAATCATCACGGGTTGTCCAATCCATGCCAACACTCTCAGGAACGATCAGCCAATCCTTCTCTCTGGTCTGTATCGGAAGATGAATATTGATCAATGTGCTGCGCAGCCATCTGTTATCCAGCCATGCATCTTTCTGAAACCAGATGCCTGCGGCTGAAATAATAAGCAGGACTGTAATCAGCCATGGCCAGAGATGGGGTGGATTATGCGCCGGAGCAGTGAGCTCAGGCGCCGCTTCTTCAACGGTAGTTTCGGTCAGCGGGTTGATATCCGGGTGCTCCTGGGTCGGCTCAGGCGCGAACGCGGATCCGCACTGACTGCAGATTACGCTGTCGACCCCGATTTCAGTCTCGATTTGGTAAGTTTTCAGGCAGTGAGGACAGGTGATTTGCATGCCCGCATCTTGAATCGTCGTTTTCGATTTGTCAGCAAAGCGGCAATGACTTATCTGTTTGATCGGACATGGTGACATTGCTGCTGCCGCAGGCTACCGTTTCCACATGTCGCACGAATTACCCCTGATCCAGATGCAGCAGCTGATGTTACGTTACCCGACGGGCAAGGTAGCGCTTTCCGGCGTTACTCTGGATATTCCACAGGGCCAGTTTGTCTATTTGATCGGCGAAAGTGGTGCGGGAAAATCGTCATTGATGAAGATGCTCTACGGCGGTGTGCGTCCAAGTTCCGGTCAGCTTTCCATACAGCAGATTGATATGCGCCAGGCGAGTGAGGCCAAAATCCGAAACATCCGGCAACGCACCGGCATCATTTTCCAGGATCACAAGCTGCTCTTCTCGCGCACCGTATTCGAGAATGTGGCGTTACCGCTTCGTGTGCAGGGTTGGAAAACCGATCGTCTGATTCCGCGCGTGCGCAAAGTGCTGGAGTATGTCGGCCTTGCCGATCGTCTCTGGTCCTATCCGGAAGCGCTTTCTGGCGGCGAACAGCAGCGTGTGGCGATTGCCCGGGCAATGACTGCCAATCCCACCGTTATTCTGGCCGATGAGCCCACCGGAAACCTTGATGTTGATACCGCAAGCAGGGTACTCGACTATCTAATGGACCTTAACCGGCAGGGGACTACTGTCATTATGGCGACGCACGACCTGCATCTTCTTGAGTCACACCCCGGACGCGTTATTCAACTGCATGCCGGATCTCTGGCAAGGGATAGCCTGTGAAAAAAAACAGTGCAAACGAACTGATTCCCGAGAAGGTGAATCCGAGGCTTCCGGGCGGATTTCATCTGCCTCCATTTGGAATTCACCAGACACTTGCGGTGATCATTGTCTGTATTGCCCTCTGGGCGGTAGGGGCAATATGGCTGGGCGTACAGGCGGCGAGCCAGTGGGTAGGCGGCTGGCAGGATGATATCCATGTTCATGTTTATCTCGACAACTCCAAATCGGCTCAGGAGGAGGAGCTGGCTAGCGCCCTTGAATCAATCCCACAGGTCTCCTCTGTGCGCAGGATATCTCAGGCTGAGGCGGCTCGCTGGATGCAGGAGTGGCTGGATAGCGCCGGTCTGAGTCAAAAGGAGTTGGCCGAGCGTTTGCCGATCACATTTGAACTCTCTATCAATGATGAGAAGGCGGAGTTTCTCTTCACAGATATTCGCGATGCAGCCATGCGGTATGGTGGCGAGGTGAATGAGAGCGAAGTCAGCATGGCAAAGGCACACGAGTGGATTTCCCGGGCGGAATACCTTGCCTTGTTCGCCTCGCTGATTCTGGCACTGGCCATGGCCCTGATTATCTCGAATACCCTGCGTATGATGCTGTTGGCCCGTGCTGACGAGATCCATCTGATGCGTCTGATGGGGGCCAAGGAGTGGTTTGTGCGTATGCCTTTCATTCTTGAGGGAATGCTCCTTGGCGGAGTGGCAGGCATTGCTGCATGGCTTATGCTCTGGCCGTTGATTCTTGGGGGAGAGGAGTGGCTCGGGATGCTTCAGGTTGATCTCAACGCCTGGGTTCTGTTGCCGCCTCTGCTGCTTGGGGGGGCTTTAGTTGGTGCTTTCGGCGCAGTTGTTGCGACTGCACGTGTGGTTTCCACCGAACACTCTGGTTGAATTTTCAGGAATTGACGAAGCGCTCAGGTCACATTAAGGTGCGCGCCCATCGTAATTGGGGGATCGTCTAACGGCAGGACAGCGGACTCTGACTCCGTCAATCAAGGTTCGAATCCTTGTCCCCCAGCCAAATCGTATAAGGGCCTTCGAGAAATCGGAGGCCTTTTTTATTGACTCTAAGGGGAGATTAATTGTTTTCCAGGTAGGCGGAGCACCTGCTCTGTCAAGGTCATGTGATCAAATGCATCGATGTCCGTTTACGTTCTGTCTGTTGAGTCGTAGCATTGAGAAGTATGTTAAGCATAATCCGTTTCCCGGTCGGTAATGGCTACTTGGTATGTTTTCTTGTTTGATTCTCAGTATCTGCCGAATGAAGTGTTCTTAGAGGCCAATTTTAGTGTTTGAAACGTTTGAAACAGTGGTTCTGGTCATCAATACTGGCAGCTCTTCCATCAAGATGGCGCTGATTGATATGCCGTCTGAACAGATGCTGGCCGAGGGTGTTGCCCAGCGTCTGGGTGAGGCCGATGCGGAGCTGAGCTGGAAGATTGCGGATGAAATACAGCAATTCGATCTCAATTGCTGCACTCTCGAAGATGCCATGCAGAAGATGCTTGATCTGCTGTTCGGCAAAGTGGGTAAGGGGCTTGTTACAGCCGTTGGCCACAGGGTGGTGCACGGTGGCGAACGGTTTGTTGCGCCGACACTTCTGGATGATGAAGTCATTGCCGAGATCGAATCCCTGTCGCATCTTGCCCCGTTGCATAACCCGTCAAACCTTCTGGGGGTTCGGGAGGCGATGCGCTATTTGCCGGATGTTTCCCATATCGCGGTTTTTGACACCGCCTTTCATTACGCCATGCCCAAACACGCAAGCCTTTATGCTGTGCCATACCACTGGTACAGCCAGTATGGGGTGCGCAGATACGGTTTTCATGGCACCAGCCATCACTATGTGGCCGAGGCGGCGGCGAAGTGCCTTGGTCGCCCGCTTGGCGAACTTCGCTTAATAACAGTTCACTTGGGGAATGGCTGCAGCGCGGCAGCGGTAGCCAATGGTGTAAGTGTCGATACCACGATGGGGATGACTCCGCTTGAGGGGCTTGTGATGGGCAGCCGCAGTGGTGACGTCGACCCGGGGCTGCACGAATATATGGTCAGAGAGAGCGGAGAATCACTGGCATCTGTTACCGATGCTCTGAATCGTCAGTCAGGGCTTTTGGGAATCTCTGGTCTTAGCAATGATATGCGCACACTGCTCAATGCAGCTGATTCGGGGAATGAACGGGCTGCTTTGGCAATTGAGATATTCTGCTATCGGCTGGCAAAATCTTTGGCCTCTCTTTCTGTTGCGCTTGGCCATGTCGATGCTGTTGTGTTTACAGGCGGTATCGGTGAGCACGCCAGTGTGATACGGGAAAAAACTACTGAGCAGCTTGCATTTCTCAGCATAAAACTCGATGAAGAGAGGAATAGCAGGCATGGCAGGAGTTCAGGCGGGTTTATCACGCATCCTGAGAGCTCCACGCCTGTTCTGGTTGTTGCAACCAGTGAAGAGAAGATGATTGCGCGCTATGTGTGCAAAGTTGTAATTCAAGAGGATATAGCCACATGAGTCACGCCTTTTTACTTGTTTCAACAGGATCAGGCGCTGGGCTGACCACTGTCAGCCTGGGCTTGGTGAGGGCGCTGGATCGGTTGGGTATCCGAGCAGGTTTCTGCAAGCCTGTGGCACAGCTGCATGACTATGACCGTGGCCCTGAGCGTTCTACCCGGTTGATCGAGCATATGACAGATATTGATGCACCTCAGCCGATCAATCTGAGGCGGGCAAAGGCGCTGCTGGGGTCCGGCCGGGAAGGGCTACTGATGGAAGAGGTGATTGCCCTGTTTCAGCAGAGTGCCCGCCATTCCGATGTGGTGGTGGTTGAGGGGCTGGTGGCAGATGCGCATGCCGGGTATGCCACAAGACTCAATACCGCCATAGCCCGGGCTCTGGATGCCGAGGTTATCCTGGTCGGCAAACCCGAGGCCGACCTTGAAGAGTATGTCGATATTGCTGCCAATGCCTTCAGCGGTTCCAACGGAACTGCACTGATCGGCACCATTCTGAACAGGGTAGGGGAGAGCAGTGAAGAGAAACCATGTCTGCAAGCCGATCTGTTACAGACTGGCTCAGGTGGCAATGAGGCAGTTCGCACGGATGAGATGTGCAAAAAAATGGTTGAAAAACCATTTCACTTTATTGGTGCTATTCCCTGGCTGCCTTCACTGGTTGCGCCGCGTACAGCTGATGTAGCCCATTATCTTGGCGCTGAAGTTCTGCACGCCGGTGAAATGCAACAGCGCCGGGTGCAGTGTATGGAGCTGTGTGCCCGTACGCTTGCCAATACACTTAGTGTATATCAACCGCATACGCTATTGATATTCCCCGGTGATCGCGAAGATATCTTTGTGGCAGCGTGTATGGCGGCTATGAACGGGGTGCAGATTGCAGGTATCCTGCTGACCGGAGGCTTGCGCCCCAGTTTCGGTGTCATGAACCTGTGCGAGCAGGCGATTCGAACCGGTATTCCACTGCTGCTGGTCGAGAGCAGCTCTTATCAGACCGCTTCTAAACTGGCTCACATGCCATCGGCCGTGGCTGTTGATGATTTCGATCTGATCGACCAGGCGATGGATCATGTTGCCAATCACCTCGATGCTGAGTGGATTAAGACTCGTTGTGCTATTGATCGCAAACCGCGCCTGTCGCCTGCGGCGTTTCGTTATCAGCTTATTCAACAGGCAGTTCAGGCAAGAAGGTCGATTGTGCTTCCGGAAGGGGATGAGCCGCGCACCATTTTGGCGGCTCAGCAGTGCCAGCAGCGACAGATTGCTGACTGCGTGCTGCTCGGGGATCCGGAAAAAATTCACCAGAGTGCGCTGTCACAGGGTATAACACTCGATGATGGCATCACTATCATCGATCCGACTGTTGTTCGTCACCGCTATGTTGAGCAGATGGTGGCCCTAAGGCATCACAAAGGCATGACACCTCAAATCGCAGAGGATCAGCTTCAGGATCGTGTTGTGCTGGGTACCATGATGCTGGCGATGGGCGAAGTGGAAGGACTGGTTTCAGGTGCTTTGCACACGACAGCAAACACTGTGCGGCCCGCCTTTCAGCTGATCGGAACCAGTGAAACCGCCAAGCTGGTTTCATCCATCTTTTTCATGTGTTTGCCTGACCAGGTGGTCGTGTATGGTGACTGTGCCATCAATCCTGATCCGGATGCGGCGGAACTTGCCGATATTGCAATTCAGAGCGCAGACTCCGCTATCCGTTTCGGTCTTGAACCCAGAGTGGCGATGATCAGTTACAGTACTGGAGAGTCGGGATCGGGGCAGGATGTCAACAAGGTGCGGGAGGCAACCAGAATTGTTCGCCAGCGCAGGGCAGATCTGATTGTTGATGGGCCCATGCAGTATGATGCTGCAGCCATTGCTTCTGTTGGCAGAAACAAGGCGCCGCAAAGCGAAGTGGCAGGCAAGGCCAACGTGTTTATCTTTCCCGACCTAAATACCGGCAACACCACCTATAAGGCGGTACAGCGAAGTGCCCACGTGGTCAGTATCGGTCCCATGCTGCAGGGCTTGCGCAAACCCGTGAACGACCTCTCACGAGGGGCGTCGGTAGAGGATATCGTTTATACCATTGCCCTGACAGCCATTCAGGCGCAGTGATCTGAATGCGCTCCTAAAAAGGTATCACTACTGATTGTTCAATGCTCCTTTACAGATTGATGTGAAAGCTTTTTTTGCTTGATTTATTCAGCCGAAAACTGTATATTGTATTCGGAAGCTGAAGTGGCGTTGTGACTTATATCTTTGAGCCGATACGCTAATTTTGGGAGCTTACCTATTCCGGCTGTGTGAACACCTTAACTGGAGTGCCTGATGTCGGAGTGCTGCGCCCACCTGAACTTAAAGGGTTCAGTCCATATAGGTCACAGCGCCACTGCAGCTTCCGCTGAATCCTCCAGAGCCCGCGCAAATAGCGGGCTCTGTTTTTTGTGCCTACCCCCGCCAATGTCTTTGTGATTTTGACTGTCGTCAATGTGAATAACTTTTAACATATGGTTAACCAGACTCTCAGGTGATAGCCGATAATGTCCGTCGTGTCTGGCGCTATTCCTCCCTCCCCTCCCTAGTGTTTCGCGTCAGACATTAGGCTCCGGCATCCGCCGGAGCCTTTTTATTTGCTCCTCTGTTTCCATTCTGCTGATTGCTGATAGAGGCTTATTACGGTTTGATCCGACTGATGGTTGTTCCATTTTTTTTGCATCGAACATGCTGCTGACTGCTGCTACACTCTCGCCTGATGAGATGTTTTCAGCGATATGTATTGGTCAGTCTGATTCCGCTACTAGCGGGTGTTTTTTTTGCTGCCTGTAGCCCCGCTTATGCAGAGGGCTCGAGCGAATTAGAAGTTATTGTCGATGAAAAGGTCATCTATTGCTCTGCCATGCTAAACGGTAGCGATGATGCATTTTTGCATGCCATGAAAGATGGTATTTCGGTGAGCACGGTATGGTACGTTCGGGTGGATAGGGTGCGCGATTACTGGCTTAACAAGAACATTGCCAAGATCGCTGTGGTTCGCCGAGTTGTGCCCGACCTCCTGTCAAGAAGTTGGTTGCTGGAGGATGTGGCCAGCGGCATCTCACAAAGGGTTTATGATCTTTCGGCTGCAACGCGATTTCTGGCAAACCTTGAGCAGTTCCCAGTGCTGGATAAAAGTCTCCTTGAGTCTGGTGCGTTGTATGTCATGAACGCTTCGGTAGAACTGTATACGGGCGAAGTGAATGATGCATGGTGGGCCAGCCTGTTGAAGCCGGAAGAGGCATCAATGAAACAGGTGTTTCAGCTTCCGTGAAGCCAACCGGGGTGATGCGTCTGATCCCGCTGATGCTGGCGGCAGCACTATTGACGCTGACCGTTGTTCTCTGGCCAGCTTCAAATGGGGAATCGGTTCTGCTTGCATGGGTCAACGTGTCGATCATGCTGATTCTTTCGCTATTTCTTGTTCAATATGGGATCAAGTTGATCCGGGAGAGGAAGGCACCACCACCCGGATCGCGCTTAAGAGCCAAACTGGTCATTGCTCTGGTCGGCATGCTGCTTGTGCCTGCGATGATGATTCAAATGGCTGCAAATCAGATGGTCGAGCGAGGCATGGATGTCTGGTTTGATGTGCGAGTGGATAAGCTTCTTGATCGTGCGCTTACCTTGGCTCAGGGGTTCTATGAGCGCGTTGAGAAAGATATGAAACGCAGCATGTTGAACTATATCAGCGACGCTACCCTGCTTGCAGCGGCTTCCGGCAAGCTGGATTACCGAACGGTTTCAACCTATCTGAACGAGATCAGGGAGCTTGAGGGTTGGCAGAAGGCGGAGCTTTTCGATATCAATGAGCTGCTGATCGGAGGTGTTCAACTGGGTGAGTTGACCTCGTTGAAAGCAACTCCCTTAAGTGATGCTGCCAGATTATCAATGCGGCTGGGCAGGCTATCAACGGAGTTGATTACGCGTGGAGATGGAGAGGTTGCTGTCGGTTATGCCCCCATCGTTGGTCCGACAACCGTGATAGGTTTGCTACGAGTAGAGGTTCGTTTGCCTGCAGGAATGATTCAGAATGCGAGGGCAGTGGAAGCAGATTACCGCAGCTACAGGCAGTTGGAGCATAACCGCCAGAATATTGGTGAAACTTTTACCCACGTCATGCTGTTTGTAACACTTCTGGTTGTACTCATCGCAGGTCTGGTAGGGCTGTTGTTTGCACGCAGATTGACAACGCCGGTCGGTGATCTGGCCAATGCGCTCAGACGCGTAACCGAAGGTGATCTGAATGTGGTCATCTCAGAGTCATCCAGCGATGAGTTGGGTTCCCTGGCTCACTCTTTTAACACCATGGCGAATCGCCTGAAGTTGAACGTTGAGGCTATTGAACAGGCGCAGCAGGAACTGACGAAAGCGCTGGATAATAGCCGACAGCGACAATATGTACTGGAGTCGCTGCTGGCCAACCTTCATACGGGTGTGCTGCTGGTAGATGGCGATGGACGTGTCCGCCTTCTAAATCAGGCGGTAAGGGACATTCTGCTCCTCCCCGATAACTGGATGCCAAGTGTTGATATTCTCAAGGCAAGTAAAGGGAATCTCCGTGATATCGGGGAATTTTATGCCGAACTCAGCCACCAGCAGGAAGACCATCTTCAGCGTGAGTTCGACATCGACCTTTCCGAAGGGCGGAGCCTGCATGTTCTCGCTAGAGGAGCCCGCCTGGCCGAAACCGGCTCGACCGGTTTCTCAGGATATCTTCTGGTGATTGATGATATTTCCGAACTTGCAGAGGCGCAGCGAAATAAGGCATGGGCCGAAGTGGCCAGACGCCTTGCGCATGAGATCAAGAACCCGCTGACACCGATCAAGCTATCGGCAGAGCGATTACAGCGGCGTTTTCGGGGTCAGGTTGATGACGAACCGGTCTTCGACACCTGTACCCATGCCATTATTGCACAGGTAGAGCGGTTACAGCGCCTCATTGCAGACTTCTCTACACTGGCAAGAATGCCACAGCCAAAAGTTCGTCAGGCTTCTGTCTGCTCCCTTCTGTTGGAGATGCTGGAGCTGTTCAACACCTACGACCGGCTACAGGTGGCAGAGTGTGATATGGGCTGGACCTGTCTGTGTGATCCGGATCAGGTGCGTCAGGTTCTGATAAATCTGGTGGATAATGCTCTGACCGCAACTGATGGCGTTGAAGGGGGAGCGGTCCGTCTCTACGCAGCCACGTCGGAGGAGTTTGCCGAATGGCATGTGGAAGATGATGGTGAAGGTGTTGAGGCTTCAGTAGCATCTCAGCTATTTGAGGCATATTACTCCACCAAGGAGAATGGTTCCGGTCTTGGGTTGGCGATTGCCAAGCGTATCGCAGAGGATCATGGAGGCAGCCTGATTCTTGTTTCCCCGGCAAAACCGACACACTTTTGTCTTCGCCTGCCCAGGCATTGTGAACAGATGGAGGAATCATGACTGCACGAATCATGATTGTGGATGATGAACAGCCGATTCGCGACTCGCTGCAGGGGTTGTTCGAAGATGAAAATTACCTGGTTGTCAGCGCTGCATCGGGCGAAGAGGCAATTGCCAGATTACGCAAACAGAGCGTCGATTGCGTACTGCTCGATATCTGGATGCCGGGCATTGACGGCCTGGAGACATTAAGCCGCATCCAGCAGGTCGATGCTGGCCTGCCGGTGATTATGATGAGCGGGCACGCCACAATCGATACAGCTGTGCGTGCAACACGCCAGGGTGCGTTTGATTTTGTTGAGAAACCACTCTCTTTCGACCGTCTGATGATACTTGCGCGAAATGCTGTGCAGAAACGGCGTCTGGAACAGGAAAACAGTGATCTCAAGCAGCAGGAAAAAGAGCATCAAAGCCGCAGGGAGTTGATCGGCAACAGCGCTGTGATCAAAGAGGTGAAAGCGTTGATCAAAAGGGTGGCACTGTCGGATACGCCTGTCCTGATACTTGGTGAGCATGGTACCGGAAAGGCCGTGGCTGCAACGCTGCTGCATGAGGCCTCCAAGCGAAAAGAGGGTCCTTTCATTGAAGTGAATACAGCCAGTGTGATGGCCAACCGCCTCGATTCAGAACTTTTCGGCCATGAAAAGGGGGCATTTACAGGTGCCCTGCATTCACAGCGTGGTCGTTTTGAAGCGGCGCATCAGGGAACCCTCTTTTTTGATGAGGTGGCTGAACTTAGCCTGAGTGCTCAGGCCAAGATATTGCGCGTTTTGCAGGAGAGGGTGGTACATCGACTGGGCAATCCCGCCCCTATGCCGGCCAATGTCCGGCTGCTGGCTGCAAGCTCACGGGATCTCGAACAGGCGCTAAAAGATGAGCAGCTGAGAGAAGATTTCTACTATCGACTGAACGTTGTTTCGATTCGCATGCCGTCTTTAAGAGAACGGATTGAGGATTTGCCGTTACTTGTCGAAACACTGGCGACTGAGCAGGCTAACGAACTGGGAGGAAAGCCGGTGCGTTTCAGTTCAGAGGTTCTTAGTCAATTAATGCGATACAGTTGGCCGGGTAATGTGCGGGAGCTGCGCAACTATATCGAACGTTGTCATATCCTGATGCCCGGTGAGGAGATGTGCAGCGGCAACATGCTGCCGCCCGATCAGTCAACGGCACAGGTCATGCAGGCTGCTGCTCCGGCAAAGCCTGCAGTCACTCTTCCGGGAGTCGATGCTGACAGTTTCCATGAAGCCCGCGAAGTGTTCGAGCGCACCTTCCTTTTGCAGAGTCTGGAGAAGCATGACTGGAATATCAGCCGCACAGCCTCTGATATCGGCATGGAACGAAGCCAGTTGCACCGAAAGATCAAGGCATTCGGGCTGGTTCCGCCTGAGAGGGAGTCACTATGAATGTTGTAATTCTTGGCGCCGGTGAGGTTGGTTATCACATTGCCCATCGACTGGCTCGGGAGGGCAACAATGTGTCAGTTGTTGACCAGGATGGAGAGCGCCTGCAGGTCATTGCTGATGCCATGGATGTGAAAACGATCTGCGGCAAAGCCTCGCATCCGAGTATTCTTGAGGCTGCCGGGGCGGGGAGTGCCGATCTGCTGATTGCCGTCACCACCAATGACGAGGTGAACATGCTAGCCTGCCAGGTGGCCCACTCACTGTTCAAGGTGCCTACCAAGCTGGCGCGAGTGCGTGAGGCTGACTATGCGCAGAACCGGGAACAGCTGATCGGTCGTGATGACCTTCCTATCGATGTCATTATCTCTCCGGAGGGTGAGGCGGCCAAGGTGGTGATGGGGCGTCTGAATGTATCCTCGGCCCTGGATGCGAGGGAATTTTTTGACGGTGAGATTCAACTGGTTGAATTTGTAGTGCGTCCCAAGAGTCTTCTATCCGGCCTCTCGTTAAAGGAGTTTCCGGAGGTGATGGGAAACCTTGGTGTTTATGTCGTAGCCCACGAACATAATGGGCGCTGGACGGTTCCAAAGGGTGATACCGTACTACTTGCCGGCGACAGCATCTATGTGGCGGTATCCCGCAGGCAGCTTGATAAGCTGATGGAGATGCTGGATATGGCATGTCATTCACCGCAAGGTCGCAATATTATGATAGTTGGCGGTGGACACATTGGCTTTAAGGTGGCGAGTGAACTGGAGCGTGCCGGAGCAATGGTCAAGTTGATTGAGCATAGTAACGAGCGTGCCGAATGGCTCTCCGATCAGTTTAAGAATGTTGTGGTGATTCAGGGAGACGCACTGGATCAGAAGCTTCTTGAAGAAGAGAATATTGATAAGATGGATGATTTTCTGGCGCTGACCAATGATGATGAAACAAACATCCTCAGCAGCCTGATCTCCAAACGGTATGGCGTCCCGCATGTGGTGACACTGGTAAACCGTTCAATCTATACGCAACTGGTGCGCCAGATTGGCCTGGATGTCACCGTTTCACCGCGCCTATCTACTGTAGCCTCCATTCTCAGCTATGTGCGCAAGGGTCGCATCCATGGCATGGCGTCTATTGCGGATGGTAATCTTGAGGTGCTTGAGGCTGAAGCCCTGGAGACCAGTGCAGTCCTGAATCGCCCCCTGAAAGAGCTGGCATTGCCTGAGGATACCGTGATCGGTGCCATCCTGCGTGATGGTAAAATTATTGTGCCCAATGGCTCCGTAGAGGTGGAGACACATGATCATGTGCTGATCGTTACTACGAGTGCTTCGATCTCAGCAGTTGAGAAGCTGTTCGAAGTGCATCTTGAATTCTTTTAGGATTATACATTGCATCCCAAAGGCGTAATCTGGACGATCGGAATTCTTGTTGCTCTCTATGGGGGCAGCATGATGATTCCTGCATTGGTGGCGCTCTATTATGGCGCCGGCCACGCAGTTGAGTTTCTCGAAGCGGGAGCCATTGTGATTCTGTTTGGCGCTTCCATGATGCGCTACGGCGGCAATCCTCCCAAGCAGCTTAGCCACCGCGATGGATTTTTGATTGTTGCTCTGGCATGGCTTGTCCTCTCTCTGCTGGGGGCAGTTCCGTTCTGGACCACCGGCACCTTGCCCTCTGTTATTGATGCCATGTTCGAATCAGCTTCCGGCCTGACAACTACAGGAGCAACCGTACTGTCAGGACTGGATAATCTTCCGCACTCGATCCTCTTCTGGCGCTCCATGCAGGAGTGGCTGGGCGGAATGGGAATCATCGTACTGGCGGTAGCGGTCATGCCGCTTCTGGGAGTCGGTGGCATGCAGCTGTTCAAGGCTGAAACACCGGGACCGGTGAAGGATAAATTGACTGCCCGGGTAACTGAAACGGCCAAGCTGCTCTGGTATCTCTATCTCGGCCTGACCGTCGTTTGTGCCGTCTCCTATTGGCTGGCAGGAATGACTCCATTTGATGCGATTAACCATGCCATGTGCACAGTCGCCATCGGCGGATTCTCGACCCACGATGCAAGTTTCGGCTATTACCACGACATCCCTTTGCAGTTAATGGCGATTCTTTTCATGATTTTTGCAGGTATTAACTTCACACTGCACTTTGCCGCCGCCCTGCATGGTTTCTCACTGCGTACCTATCTGGAGGATGAGGAGTTCAAGGCCTATATCAGCTGGATTGCCGTGATGCTTATCGTCATTGGCGGCATGATCGCATGGACCGGGCAGGATGAGGCTATCCATGTGGTGTTTAACGTCGTCTCCATTGCCACCACGACCGGTTTTGCCGTCAGTGATTACAGTCTCTGGCCACCGGGTGCCACGATGCTGCTGTTGATGACAATGTTTGTCGGCGCCTGCGCAGGATCTACGGGTGGAGGCATGAAGGTGGTGCGTATCCTGTTGCTGTTTCGACAGGGTATGCGTGAGATCCGCAGGTTGGTGCATCCGCACGGTGTGATTCATGTCAAAATGGGCAGCCAGCGCATCTCCTCCAAGGTGACGGAAGCGCTTTGGGGCTTTGCTGTTCTGTTTATCGTCTGTTACATCATTATTGCCACATTGCTCGCCTTTACCGGCGTGGATATTGTCACGTCATTTACTGCTGCAGCGGCCTGTATCACCAATACCGGACCGGGTTTTGGCGAGGTCGGCCCTTCCGGTACCTATGCGGGGCTCCCTGATATGGCCAAGAGCGTACTGATTTTCGGTATGATTCTGGGCCGTCTTGAGATCTACACATTCTTCGTATTGCTGGTGCCGGAGTTCTGGCGCGATTAACAAGCGGTTGAAACATTCCATATTTCATTGAAGGGGTTGATATGATTGAAATTTCAGTAAAAGCAGGGCATGCCCACAAACAGCGTGATGACGCGGTTGTTATTCCGCTGCTTGAGGGACGCAAACTGACCGAATCCGGAAAAACCCTGCAGCAGGAGACAGGCAAGGTATTGCCTTCATTCCTGCGTAAGTTTGACCTCACCGGCAAATTCGGCGAATCGGCAATACTGTACGATGTCGATGGCGCGCATAGCCAGCGAATTGTCCTGCTCGGGGCAGGCGAAGAGAAAAAGCTGAACCTTCAGAAGCTCCGGACACTCGCAGCAAAAGCTGCACGCGGACTTGATAAGAGCGGTGCGCGCGATGTCTCTTTCTACCTCCCTGAACTGCAGGTGCGTGGTACAGATGTGAGCGAACGTGTGCAGGCTATCGCAGAGGGTGTCTGGCTGGGGCTCTACAGTTTTGAGAAGTACAAGAGCAAACCCGAAGAGAACAAGCGGGCGCTGCGTTCGCTGACTATCATGATTCCATCGCGCAAGGACCTGGATGATGCAGCTGATGCAGTATCACGGGCAAAAGCGGTTGCGCTCGGCACCAACTTCGCCCGCGACCTTGCAAATGAACCGGGTAATGTCTGTACACCTGAGTATCTTGGTGATCAGGCCAAGGCCCTGCGTCATAACAAACTGAAAGTCACTGTCATGGACAAGAAAGCGATCGAGAAGGCGGGATTCAGAGCGCTGCTGGCAGTGAATCAGGGTTCGGCCAAAGAGCCCCGTTTTATCGTGCTGGAATACAGTGGTGGCAAGAAGGGCGATGCACCTGTCGCACTGGTCGGTAAGGGGTTGACCTTTGATGCCGGCGGCATCTCTATCAAGCCCGGGCCGCAGATGGATGAGATGAAGTTCGATATGTGCGGGTCTGCTTCCGTGCTCGGCATTTTCAAAGCGGTGACAGAGATGAATCTGCCGGTCAATTTACTTGGCGTGATTCCCTCCACCGAGAATCTTCTCGGATCTGCCGCCTACAAACCGGGCGACATTATCACCAGCTACAAGGGGATCACCATAGAGGTGCTCAATACCGATGCCGAGGGGCGTATCATCCTTTCCGATGCACTTGCCTATGCTGCTGAGAAGAAGCCGGCAGAGATCATCGATTTTGCCACCCTGACCGGGGCATGTGTGATTGCTCTGGGTGCACATGCATCCGGCTTGATAGGTACAGATGAGAAGTTGAAGAGGTCGTTAATGCTTTCCGGTGACTACACATACGACCGGGTGTGGGAGTTGCCGATGTATGAGGAGTATCAGGAGCAGATCAAGTCCGAGATTGCCGATATCAAGAACATCGGCGGCCGCGAAGCGGGAACCATTACTGCAGCCTGTTTCCTCTCCCGGTTTGTTGATGATATCCCTTGGGCACATCTCGATATTGCCGGCACAGCCTGGAACATGAAGGGAACTGAAATCTCAGCCAAGGGCGCAACCGGTGCAGGTGTACGGCTGGTTGTCGATTATCTCTCCAGAAAGGTTGCTTAAAGCCTCTATCTTCCCCCCATCTCTGCAGCAAAAAATGCCGGAGAGGTGGGGGGTATTTTCCTGTTATATTGCCGTGTATTGTTATAACACATTGAAATAAAAGGGCTTCTTCTCTGGCCTGCGTCTTGCTTCTGATCTGATATGCAAGCCATTCCGAAATTGACGCCATTTCCGCAATCTTTCGCCGTTCAGAAGGCGAAGCCAGCTGCGTTAAAAGAGCACTCTGCTGCGCAGCTCACGCCTGCAATGGCGCCGGCCAAACCTGCAGGGGCAGGGGAACCGGCCAAGTTTGGCCTTCTTGATTTTATCGATATGATTAATCCGCTGCAGCATCTGCCGGTCATCTCTACGATCTATCGTAAACTGACCGGGGATGAGATTGGTGATGAAGCCCGCATTGTGGGCGGCGCTATCTTTGGCGGACTGCTTGGCAGCTGGATAACAGGCGTTGCTTCAGCGGTAGCGAATGTCTTTGTCAGTCACTCAACAGGCAAAGATATCGGCGATCATGTCATGGAGGCAGCAGATGCGCCGAGTCGAGTCCACTCTCAGGGAGTGAATACGGCAGCTGATTCACAATTCTCGCACTCATTTGCAGAAACGGCTGAAGCCAGAGTGGAAAGTGCAGAAACCGCCATGCCCAAACAGCCTCTTCCTGCTTCACATGCTGTTAAGGGTGGAAGGGGAGCAAGCCACGACATGATAGTGGGCCGGTATTCTGGTTCGGAAACGCTTGCACCACAGGAGAAGCACGGAGAGATGCTTTTTGCCATCAACCTGTACAGGGAGCAGATGGATATTGATGACTTCAGGAAAGATGTTCACTTCTGGGTTTAATCCACACTGGAGATAGAAACCAGAGAAGGGTAGCCCAAAGCGCTATCGTACAAATGTTTCACAGTAAGAATCTGGTGTGTATAGTCGCTTTGGGATTGAGGCGTGCAGCGAGTTTGTTCATGATATTCGCCTGTATGTCCTGCTGGAGGGTGTGGCTTGTGAACAAGAAAAATCTGCAGAGTCGTTATCAGAAAGTTATCATCAAGCTGGTAAACGGAAAGAGCCTTGATGGATATCTGTTCGGCTTTTCCCCTATCATGACAAAACTCCACTATATCGAAGTAGACAAGTCCGGAGAGGAGCATGCCAGTAAGCTCGATGCTCAGGATATTGCCTATATAGGTATGCAGGACTCCAAAGATGCGTCTCCTGAACGACCTACAAAACTTCTGCATATGGACGAGTTGAAGGTTGTAACAGTGCATTCGGAATCTTTCAGGGTGATGGCACTGCCACCTGCAACACATGCCCTGGGTTTTTTCGCCATAGGAAAGGATAGTGACTTCCCCTTTCAGCGGATATTTTTCTATGACCATGGCATTCGTCTTCAGGAGAAACCCGACCGGCTTGGAGATCTGCTTGTGGATCAGGCGATTGTTTCAGCCGAAGATATTGAAAGGGCGCTGAAGGAGCACTCACAGAAGGTACTCCCGATCGGCACAATTCTGAAAGAGCATGGTAAGCTTAGAGATAAGGAGCTGGATCACGCGGTCAACTTGCAGCACAAGTCCAAAATGAAACTTGGCGATCTGCTGGTAGATCAGGATCTGGTGACCATCACTGATGTTGAACAGGCGCTGGAGGAGCAGGCAGAACACCAGAAGAGTAGCAAGGAAGATAAGCCGTTAGGACATATTCTCGTCAATCAGGGCAAGGTTCAGCGGGCTGATATCGACTCTGCACTGCTGGTGCAGAGCCGCCGTAGAATGCGGCTTGGAGAGCTGCTCATAGAGGCTGGACTCATTACTGATAGTGACCTTCAGTTTGCACTGGAGGAGCAGAAGGTGCGCGGCCAGCGTATTGGCGAGATCCTGCTCAATTCGCAAATTATTTCCGAAGATCAGCTGTTGTCGGCGTTGGCCAAGAAGTTCCGCCTGCCAACGCTTGATCTGGATGAATATGAGATAAACTCGATGGCAAGCTTTGAGGTAGGGCCGGATATTATCGAAAAGTATCAGGTTTTGCCGATCGATTCTGACCATCGCTCGATTACCATCGCTCTTGCCGACCCGATGGGGCTGGATGCCTACGATGGCATCAGTTTCAAAACCGGAAAGAAGGTGAATGAGGTTCTGGTGAAAACCTCCCAGTTGAAGGCGCACCTTGAACAAATGATGTATGAAGAGATCGATTCCGACGAACTGGATGTTGAATTTGTTCATCAGGAGGATTTGGAGGAAGAGGAACCGATCGATGAACTGGAGATTTCTCAGTCGGCCAAAGAGTCGCCGATCATCAGGCTTGTAAACAGATTGATTCGCAGCGGTCTTCGCAAGAAAGCATCTGATATCCATATTCTTCCACAGGCCAAGAAGATCACGTTGGCCTATCGCACGAACGGCGAACTGATATCCGAGAATGCTCTCGATAAAAGTTTGCACCGCCAAATCGCCGCACGCATAAAAATCCTTTCAGGCATGGATATCTCCGAGCAGCGGTTGCCGCAGGATGGCCGGCTGATTCTTAAAGAGGGTAAACATACCTATGAGTTCCGAGTCTCCTGTATCCCTAACACTTTCGGAGAATCACTCGTTCTTCGCGTACTGAGCAAGGAGGTGGCTGCAGATCTCGATACGCTTGGACTGCGCGACGAGGACATGAAACAGCTGGCGGTCATGTCACGCAAACCCTTCGGGCTTATTCTTGTAACAGGTCCAACCGGTTCCGGTAAATCAACCACGCTATTTGCTGTGCTTAAATCCATCTCGGACCTTCCGGCTCATATCCTTACCATTGAGGATCCTGTGGAGTCGGAGATTGAGGGGGCCAACCAGATTCAGGTGCACCAGAAGATCGGTATGACCTTTGCAAGAATTCTTCGCAATGTGCTGCGCCATGATCCCGATATTATCATGATTGGTGAGATGCGTGATGCGGAGACAGCCGAGATTGGTATCGAAGCGGCACTGACAGGACATCTAATGCTCTCCACACTGCACACAAACTCTGCTGTGGACACGATCATCCGCCTTAATGATCTAGGCATTCCCAACTACCTGATTGCCCCGGCACTGCTCGGTATTATAAGCCAGAACCTTCTCAAGAAACTCTGCCCGGATTGCCGTCGCGAGATCGATAAGAGTGACCCCTCTTTCACCATGATTCGAGACCTTGGTCTGGAAGAGCCCGAGCACCTGTATGAGAAGGTGGGTTGCGACAATTGCGATCAGAGCGGTTATACAGGCAGGGTCATGCTTTACGAATTCCTTGTTGTGAATGAGGCAATTCGTCAGGCCATTCACGACGGTATTAGTGGAGGAGAGCTGAAGAAAATCGCTATGGAGAATGGATTGCAGCCAAAATCAGTGCACGCACTGAAGATGGCGGCAGCTGGTGAGATCGATCATCACGATTTTATTTACTCTCTGGTATAAACAGCATCGATGTTCCGCATTAGTAGAATAGCTATCGGCAGATGAGTAGGCTCTCACCTATGCAGGATATGGACAGTTCCCATGCGCTTTTCCGACTGATCAACGATTCCCATTCACCCATTGGTGATGCCTTCTTTGGCGTTGTCAGTGGTCTTGGCGACGGACTGGTGATCGCTCTGCTTGCCTCTCTGCTCATGTTATATCGCCTGCGTCTCGGCATGGTTGCTTTGAGCGGATATCTGCTGTCCGGTTTGATAGCCCAGATATTTAAGCGGATTTTTGATATGCCGCGCCCGCCTGCGGTCCTTGAAAATGTCCATGTGCTGGGTTCCGCATTCACATCCCACAGTTTTCCATCAGGGCATGCCACCTCGGATGGCGTTCTGGTGCTGGTCGCTTTTCTTCTCTGGTCGGTGAAAGATTGGCGCAGCTGGGCACTTGCCACGCTGTTCCTGCTTGCTGCTGTAGGGCGCGTCTATGGTGGCGTCCATTTCCCGATTGATGTTGTTGCAGGTCTGGGCATAGGCATTATTACCACCTGGTTGCTCTGGCGCTGGTCGGAGAAGTGGCCAGTTAACCATTGGTTAAAGTCCGACTGGTCGTGGAAAATTCCCGCTCTGATCGTAGCTGGTGAAGCGGCAGTTCTGGGGCTTGGATATCGCATGCAACCGGACACAGCGCAGTCACTGGCACTTGTGTTGCCGATAGCGTCACTGATTATCCTGATGCAGGTGTGGAAAAGACGTTCATGAGTGATGATATGAAGGTTCATTTTGAGCTTCTGGAAAAGCCGGACCGGGTGGAGGGGATTGCACGCCTATTGCTGAGAAGGGGAAGGTTGACCCCGCATCTGTTGGTTCTATGTCCCGATAAGGGGTTTGCAGCCCAGTTGAGTGAACGGCTCTGGACTATTCACCCCGAATCGTTTCTGGCCAATGCAGTTGCAGGGTCGGACAGTCAGGCCAATGCGATGCAGCCGATCCTGCTTGCCACCGGGATCGTACGGGACAACAATCCCGAGGTGGTAATAAACGGTTGCCTGGAAGTGCCGCCTGATATCTCCGGATTTTCCCATCTGGTTGATTTTGTCGATGGCTGGGATGAGTCATTGAAGCAGATGTCACGAGAGCGCTTCCGAACCTATCGACAGATGGGGCTGGATCCAAAATATCTGGGGGTGAAGTCATGAGCGACTCCGAGCACGATATGGAACGTAGAGAGTACTACCGCCATCCGGTAGATGTGCCAATTCAAATCTTTCCTCAGAAAGAGCCGCCTGAACAGGTTTCCGTACACGAAATGAGCGAGGGTGGCCTCTCCTTCCAGACCAATGTCTTCCTTGAAAAAGGCGCTGTGCTGAAGATCAGGATCCCCTATATCAAGCCAAAATTTGAGGCGCTGTGTGTGGTTCGCTGGAGACACGTTTCAACCGGCGGCGGACTGTTTGAGATAGGTGTGAGGTTTCTCAGCGAGGAGACCTCATTCCGTGCCAGAATGGTGGAGCAGGTCTGCAGCATCAGGGAGTACCAGCAGCAACAGACAATAAGGAATCGCAAGCTCACATTCGAAGAGGCGGCAAGCGAATGGATTGACAAGTTTGCCGACCATTTCGGAAAATCCTGAGTGGATCGCTTCTCCAGCGAAACCTTCGCATTTCTCGAAGCTCTGAGTGAGAACAATAATCGCGAATGGTTCGCCGATAACAAACAGCAGTACGAAAACCTGGTCCGCTCACCGGCACTGCATTTGATTCAGTCGGTGGGCGAACGTCTGCCGGAGATATCGCCTCACTTCAGAGCTGATGCGCGCAAGATGGGCGGTTCACTGATGCGCGTATTCCGTGATACCCGCTTTTCAAAGGATAAAGCCCCCTACAAGACCAATATCGGCATTCAATTCAGGCATGAGGCGGGCAAGGATGTCCATGCGCCGGGATATTACCTTCACATCAGTGCAGCCGAATGTTTTGTCGGGGTCGGTACTTGGCATCCTCCGGCTGATGCACTTCTGAAAATACGTAAGCTGATCGCTGATGAACCCGATCTTTGGCTGGAAGCCCGTAATGATGGTGACTTCAGCCGCTGGTTTAACCTTGTAGGCGATAGCCTGAAATCTGCACCGCGAGGTTTTGAAAAAACTCATCCGATGATTGATGACATTAAGCGAAAGGATTTCATCGGCCTTAGTGATCTTGCACCCGCCCTGATCGAGCAGGATGATCTGGCAGATATCGCCTGCGACTATTTTAAAGCGGGGCACTCTCTGATGCGGTTTCTCTGCAGGGCTCAGCGGGTTCCGTTTTAACAAAGAATTTCACAGGTTGCCCGTTGGTTAGCAGGCCGTAGGATGGCGCTCCAATCTGCAACCTGTACCGAGGATTCTCCATGAGCCAGCACGAGCTTGCTAAAATTTATGACCCGCAGGCGGTTGAACCCGCCGTAAACGACCAGTGGCTGAATTCGGATGCCTTCCGCCCGAAAGCTGCCAGTGGGGAACAATCCGATGATGCTTACTGCATTGTGATTCCTCCTCCGAATGTCACCGGAAGCCTGCACATGGGTCACGCCTTTACTTTTACGATTCAGGATATGCTGATTCGCTGGCAACGCATGAAGGGCAAATCGGTGCTCTGGCAGCCGGGTACGGATCATGCCGGAATTGCAACGCAGATGGTGGTTGAGCGCATTCTCGATAAAGAGGGGGTTCATCGCAGGGATCTTGGCCGTGAGCGTTTCCTTGATCGTGTATGGGAGTGGAAAGAGGAGTCTGGCGGAACCATCGTCTCTCAGCTGAAGCGACTCGGCGCATCATGTGACTGGAGCCGTGAGCGTTTTACCCTTGATGAGGGTTTGTCCGATGCGGTTCGTGAAGTGTTTGTCCGCCTCTATGAAGAGGGGCTGATCTACCGAGGCAAGCGTCTGGTCAACTGGGATCCGGTGCTTGAGACGGCGGTTTCCGATCTTGAGGTTGAACATGATGAGGAGCAGGGGCATTTCTGGCATATCCAGTATCCGCATGCCGATGATCCGACCAAACATGTGATTGTTGCCACCACACGTCCTGAAACCATGCTTGGTGACGGTGCGGTGGCAGTACACCCTGATGATGAGCGTTACAAAGATCTGATTGGTAAACAGCTGATCCTGCCGCTCTGTAACCGTACGATCCCGGTAATTGCCGACGAGTATGTTGATCCTGAGTTCGGTACAGGCTGTGTGAAGATTACACCGGCGCATGATTTCAACGATTATGATGTCGGCAAACGCCATGATCTGCCGCTGCTGAATATCTTCACCAATCGCGCCCATATCGCTGAGGAGGATTGGATTCCCGAGCAGTATCACGGTCTGGATCGTTATGAGGCGCGTGAGCGCATGGTGGCTGATCTGGAGGCTGAGGGGCTTCTGTACAAGGTTGAGGATCATATGCATAAGGTCGGTCGCGGTGACCGCTCACACGCGGTGATTGAGCCATATCTGACCGATCAGTGGTATGTCGATATCAAACCACTTGCAGAACCTGCCATTGCCGCCGTTGAAGATGGTGATATCAAGTTTGTGCCGCAGCACTGGGAGAAGACCTATTTCGAGTGGATGCGCAATATTCAGGACTGGTGCATCTCCCGACAGCTCTGGTGGGGGCACCGTATTCCTGCCTGGTACTGTGAGGATTGTGATCATATTACGGTAAGCCGGGAGGCCGCCGTGTGCTGCAGCGGCTGCGGTTCTACCAAGATCAAGCAGGATGAGGATGTTCTCGATACCTGGTTCTCTTCCGGCCTCTGGCCATTTTCCACCCTTGGCTGGCCTGAAAATACGGAGGAGATGGAGAGGTTCTACTCCACCAATGTGCTGGTCACCGGCTTTGACATTATCTTCTTCTGGGTTGCCCGCATGATCATGATGGGCATGAAGTTCACCGGCAAGGTTCCATTCAAGGATATCTATATCCACGCACTGATCCGCGATGCACAGGGACAGAAGATGTCCAAGTCCAAGGGTAACGTGATCGATCCGCTGGAGATTATCGGCGATTATGGTGCCGATGCGCTGCGCTTTACACTGGCACATATGGCGACACCGGGTCGTGATGTGAAACTCGACGTCAAACGTATCGAGTCGAACCGCAACTTCATGAACAAGATCTGGAATGCGGCACGCTTCGTATTCATGAATCGTGGTGATGCCAGGCCGGATGCATTAATCCAGCCAGAAAATGATGTGAATCGCTGGATTTTGAGCGAGCTGGACAGTTGCACCCGTGATGTCGAGAAGGCACTGACCGAATACCGCTTCAACGAGGCGGCCGGCACCCTCTACAACTTCATCTGGGGCAGTTACTGCGACTGGTATGTGGAAGCGGCCAAGGTGGCCCTCTACGGTGATGATGAGGCGGCCAAGTCGGAAACGCAGATTGTGATGCTGACGGCCCTGGATGGCTGGCTGCGCCTGTTGCACCCGATCTGCCCGTTCATTACTGAAACGCTGTTTCAGGAGCTTCATGGTCCCGATGCGAGGCTCGTGACCGATAACTGGGTTCAGGGTTATGCGACAGATGCACAGGCCGTTTCACGCATGAATCGTGTGATGGAGGTGGTTACTGCGATTCGTTCGGTGCGTGGTGAGATGAATGTGGCACCTGGCAAGCGCATTGATGCGATTATCGCCTGCGGTGCTGATGTTCAGGCCGATCTTGAAGCAGAGAAAAAACTGCTGATGAGTCTGGCCAAGCTTGAGTCACTTGCATGGCAGGATGCCGATTCCGAGGTTGATGGTGCTGCCGTTGCGCCTCTGGCTCATGCCAAGGTATACCTTCCATTGGCTGGTCTGATCAATGTTGAAGAGGAGACCGCCCGTCTAGAAAAGAATATTGCCAAGCTTGAGAAGGATATCGCCTTGAATGAAGGTAAACTTGCCAATCCGAAGTTCTGCGGCAGTGCACCCGAGGCCGTAGTGGCCAAGGTCCGGAGCGATCTTGATGAGGCAATAGCCAAACGGGATGAAATGGTCGCAGGCATAAAGCGTTTGAGTTCGCTATAGCCATCTTCGGAACCATGTTGGTTGATAATAGAGGGGGCTTCGGCCTCCTTTATTAATAATATGCCCCTGGCTGTTTAACAGTTGCAGGCATTTCAGTTTTACAGTTTCGGAAGCGTGATGGTGACGCAAAGTCCTCCATCAACATGGTTGGCGGCTGTGATCGTACCACCATGCAGTTCGATAGCATTTCTGGCAATCGCCAGCCCCAAGCCGTAACCGGAAGCGCGCTGATGGCGCTCGCGGGCTTCGGAGCCGCGCACAAATGGCTCGAACAGTTTCAGAAGAATCGATTCATCCACACCATCACCATGGTCCCGGATCTCGATTACTGCATTATCTCCGGATGTAACCAGCGAAACTTCGACACCATTTCCGGCAGGTGTATGCCTGATGGCATTTCGAATCACATTGTCGAGCGCACGCGTGATCCATAAGCGGTCGCCTGTAATGCGACCTGGCGCCTGCTCAGTAAACAGAATGGATTTATCTTCCGCTTCCGCCTCAAAAACCGCATCGGCAACCACCGCATTAACAATCTCGTTCAGATTGAGGGGCTGTCTCTGAATTTCTACGCCACCCTGCTCGATCCGGGCTAGTGTAAGTACTTCTCCGATCAGTTCGTTCAGTAGCTCTGCCTCTTTTTCAATACGATCCAACTCTTCGTTCGTGCTTTCAGAAGCGGAATTTCTTGCCAGCTGCAGTGCCACTTGCAGGCGTGCCAGTGGAGAGCGAAGTTCGTGCGATATGTCGCGCAGGAGCTGTTTATGGCTCGCGAGCAGTTGAACAAGCTGATCGGTTGTGCTGTTGATGCTTCTGCCCAGCTCTCCCAGTTCGTCGGTTCTGCCAGTAACGGCACTCTCCACGCGTCTATCAAGTTCACCTTCACCAAGCCGTTCGGTTGTGTGCTGCAGGCTTTTAATGGGTCGGGTTAGCATGCGTGTAAGAATAGTGCTGACTGCAGCAATGGTGAGCAGTGCAACAAGAAGTTGCAGAAGCCGCATGGTGCCGCCGCTCTCCCGCATCTCATCATCTGAGAGAAGCGTGCTTGCCACCCAGAAATAACTGCCTTGCTGACCCGACAGAGGCAGCGCAACAGCCAGCATGGGGGGGCGGATCAGGGTGATTTGGCTGCCTTCAGCTTTAGCCTGATCCAGCAGCTCAGACAGATGTTCAGGCAACGGTCTGACATGCCTTCCCTGGCCGAAACCGCCAAGTAAGGCTCCATCACTCTCCAGAAGCCTGCCGTAGGCATTCTTGCTGCGCATGTTCTGGCGAAACCATTGCCGGTAACCCTCTCTGCCTTCAAGCTCGTAAATCTCGACAGCGACTTTTCCAAGAGAGGTGAGTTGGGAGACGCGTGATTCAATGATGATGCTCTCCGAGCGCCACTTCTCGCCAAGCCAGCTGGAGAGGCCGGCAGTGACAAGCAGTGTTGCCATAAGCAGAAGGAAAACTTTTGTGAAGATGCGCACTGCTTATTCCGGTACGAACAGCCAGCCGACACCGCGTACGGTTTTGATGCGCGGTTCATCATTGCCAAGCGGTGAAAGTTTTTTGCGCAGGTGACCGATGTGCACATCCAGCGTACGGTCGAATGGACCATAGTGTTTACCGAGTGCCGCCTTGCTCAATGCCTGTTTGTCGACCACTTCGCCAGCCTTTTCCATGAGGGCTGCCAGGATATTGTATTCGGTGGCGGTTAGATCAAGCGGTTGCTCCCGTTCGGAAATTGTGCGCGATTGCGGCTGCCATGTAATGCTGCCAAAAGACTTCTCTGCATTCGGTTTCTGTTGCTCCGGCATTTCGCTTCTGCGGAGGATGGCCCGGATTCTGGCTGCCAGTTCGCGTGGATTGCACGGCTTGGGCAGGTAATCGTCTGCCCCGAGTTCAAGGCCGATGATGCGATCCATCTCTTCGCCACGCGCCGTCAGCATGATCACCGGCACCTGGCTGAAACCGCGCAGCTCGCGCAATACATCCATGCCGTTTTTTACCGGCATCATGATATCGAGAATCAGCAATTCGAAATCGTTGGCCCTGACCTGCTCCAGTCCGGCCTCACCATCATGGGCGCAAGCCAGTTCAAAACCTTCACCGGCAAGAAAGCGCTGCATCAGTTCACAGAGTTCAACATCGTCATCGATCATCAGAATAGCCATGTCGCCATATTGCCACGAAAAAAGGGTTCGGGAAGCTGCTTTTACGCTTCCTTTACATTGATTTGCATATCTTTTGCACAAGCAATGCCCAACTTTGCATGCAGAGGATCACCATTCGTCATGCGCCGGAGAGCGTAGTGAATTGACCAAGGAGCATATAATGAACGAGCAAAAGGTAATGAAACGAGAAAACGGATTGAGAACTGTCGTCTTCTTTGTGGTTGCATCGGCGCTGTTTGTCGCGGGTGCCAATATGGCCTACGCGTTTGGCGGACCCGGTGGTGAAAAGAGCATGGAGCGCCGCGTCGAGAGAATGGCTGAGAAACTGGATCTGAGTGATAGCCAGCGCAACCAGTTCAAACAGATTCACGAAGAAAACAGAGCTGAAGGGAGAGCACTGCATGATGCCATGCACAAAAACCGCCAGGCACTGCGCAGCCTTGACCCTTCAGCCAAGGATTACAGCAAACAGGTGGCAAGGCTTGCCAGTGAAAAAGCGGAGCTTACCCGGCAGATGGTGATCCACAGAAGCGAAGTGCGTGCCGAAGTGCATGCGATGCTGACACCCGAGCAGCAAGAGAAAGCCAGACAGATGAAAATGGATCGCAAAGGAAAACGCTTTGCTGACGGATCGGGAGGCGAAGGCCGGGGTCACTGCAAATAAAATCGTGTCTGCTGAATGAACTGGCTCAGGCACTGATGAAACGCCCTGTAAATGCAGGGCGTTTCTTTTGCTGTTTAACGGCTATTATGCGCCCATGCCACTAATGACCCTCAACCATCTCGACAAAGCGTTCGGCCCGCAGGTGCTTCTCGATGACGTGAATCTCGCTATCGGACGCGGTGTGCGTATCGGTCTTATCGGCCGCAATGGCGAGGGAAAATCCACACTGCTCAAGATTATGGCCGGCTTGATCGAAGCGGATAGCGGCGAGGTGACACTGCGATCGGGAACAAGGGTAGCCTATCTGCCGCAGGCACCTCACTTCGATGCAGGGGTTACTGTTTTTCATGTGGTGGCCGACGGGCTCGGTAACGTGGCGAAGAGTCTGGAGTCCTATCACGATGCACTTAAGAAGCTGGAAAATGACAGCTCGGATGCCATGCTGAAAGAGGTGGAACGCCTGCAGGAGGAGCTTGAACACAGCGGAGCCTGGAAGCTGCATACGCGAATCGAGACGGCAATATCGAAGCTTAAGCTGCAGGCAGATCGCGATGTGGGTGAACTCTCCGGTGGCTGGTTGCGCAGGGTGGCGCTGGCTCGTGCCGTGGTGGCAGAGCCCGATGTGCTGCTGCTTGATGAGCCGACTAACCATCTTGATATTGAGTCAATCGAATGGCTGGAGGAGTTCGTTGCCTCTTTTCCGGGATCGGTACTGTTTATCACCCATGATCGCTACTTCCTTGATGCCGTGGCTGAGGAGATTATCGAACTGGATCGTGGTCACCTGACCCATTTTCCCTGTTCCTATGCAGAATATCTGGAGAAGAAGTCCGAGTTGCTGGCGATGGAGGAGAGCCGGTTTCGTAAATTCGACAAACTTCTGGCCGGAGAGGAGCGCTGGATCAGACAGGGGATTCCTGCCCGGCGTACCAGGAACGAGGGGAGAGCACGGGCGCTGGAGGATTTGAGGAGGCAGCGGGCGAGTCGAAGGCTTCGTGGCGGTGATGTGGACCTGCGCGTCTCATCCGGCATTAAACCCGGTAAGATGCTGATGGAGGCTATCGAGGTTTCGCACGCATTTGACGAGACCGTGATCTGCCAAAAGTTCAGCCACAAGATCATGGCGGGCGATCGGGTGGGGCTGATTGGCCCCAACGGTATCGGTAAAACGACCCTGCTCAATATTCTGCTTGGAGAGCTGGCCCCCGATTCAGGCAGGGTGCGCCACGGTGTTCGCCTTGCCCCTGCATTCCTTACCCAGATGCGTGAATTGAATGCGGATATAAAACTAAAGGATGTACTGCTGCCGCAGGGCGGCAACTATGTGCATATCGGCGGACACGAGCCGCGCCACATTGTCAGCTATCTGCAGGATTTTCTCTTCGACAAGGAGCGTATGAACACACGTGTGGCGGCGCTTTCAGGCGGTGAGCGGGGGCGATTGATGCTGGCAAAGCTGCTGCTGGAGCCTGCAAATGTTCTTGTTCTTGATGAGCCGACGAATGATCTCGATATCGGCACACTTGCCGTACTGGAAAAAGCATTGGCCGATTATGAAGGCACCGTGATTCTTGTTTCGCATGATCGCGCTTTTATGGATCGGGTCGCCTCGCGTGTACTCGCCTTTGAGGGAGATGGCGTGATCGTTCCGATCGAGGGCGGTTATTCCGATTACCAGGCGTGGAAGATTCGACAGCAGGAAAAGGCGCAGCTGCAGACAGAGCAAGAGAAAAAGCGGGCGCCTGCCCAGAGCGCGCCCAAACCGGTGAAAAAGGCGACCAAGCTTTCCTACAAAGAGCAGCGTGAACTGGATCAGCTGCCGCAGGATATTGAATTGATGGAGATGGAGAAGGGGGAGATCGAGGCTCATTTCTGTGATCCTGACTATTTCACTACTGATCCCGAGGCTTTCCAGAAGGATCAGCTACGCCTGCAGGAGCTGGAAGCAGGGCTTGAAGCAGCCTATGGCCGATGGGAAGAGCTGGAAGCCAAGCAGGAGATGCTGGCAGCTTAAGGTGCGCTCAGGTTAATCCAGCAGTAAGCGGATTGTGCTGCTTAGCTCTTGAATTCTAAATGGTTTGGAGAGGACAGGTATCGATTCAATGCCTTGCAATGACTGTAGCGAGTCAGCTTTGTCGTAACCTGTTGCAAAGATGATTTTTGCCATGGGGTCTCTTGCCAGAATCTCCCGGGCAGCATCGGGGCCTCCGACTTCGGGCATCACGACATCCAGAAGAATCAGATCAACTTTAATTGACTTGCAGAGCTCCACAGCCTCTCTGCCGTTTTCTGCCATCATGGTTTTATAGCCCAGCATTTCGAGCGCTTCTGCTGTTGTGTGACGCAGATGGCTGTCATCATCAACAACCAGGATGATTTCGCCGTGACCCTCTGCAGCTTTTGACGAGATGCCAATCTTTCTGGCGACCTCTTTTTCATCGGAAAGGGGGAGATAGATATGGAACTCAGTTCCAAAGCCGGGATTGCTTTTTACCTCGATAAAACCGTGGTGGGATTTGACGATGCTCATCGACATTGAGAGGCCGAGGCCGGTGCCTTTTCCTACCTCCTTGGTTGTAAAGAAGGGGTCAAAGATACGATCAAGATGGGCTTTTTTAATGCCTTGGCCGTTGTCGCACAGCAAAATATGAGCGTATCGTCCCACTTTGGCATCCAGATGTTTTGTACAGAATGACTGATCGGCCTCAATCTGTTCAATCTGAAAGCTGATGGCGGGATCTTTGACCTTCCTGACTGCATCCACGGCATTGCCGAAGAGGTTCAGAATAAGCTGCTGAAGCTGGGTCGGATTGGCAACAATGACCATCTCATGCGAGCTGATCTGTTTATTCAGTTTGATATTCTCAGGAATCACAATCTGATGCAGCTTGAATGCCTCTTTGATAAAGCTGGTGAGTGAAATCGGACTCATTTCCACCTCTTCACTGCGGGCAAAAACCATCATCTGTTTGATCATCTCGGCAGCCTGAAAGCCCACCTTCTCAACATCCTCAATTTTCTCCTTCATTTCAGGCATGCCATGCATCTTCTTTTTCACCATGAACAGGTTGCCGATCATACCTGCCAGCATGTTATTGAAGTCATGGGCGATGCCACCAACCAGGGTTCCAAGCGCCTCCATTTTCTGCGCCTGACGGAACTGTGCCTCCAGTGTTTTATGCTCACTAAGGTCTTCATGAATGCCGACGAAATGGGTGATCTCTCCACTGTTGTTGCGGATCGGAGATATGGTCAGCATTGCAGGGTAGAAGCTGCCATCCTTACGTTTTTCGATGATTTCGCCCTGCCATACCTCTCCGGATTTGATCGTTTTCCACATATTCTCGTAAAATTCATCATCCTGATTCCCGCTGTTAAGCAGGGCCGGGGTTTTGCCGATCACCTCATCTTCGCTATAGCCTGTATTGGAGCAAAATGCCTGATTAACGTATTCAATGACGCCATCGTAGTCAGTAATCAGGACTGCTTCACCAGCTTGGTCAATGGCTTTGAAAATCTTATCAGCCTGACTCTCCAGCTGTTTATTCTGGATGATATTGGCAATCGCATCGGCAACTGCAGTCAGGAATGTCGATTCTTCCTCATTGGGTTTGTGGCCGGGTTGTACATAGAGATTGATTACACCAAGCAGCCCTGCGGGCCTGAGAATCGGAACACAGTAATGGCCATGGTTTTCCATCTCATGCGTACGTGTGGTGTGCTCGGCATCCAGGGATGGCTTGAAGATCAGCGCCTTCTGTTCGGCAGCCATGCCGCAGAGACAGCGGCCGTACTCCACGCTTGAACAGAGGCTAAGCAGCTGATCTCCGAGGTTGCGTTTAGCTATCATCGTTAATTCCGATTTTTTGTCATCGGCAAGAAAGATGCTTCCTTTTTTATCCAGAGCCAGCCATTCAATCTCCAGAATCTCATCCAGAACTTTGTCGAGTGTTTCGGAAAGAGTGAGGTTTTCCAGTGCAAGCGATAGAATTTTAGAGAGGGAGTGGTTGATATCTGCACGCTGCTTCATCGCAACGGCAGCTTTTTCCGAGATCGAATAGGCCTCGTCGAAAAGGGCAATGATAATGATGGTGCCCTGAACCAGAAATGCGACGATCAGGATGAATATTGCCAGGATCAGCGGATCAATCGTTGCTTCAAAGTGAAGCTTTTCTGCACGCTCAAAGAAAGTCATGCCCTCCATGGCAGTGTAGTGCATGGCTGATACTGCAGTACCCATCACAACGGCCGCCGCTGATTTGGTGCCAAGCTGGCTGAAGATGCGGCTGTCACGCAGCCTGTTGGCAATCAAGAGGGCGGCGGTTGAGGCGACAATGGCGATCACAATAGCCAAAATAACGATGGAATGATCGTGGTGCATGGTCGCATTCAACCGTATGGCAGCCATGCCGGAGTAGTGCATGCCCGCAATTCCAAGTCCCATGACCGTTCCGATCAGATAGGTTGTCGGGGAAGATGGACTCAGCCCGACACCTGAGTGAAGAGGATAGATGGCAATGGCGCTGACCACGACTGCCAGCAGCAGAGACATAGCGGTAAGTGCGATATCGAACTGCACCGGAATCGGCATCTGCAATGCAAGAATGGCAATAAAGTGCATGGTCCAGATGCCTGCACCGAGACTCAGGCCGAATGTGGCCACCCATGCCAGCGACTGTTTGTTGGAACTTGAGGCGTAGATACGGGGAACAGTCGCGAGGGCGACAAACGAGGCGCCCATTGCCGCCATAACAGAGACAACGACCAGCAGCCAGTTATATGTTCCCAATATTTCCATTCCGGCCCCTAGCCTATATCAGAGAAGTAAGGCTAGCGCAGGAAGGGGCTGGCTTCAAACGCCTGTTGTTTGCTTCTGACTGAAGAATATTACTCTGAGAATGGTCGAAAGCATAATGGTGGAAAAGGCTGATCCCTCCCTCCGTTTGTTTTAACAGCTCGAAAGATCAGAATATAAACGCTGAATGATCTAAAACACTGCAACTTCCTTGATCTGGAGTTAGATTGCCGCACTATGCCAAAATTACTGTTTCATTTCGGAGAGCTCTCTTTAAAAGGGAAGAATCGCTCCATCTTTGAGCGCCGTATGGCGCAGAATATCAAGCGGGTGATTGAGCCGGTGCTCAAACGCGGTGGCTTCTATCGCGAGTATGGCCGTATGACCGCCGATGTTGTGTCGGTCAGCGATGAGTTGCTCGATCTGCTTGCCCTGATTCCCGGTATCCGTAATTTCTCTGTCGCCCATGAGTGTGCCCTCGATCTTGAGGCAATACAGAATAAGGCGAAAGAGGCGGTGGTTGCTGATTTCGGGCCCGATGTTGCAGGCAGACCATTCCGGGTCACCAGCAGGCGCAGCAATAAACAGTTTCAATTCACATCACCTCAGCTCAATTTCGAGGTCGGCGGTTTTCTGAAGAACCAGCTCAATCTGGCCGTGAACCTGAATAACCCCGAGATCGATATACGTGTTGAGGTGGCGAAGAACTCCGCCTATATCTATACCCGCAAGATTATAGGTATCGGCGGACTGCCGGTTGGTTCATCTGGACGTGGAGTCGTGCTCTTCTCCGGCGGCATTGATTCGCCGGTTGCTGCCTACTCCATGATCAAGCGTGGTATGGAGGTGGTGCTGGTGCACCTCTACAACAGCACAATCAACCGTGATTTTGTTAAGATCAGGGACCTTGCGCGTCAGATATCCCTCTATCAGGGTCGTGTGAAACTCTATCTGATCGATCTGGAAGAATTTCAGCGCCATGCCATTGCCCATGTGCCAGCCGAGTATCGTATGATTATCTACAAGCGGCAGATGATTCGTTCGGCAGCCAAGATTGCTCACCAGGAGAAGGGGCAGGCACTGGTTACCGGTGATTCGCTCGGTCAGGTAGCAAGCCAGACCCTGGCCAATATCCACGCCATATACGATGCCTCCGACCTGCCGCTTCTGTCACCACTTATTGCATGGGATAAAGAGGAGATTATCGCACTTGGCCGCCGAATCGGGACCTATGAAATCTCTATCGAGGAGTATTGCGACATCTGCTCCTTCCTGATTGCCAAGCATCCAGAAACCAACGCCAGGCGGGATCGTGTGGCGGAACTCGAGAGCCTGCTACCGGTTGAGGGTCTGGAGTGCCCGACCCGACTTATCCGCTTTGATGGAGGACGGGAGCTGGATGCCTGACGGTAATTCTCCGAACGGTTTCAAACGAGGTCTCGGACTATTTCTGTTCTGGATATCGTGGCTGCTGTGGGGATTGATGCTGGTCGCGCCGTTCCTGATTGATGCAGAAGCATCCACAATCGCTGTGGCTGCCACGACGCTGCTGGTGGCTGCCGAATTGAGCTTTGCGGCAAGCCTGCTTCTTCTTGGGCGACCCTTTTACGATGCCTTTAAGGCGAAACTGAGACCGCTGTGGCGGAGGGTTCGCGGCAGTAACGAATAACTATTTTCCGGTTTTCTTCTCTTTTGCGGTTTGATCAGGTTTATCTTTAAGTCGGCGCGAGATGTTTTTTTCACTGCTGCTGAATGTGAAACGACCTGAAAGCGTACACCCCTTCATGCCGGGGTCACACTTCCTGTCCGGTACCCTGCGACACATGCCGTCCACCTCGTATGGACAGCCCCAGCCACTGCTCAACTGCCACCTCTCTTTTTGCGGCTGCGAACGAATTTCACCACCAGAAGAACAGTTGGTAGCAGATGCCAGAAGAGATCAAAGATATCGATCGGTTTTGACAGCGTGCCGTCAGCCAGCATCTTCAGTTTTTCGATCAGGTGCGGTTCCGGTTCAAATGGCAGCATAGCCATCAGTACTGCAATTGCGATCAGGGCCAACCAGGGCAGTTCATCCAGCCATTTCATCATTGCACTCCTGTTGGTCAGCTATTGGCGACAAAGGCATGGAAGTCCTTTGTCAGTGTTTCAACCGCAAGCTGATAGAAGCGTTCACCATCTGCAACTGTGGCAAGCTGGGGGCTGGAGCCAATGCGCCCGTCGGGAAATTTGCGCCTGAAATCTGCCGCATCGTAGAACTCATCCGTCGGAGCAACTGCCGGCTCCATCTCGGCATGTTTTACCGCTTCCGGGTGAGCATGATAACTTAATGCCACTTCGCTGACTGTGGCATGGTATCCCTCGGCGTTTCCATATAGCTCTTTTGCCAGTGCTGCAATTGCCGAGTCGCGCCACCAGTTGGCCAGCCGGCAGCGGGGGCTTGTTTTATCATTGCCATGGCCGGCATAGATCTCGGAAAAAGCTGAAGTGACGGGTGCGATGTTGCCACCGTGGCCGTTAAGGAAATAGAAGTGGGTAAAGCCGTGTTGTCTGAATGAACCTACGATGTCGATTACAACTGCCATCAGCGTGGACGGGCTGAGTGTGGCGGATCCGGCGAAGGCCATGTGGTGCTGCGACATGCCGTAACTGATGGTTGGCGCCACCAGCATATCCTCTTTCTCAGCCATGCCGGCTGCAATATGGGTCGGGCAGATACTGTCGGTGCCGATCAGACCGTTCGGACCATGCTGCTCGGTTGAGCCGATAGGGATTATGATCGCTGTCGAGCGCTCCAGATAAGCTTCGATCTCCTGCCAGGTGCTCAGTGCAAGTAACATGGTTACCTCCGCATCACGTTTTGTGGCACGCTAACCGGAAACATTTATTTTTCGAGTCCGCTGCGCATCGGAAAAAAAGCGGCTATAATAAAAGTGTAGTCAGGAGCAGACGATGCCGGATATTCGTATACTACAGACCGACATAACCCGCCTGCATGTTGATGCCATCGTCAACGCTGCCAACAACACATTGCTCGGTGGTGGCGGGGTGGATGGTGCGATTCATCAGGCTGCAGGCCCCAAGCTTCTGGAAGAGTGCAGGAGGCTGGGTGGTTGTGTGACCGGCGATGTGAAGGTGACTCAGGGTTATGAGCTGCCTGCAAAGTGGGTGATTCATGCCGTCGGCCCTGTCTGGCAGGGGGGCATTTACGGCGAGCCGGAACTGTTGGCCAGCTGTTATCGCAATGCGCTTGCAGTTGCCCACTATAAGGGACTGGAGTCGATCGCTTTTCCTGCGATCTCTACAGGAGTATTCGGCTATCCTGCAGTGCGTGCGGCCAAGGTGGCTGTGCGCGAGGTGCTCGATTTTCAGGATTTTCACGGCGGGTCTGAACTGGTCATCTTTGCCTGTTTCGACGCTGCGATGCTGGACCTCTACCGGGGGTTGCTGATTTAACCCTTATCCTCTTCTTTCAGTTCTTTAAGGCCGGTGATCATGGCGCGCGGCAGGTTTTCTCCATGCAGCAGGCTTGAGACTGCTACGCCGGCAAGATGCAGGAAGATCAGTATCAACATCAGGTTGACCGTGAATTCGTGTATCTCCTCCCAGAACTCCTCATCGCCGTGATCTCCATAACCGCCATTCCAGTCATCATCGGCATGGACGACAGATATCTCCATCGACACACCTGCCAGCGGCCCCTTGCCCTCGGCAGCGTAGGCTTCAAGGCCGGTCCAGGTGACGAGTGAAAGCACCACCAGCATGACTACCACCATCACTCCTCCAGCCGGATTGTGGCCGAGGTAGTGTTTGGGGTGTCTGGTCGCCAGGCTCCTAAGATAGGCTTTGACCTCTGATGGGCGGTAGATGAAGTTGGAGAAGCGGGCATATTTCGTGCCGACCAACCCCCAGATCAGGCGCAGGGCGATCAGGGCAGCGATAATATATCCAGCCCAGGCATGCAGAGATTCAACCTCTCCTTCACCGCTGAGGTAGGCGAGGACGAAAAATATCACCAGGGACCAGTGAAACAGGCGTACAAAAATATCCCAGACCTTAATCGATTGCGGCATTCAGTGGCCTCCTGATAGAAAAACTGTGCGCAGGGTAGTGCCGGTTTCTTAAACCAAAATGAATCGACTTCTTTGGATCGCTCATCTGTAAACGGGAACCCTTCCACTTGCGGCTTTTTTGCATAGAGTGCGCGCATGAATAATGCAATCGGTATAATTCTCGTTTTTTTCATTCTCGTTGCAGTTGTGGTGGTGACGAACTGGCAGGAGAAAACAGGCAAGAAACTCAGTGATTTCACATGGTATCGTTATGCCAAGTGGCTGGTTCTCAGCGTTCTGGTTCTTGGTGTCCTGAGTGTCCTGATTCTTTCAATCTACGGTGCAGCCACACTCTGATTTTGCAGTTGTGGAGGCACCTGTTAAGCAGGCCTCTTCATCCTGATCACCTCGGATAGTGAGGCATACTCATCTGCACCGAGTCTGGCGACTGGATTCAGTTTCTCTGCATCCACTTTAATACGCCCTTCGATCGTTCTGTCGATAACGGATTCATCAAGATGGATCGATTTAATCTCTCCGAAAATCAGCGATTGGCTGCCATGGCCGATCTTCCGGATTTCGAAAAGTTCGCACCCGTAAGCCACCTTTGCCGCTTTCAGGCGGGGCAATGGAAAGCCATCAAATGGCACAGTTTCCAATCCCAGTCGATCCACCTCGGATACATCCGCGGGTAACGTTTCGGCACTCGCATTCATCGCATCAATCAGTGACATATCAGGGATATGTACTACAAAGTTGTTGCGTGCCTCGATATTTCTGCAGGTGTCCTTCTCTTCGTGCTCCGATTTTCTGCCGACTGAAATCATGATCAGGGCCGGGTCTGAGCAGACGGCTGAGAAGTAGGAGAAGGGGGCGATGTTAAAGCTGCCGTTGCTGTGTTCTGAGAGTATCCAGGCGATCGGGCGTGGTATCAGCGTCTGAATAGTGTGGAAATATCGCTGGCCAGGTGTCAGTTCATCAAAGTTGATAATCATGATTGCTCTCCTTTTGGCCAGTTTATCTCTCGGGGTTCACCGGGTACAAGTCTCGATTTAGGTTCTCGGCATGAACCGGTTTCTATGTGATGAGATGATGGTGCGGTTGGGGAAATGGCTCAGGGCGGCGGGTTACGATACTGAGATTGCTGGCGCTGGAAGCAATGATAGTGATCTGCTTGAGGCTGCCATTGTTGAGTCGCGAATCCTTCTGACCCGTGATCGCAAGTTTCTTGAGCGAACAGGAGCTTCCGGCGTGGTAGTTTTGCTTTCTGGCAATGATCTGCAGGGCTGGATTGTGCAGCTCTCTCGATTGCTGGGGCTCAACTGGCTGCATGCCCCGTTTTCCCGCTGTCTGCTCTGTAACGGTGTGCTGGAGGCGGGGCCAGGCCCGTATCTCGACAGAGTGCCGGATTACGTGGTGCGGGAGCATATTCCATGTTACCACTGTGGAAGGTGCGCCAAGCCCTACTGGGAGGGAGGGCATGTGGAGCGCATGCGGCGCCGGCTTATCTTATTTCAGACGATCTGTGACGTTTAAGTGATCAGCAGGAAGACCGAGCAGCTTGAAAATGGCTATGGCGAGAATCAGGCATGCGGCAACAAGGAACCAGACTGCCCAAACGGGTGGCGTGATAAATGCTGCGGTCATGCAAAGCGGCGCCAATGGTCCGGGGTTTCTCATCATAAGCAGCTCCTTGCTGCTATTATAGCAGGTCTTATTGAGACTGCTTTGATTTGAGCGATGAGGCGATTAGTTTGTGGGTATGAGCGCTGTTCCGAATTTTTATCTGCTGGATGAATGCGGCCTGAATATGCAGGCAATATTTAACCTTGCCGAGTTGCCGGAAGAGATACGGATCGCTGTTGAAGATCAGGTTCAGGACTATTCAGATTACACTCAGCTGATCCTCATTGCCCACGGTGGCAGATGCATGTGGAAGGCTGTACAGGCCTCTGAATTCAGGGGGGTGGCTGATCCGATCGATAGTTTTTCGGTCAACAGGGTGAAGCGCTGGGCAGCCGAGGAGATGCCTGAGGTCTGCTCAGAGATAATCTATCCGGCACCAAATCGTATTGTGCCGCTGCAGGCCCTGGGAGGGTTGGCCGGCTGGCACCACGACTCTCCATTCCGAATTGGCATCAACTGGAAATGGGGTTCATGGTTTGCCTATCGTGTGGCTGTCCTTGTCGACACTGATTTCGATCCGACAGAGCGAATGGATGATCCTTCCCCCTGCGATAGCTGTATCGAAAAACCCTGCCTTACTGTCTGCCCTGCATGTTTGCCTGATTGCGGCGAAATTTCCATGGGCTGCTGCATCAATTACAGGCTGTCGGACGGGTCTGCTTGCAAGACTCAATGTCTTGCCCGTTCAGCTTGCCCTGTCGCCCCTGAGCATCGCTATTCGAACGAGCAGATCGACTATCACTATGGCCGCTCAATGCGGACCATTGAGGCATGGCAAAAAAATCGCTGAACCTTTCCCGACTGCAATATTCCCTCTTTCAAATAATATTCAGCTGTTGACACAGCAGGGTGGACTCCCACCATTGGCACTCCTCTTTGGAGAGTGCTAAATAAATTCACTCGGGGGGTTGAATCGGCGTAAGCTGATTCCTATATACCAGTTTCCATATTAACTTATTGAAAGGAGAAACATCGATGGCAACAACAGTCCGTCCTTTACACGATCGCGTAATCGTCCGCCGCTTGAACGAGGTGGAGAAATCAGCTGGAGGCATCATCATCCCTGATTCCGCTAAAGAGAAGCCGATTGAAGGTGAAGTGATTTCAGCAGGTAAGGGTAAAATCCTCGAGAACGGCGATGTTCGTCCGCTGGATGTCAAAGCAGGCGACAAGGTGATCTTCTCCAAGTACGCAGGTACTGAGATCAAGCTTGACGGCGAAGAGTTCCTGATGATGCGCGAGGATGACATCCTCGGCGTAATCGAAGGATAATAAACCTGCACACTTTGCACTGATGATTTGCCGTCTGATATTGGCGAGAAATCACAGGGATTTTAATTATTTCATAAACTGAATTAGAAAACATAGGAGAAAAAAGAATGGCTAAAGACATTCAATTCGGCGAAGAGGCCCGTGCTAAAATGATGGTCGGCGTCAACAAACTTGCTGACGCAGTAAAAGTGACTCTCGGCCCGAAAGGCCGTAACGTTGTACTGGATAAATCTTGGGGCGCACCAACCATCACCAAGGATGGTGTTTCTGTAGCGAAAGAGATCGAACTGGAAGACAAGTTCGAGAACATGGGCGCTCAGATGGTAAAAGAGGTGGCTTCCAAAACTGCGGATATCGCAGGTGACGGCACCACCACAGCTACCGTTCTGGCACAGTCCATTGCCAAAGAGGGTGTAAAAGCAGTTGCTGCCGGCATGAATCCGATGGATCTCAAGCGCGGTATCGACAAAGCAGTTACTGCTGTGGTTACCGAACTGGCAAGCCTCTCCAACGAAGTACAGAATCAGGAAGAGATTGCTCAGGTGGGCACCATTTCCGCCAACGGCGATTCCGAAATCGGTCAGATCATTGCGAATGCCATGGAGAAGGTTGGCAAAGAGGGTGTGATCACTGTCGAGGAAGCGAAGGGTCTGGAAACAGAGCTGGATGTGGTTGAAGGCATGCAGTTCGACCGCGGCTACCTCTCCCCTTACTTCGTCACCGATACAGAGCGCATGGAAGCATCTCTGGATCACCCGTACATCCTGCTGTTCGAGAAGAAGATCTCCAACATGCGTGAGCTGCTGCCGGTTCTGGAAGCTGTTGCGCGTACCGGCAAACCACTGCTGATTATTGCAGAAGACATTGAAGGCGAAGCGCTTGCAACGCTGGTTGTGAACAAGGTTCGCGGTGTGGTTAACGTGGCTGCAGTGAAGGCACCTGGCTTCGGTGATCGTCGTAAGGCGATGCTGGAAGACATGGCTATCCTGACCGGAGGTAAGGTGATCTCTGAAGATCTCGGTCTGAAGCTTGAGAATGTTACCCTGGAAGACCTGGGTACCGCCGGCAATGTGAAGATCAGCAAAGACACCACTGTTATTGTTGACGGTGATGGTGAAAAGAGTGCGATCGAAGGTCGCGTTGCTCTGATCCGCAAACAGGTTGAAGATTCCACCTCCGATTACGACAAAGAGAAGATGCAGGAGCGTCTGGCCAAGCTGGCTGGCGGTGTTGCCGTGATCAAGGTCGGTGCTGCGACTGAAGTGGCGATGAAAGAGAAGAAGGACCGTGTCGATGATGCACTGCATGCAACCCGCGCCGCGGTTGAAGAGGGAATTGTCGCTGGCGGTGGCGTTGCTCTGATCCGTGCACGCAAGGCGCTTGATAATGTTGTGGGTGTTAACCACGATGAAGATACCGGTGTGAAGATCATCCGTCGTGCGCTCGAAGAGCCACTGCGCCAGATCGTTTCCAACGGTGGTGGTGAGGCATCTGTTGTGGTCAATGAAGTATCCAATGGTGAAGGCCACTACGGATATAACGCACAGACCGAAGCCTACGGCGACCTGGTCAAGATGGGCGTAATCGATCCGACCAAGGTAACCCGCTCTGCTCTGCAGCATGCGGCATCTATTGCTGGCCTGCTGATCACCACTGAAGCGATGGTTGCGGAGATCCCGAAGCCTGAAGCTGCTGCGCCAGATATGGGCGGCATGGGTGGTATGGGCGGCATGATGTAAGCTCTCCTAAGGGAGTTTCATTCAGCGGCATTATCGCGATGCATTTAAAGGGCGATCCGGAAGGGTCGCCCTTTTTTGTTTTAACGGAACAGGAGATGCATCCATTGTTCAGGTTTTAGGGTTATCGGACTTTTCAGGGCTACAGCCGTTGCTCTGAAAACGTTGCTTCGGTAGCGTCGCCAGTCCTTATATTTATAGGGGAGCGGGGGCCATTGCCGGTTTCAGTTTCTCCTGATTTTTGAACCGGGGTTTATCATGCTCGAATCGATGCGTAATCACGCGCAAGGCTGGATCGCTAAAATCATTCTCGGCGGTATTGCACTCTCATTTGTACTATGGGGTGTCGGCGACTATTTCATGGGCGGGGGCGCTGAACCGGTAGCTTCAGTGAATGAGAAGCCGATCGGCCAGAACGAGTTCTATGTTGAGTATAACCGGCAGCTTGAAGCCTATCGTCGTATGCTGGGCAACCAGTTTTCCAAGGAGCTGGCGGAGTCTCTGAACCTGAAAGAGACAACGATCCAGACCATGATCAATCGCAGACTTATGGTCGATACAGCCAGCAAGCTTGGGCTTGTTGCACCTGAGGCTATCGTGCTGGCCACGATACAGAATGAGCCCTCATTCCAGTCTGCAGGCAGCTTCGATCCACAGCGCTACCAGATTCTTACCCGCAATATGGGTTACGGATCGGCTCAGGACTTTGAGAACGAGATGCGCATCAATATTATGGTTGATGCACTGCAGCAGGCCCTTACTCAGTCCGTACACATCTCCGAGGCCGATATTCGTGATGCCTTCAACAGTGAATATGAACAGCGTGTGCTTGCCGCCATCATTGTTGATCCGGATACTCTTCTTTCATCAGTGAAGGTTGAGGAGGCCGATGCCAAGGCTTGGTACGAGGCACATAAAGAGGCCTATATGTCTCCGGTTCGTGTCCGTCTTGACGCAGTGGAGATCAACCCGATCGATCTGGCTGCCGATATCTCGGTGAGCGAAGCCGAACTGCAGAGTGCTTATGAAGAGCGTAAGGCCGAATACACTGAAGAGGAGAGCCGCAAGGCTTCTCACATCCTGGCAAAGGTGGCCGGTGATGCATCCGAAGCGGTTCGTCTTGCTGCTCGCGAAAAGATCGAGAAGGCACTGGCACGTATCAAGGCCGGCGAATCTTTCGCAGCCGTGGCCGAGGATGTCTCTGAGGATGTGACAGCAAGCAGTGGTGGTGATCTGGGATGGTTCAAGGCGGGCGTCATGACCGCAGCATTTGATGAAGCGGCCTTCTCTCTCGATAAGGGCGATCTCAGTGAGATTGTGGAGAGCGAGTTTGGATTCCACCTGATTATGCTGGAGGATGTTCGCCCCGCAGCGGTTAAGTCTTTTGAAGAGGTGAAAGAGACGCTACGCATGCAGTTGCTGCAGGCACGCGTGATGGACGAGGCCTATAAGCTTTCTCAAGATCTTGATGAAGCTCTCGGCATGGAGGATTCACTCAAGGCCGCTGCCGAATCCGTGAACCTGAAAGTGACGAGTATTGATCCTGTCAGCATGGATGAGGCGATCGCCCAGCCTCTCCTGTTCGATTCCGAGGTGCGCGCCAAGGTGTTTGCCACCATGCCGGGCCAGGCAGTAGAGATCATTGAAGCCGGAAAGGGGCGCTATGTTGCATTCGAGGTGCTTGAGCGCATAGATCCTGAGGTGATTGATTTTGCTAAGGTGGCTTCGCGTGCATTTGAGGATGCCCGTCAGGATGAAGCACACAAGCAGGCGAAAAAACTGGCCGATGAGATTCGTGGGATCAGCGACAAATCACTGGACGATCTTGCGCAGCAGTATGGGCAGGCCAAATATATCTCTAAGCCGGTTCGCAGCAATGGCGATGGTGACAACGCTGCTGGCTGGTTAACGCCTGAGCTGTTGAGTAAGGCATTCCTTACTGCATCCGGCAGCTGGGTGGATGACAGTCTGAGCGTCTCACAGGGTATTGCCGTGGTGCGTGTGGAGCAGGTTATTGCTCCGGATGAGACAGAGTATGAGGCGAAGCGTGAATCGATTGCCAAGACGGTCAGGCAGGCTGAAGGTCAGGCCCGTTTTGCTCGCTGGATGGCCTCTGTTCGCGACCGTGCTGAAATCATGGTGGACGAGAAGGTTCTGGACAGGTTCTGACAGCTCTCTGAGCTATAAAAAAGCCGCCTTCGGGCGGCTTTTTTTATGTGCCAGCGAAGGCTTCTTTTTCGACTACCAGATAGCTTTAAAGCGGTGGTGGATGTTCATACCTTTTTCGGAACATTGACCAGCCATGGCTCGATCTCGGCCATTATCCGTTCCAGTACATCTCCTTTGTCGCCCATAAAGAGAGCGGCACTGGCATTGAGCTCTTTCAGTTCATCAGGATGTGTCAGCAGGCGTGAAATAACCTGTTCAAGATCAGAATCGTCAGCAGAAATAATGGCTGCCTGGTGGCGCTGCATCTCATCCATGATTTCGCGGAAGTTCTGAACGTAGGGGCCAGTTACAGCGCCGCGACCGCAGATGGCTGCCTCCAGAGGATTGTGGCCGCCAATATTGGTCAGGCTTCCGGCAATGATCACGGCATCAGCCACCGTATAGAGTTTTCCCAGAACACCCATGGCATCGATCAGGATAACATCTGAATCGGCCGCTGCAGAAGCTTCGCCTTGCCGTTCCGACCAGCGAGCCAGCTTCAGTCCTCGTGCTCTGATTATCTCAGCCACCTGATCGAAACGTTGCGGATGGCGTGGCACGATGACCGTTAGTAAATCCGGGCACACGGCATGCCATGCCGGCCACATATCGAGAACTTTTTCATCCTCGGATTCATGGGTGCTGGCTACGAGCAGAATCGGGCGATTGGCACCGGAGTCGAGTTGCAACCGCAGTTCATTAGCATCCACTTCAGGAGCGGTGATCGCATATTTCAGGTTGCCTGCTACATGCACCTTGCTGTGTTCTACACCCATTGCAACCAGGCGTTCAGCATCAATTGAACCCTGTGCCAGAAAGAGAGAGACGGGTTTCAGGAACCGTTTCCAGAGGAAGCGGCTGGCGTAATAGCGGGGAAAAGAGCGGTCGGAGATACGTGTATTAATGCCCACGACAGGGATTTCCGCCCTGCGGCATGCTGAGAGCATGCCGGGCCAGAATTCGGTTTCAGCGAGCAGCAGCAGGGCAGGTTTCAGGACTCGAACAAATCGAGTGAATGCCGAAGGGATATCCCAAGGCAGATAGGAGAGGGAGATATGCTTGCCAAGCAGTCGATCAGCATGGGCATAACCTGTTGCTGTGACTACTGTAAGGTGGATTTCATAACCTCTGTCGAGAAGCCTACGGATCAGTGGCGCAACCGAGCCTACCTCACCAACCGAACAGGCGTGCACCCAGATGCAGCCCGGCAGTGATTCAGGCAGTTGTAGCATCAACTGCTGCTTCCATTTGATTATATCCCGGTTCGGTTGTTCTGCAGCCTCGCTCATAGCCCTATTCGAACAGGAACGCACCGCTTGCGCCAGTTTGAAGCGCGCATTTCATTACAGCATGGAGGGAACAAGCTAAAGCCGAAAACGATAAAGGCCCCGTTTTCACGGAGCCTTTATCTTAAAGGGTGTCTGATGTCGGGGAGGGAGGGGAGGGAGGGTGACACCAGACAATGCGGACTTTAGCGGTGCTGCAATGAGAAGGCGGTGAATCCGGCATTAAAAAATATTTATAATACCCGAGTAAAACAGTGCGATAATATCAGTTTTGCGTCACCTTTCTTCCCATCATTCTCTGCACCCTGTGCTTGATATCCATGGCAATGCCTAGTGCAGCCGGCACTGAGAAGAGCGTGATGATGGTTGAGAACATCAGGCCCCAGGAGAGCGCCAGCGCCATTGGTGCAACGAATGGATCGTGGCCTCCCCAGCCGTATGCGGTCGGCAGAAGTCCTACCACGGTTGTAATGGCTGTTAGCAGTACGGCGCGCAACCGGCGTTTGCCGCTCTCGATAATCGCATTGCGCCAAGGCACACCATCAAGGATCTGACGCTGGATAAACACGGCCATCACCAGTGATGAGTTAACCACTACGCCGGTCAGTGCCACAAACCCCATCATTGCCATGAATGAGAGAGGGGCACCGTGCAGGAAGAATCCGACAACAATACCGATTACTCCGAAAGGGATGGCCAGCATGACGAGGATGGGATAGCCGACGCGGTTAAACTGCACGGCGAGGATGGAAAAAATACCAAGCAGGGCGAAGAGGAAGCTGAATACCAGTCCGCGTACTGACTCGTCAGTCTTCTCCTGTTCACCACCAAGATTGAAGTGAACCGCCTCCGCATCACCTGCGAGCCACTTCTGCTTATTCTCGAGTACGATATCGTTAAGTTCCTTTGAGGTAATGTTCTTCTTATCCACCTCGGCAGAGACATTGATCACGCGCCTGGCATCCTTATGGCGGATGCTGCTGGTGCCTTCGTGCTCCTCAAGTTTGGCGATGCGGTGCAGCGGAATCAGGCCTCCCCTCTTGTTGGGGATCTCAAGCTTCATCAACGTGTCGACATCGTGTTGGGAGGCCTCGGGATAGCGAACCGTAACATCTATCTCCTCTTTGCCGCGCTTGATTGTTGAGACACGCAGGCCGTCGAATGCCGCCCGGATATGTGTTCCAGCAGTGGCCAGATCAACTCCTGCATATGCCGCCAGTTTGCGATCCATCACAATACGGATCTCGGGATCTCCCGGTTCCAGATCGCTCTCTACCGCATAGACGCCATTGATAGTCGCAAGCATGGCGATCAGTCGCTCGGCAACCCGTGACATTGTTGCTTCATCGCCGCCGGTCAGCTCCACCTGCAGGGCGCGGCCGACCGGAGGGCCGGGACTCTCCATGGCGAAGCTGATGTCCACATTCTGGAAGAGGGGCGGTATCTCCTCTTTGAGCAGGCTCATGACATCGTGTGCCTTCACATCGCGCTCAGTGAACGGGATCAGGATAATGCGTTCGAAGCCGAAGCGATCGCCGATCTGTTTCAATGCTTCCCGCTGGTCGGCACTGTTTTCGCCGGCAATCATCGTGGTGGTTTCCAGGATCGCCGGATCGATGCGTTTACGCACCTCGGTATCGAGCTTCTTCAGGGTGTCGCGCATCTCTTCCAATGTTGTGCCGGTCGGCATGGTGAGGCGCAGGTAAAAGGTGCTCTCTGCACCGGAAGGGAAGAGCTGGAACTTCATCGTGCCGGCCAGAGCAAAGGCGGCAATCAGGCCTGCAACGGTAAGCAGTATGGTGAGGTAACGCAGCTTGACAGCCTTCTCAAGCAGCCAGGTATAGATATTGGTGATCCAGATAAAGAGCGTTCTCTCTTTCGGATGTTTGTTGGGATTGGCCACATCACGGATGTGGTTGGGCAGGATAAAGATCGCTTCGAACCATGAAAAAGCAAGCAGAATGACTACCACCAGTGGAATATTGGCAATAAATTTGCCGATAATTCCATCCATGAACAGCAGCGGCATGAATGCGACGATCGTGGTCAGTACGGTTGCAGTAACCGGTCCGATCAGTTCATAGGTTCCTTCAATGGCAGCCTGTTCGGGCGAGAGGCCCCGCTCCATGTGATAGGTGGCGTTCTCACCGATAATGATCGCATCATCGACCATCAGTCCCAGCACCATAATAAAGCCGAACATCACCAGCAGGTTGAGGGTTATACCCATGGCGTAGAGGACGCCGATGCCGGCGAAGAAGATGATCGGCAGTCCCCATGCGGTTGTCAGTGCAACGGCCGGGCGCAGGAAGAGCATCAGCATAACCAGAACGAGTGCCAGACCTATGGTGCCGTTGCTGGTAAGAACACCCAGCCGAAGCCGGGTAATGGTGGAGAAGTCATTGTAGGCACTGACGTTCACTTTTTCGCCGTATTTCTGTGGGATTGTACCAAGATAGTCACGCACCCGATCCACCAGATCGATAATATCAGCATCGCCCTTTTTAATGACGATCATCGTAATCGCCGGGTCGCCCTTGGCGCCGACGTAGCGGTAGGGACGCTCAAGCGTTTCGGTGACATCCGCGACATCCTTCAGATAGAGCGCCTGCCCCTTCTCATTGGAGCGCAGGACAAGGTTGCCTGCATCTGCAGCCGATACAAATTCACCGGTAATACGGATAATGCTCTGACCGTCGGGCTCCTTCAGACGACCACCCGGCGCATTTACATTCCAACCCTTGACCAGTGCGATGATATCGTTGATCGAAACACGACTGGCGCGCATCTTCTCCGGATTAGGAACAATGCGGATCTCCTCTTTGCGGCTACCCTGAACGAAGACGTTGGCAACACCTCCGATATCGCGGATATCATCCTCGATCTGCGAGCTTAAATGTTTGAGCTCCAGATCTTCGAAATCGCCGAAAATGGAGAAGGTGAGAACAGGCGTCTGTTCCGATTTTACCTCCATGATGGTCGGATCGAAAGGGAGGTCGATCGGGAGATCAGCACGGTTGATCGCCTGTTGAATATCTGAAACGAGACGCGAGCGGTCGGCAAAATTGGGGTCAACCTCAATGGTGATCTGCATGGTGCCGGAGAAGGCGGTGGAACGGATCACATTGATACCGTCGATCCCCTTAAGCTCCTGCTCGATCGGGGCAACCATCAGCCGCTCCACTTCACGAGGGGCGGCGCCCGGATAGGCACCGGAAACGGCAATCACATCGAAATTCACGCTCGGGAATGCTTCGCGTTGCATGCTGATGCCTGCATAGATTCCACCCAGCAGCAGAATGATGGAGGTGAGGTTGACCAGAACCCCATGCCTGACGAAGTAGGCGATCATATTTTTCATGAATTATTGTCCGTTGCCACTGATGTCGATATGCAGCGATTCAAGCAGGCTACCTTCTGCCCAGCGCAGCTGTGTGGCTGCCAGTTGGAGGGTAAGTGCCTGTAGATCGGCATTGAGTTCAGCACTCAGCAATTCGCCTTCAAACTGCACCAGCGTGGCGGTGTCGGAGCGCCCTTCGCGATAGCGCTTCATTTCGGCTCTGAATTTTCGCCGTTCAGCTTCAGCCTGTCTGCGGGCTGCCTCAAGTGTGGGTCTGCCATTGCGCAACGAAGTAATGGCGGTGGCAAGGTCATTGCCGATCTGTTCAAGGGTGCTTGCGCGTTGTGCAATGATGCGCTGCCTCTGCAGTTCAGCTTTCCGGACAGCGGCGCGCGCAGAATTTCGACCAAGCACTTCAGACAACTCGACAGAGAGTGCTGCGTAGTGGTCGTTGGGGCTGAAGCCACCGGCTGCGGCCCCGCCTGCACTGGTATCAAGTGCCCGGGTGCCGATCTCTGCGACCAGATCCAGTTGCATATTGTCATTGTTGCGTGCGATTGCGAGTTGCGCTTCTGCAGAGTCCAGCTGTGCCTGCAGCAGTTTTAATTCAACTCTCTTCTGTTCGGCAACCTCTCGCGCCAGTTGCATGGAAGGGATAGTGAATTCCGTGACGGGTTCGTTCTGCAGTGTGATATCACTCTCCGGATTGCGAAGCATCAGTCGGTTCAGATTGTTCTGGCTGGATGCCCGGCGTGCATGCGCTCGCTGCTGGTCTGTCTTACGTGCCGCCAGCAGCGCTTCCGCCTGCAGGCGATCCGCGGTTTCGATTAAGCCGAACCCCTCACGTACGCGCTGGTAAGCAAGCAGATCTCTGGCGCGCTGCACCGCCTGTTCGGCAATACGGATGCTGATATCGTCGGAGGCGAGCTGATACCATGCGTTGGTGGTATTCAGCGCCAGCATGCGGGCGGTTACAACCTGCTGCAGATCGGCTGTGCGCAGGCCGGCCTCGTTGGCCAACAGCGACTGGCTGTAGTCGGGCCGGTCGTTGCCTTTCAGGAGCGGGTGACGGTAGTTCAGATTGATCTGGTTGCGGTAGGCCGGATTGAAAGCATTGAGCTGGGCAGCCAGAGGCGATGGCGGGTAGGCCTGACTGGTGCGGTTGTATTTGAAATTAGCCCCCAGTGTGCCGCCATTCTCAAGTGGTTTGGCTATGCTGCCTGAGAGCTGGCCAAGCCGGGTTTCGGAGGGTTGAAAGCTGCTGGAAGTTGGAGTGGTCTCCTCGCTGGCACCTATGCGGGCGGTTATCACCGGATCGAGCATTCCTTCAACAGACCTGATGCCACTTTGGGCAATCTGACGGTCAATACGCTTGATCTCCAGATCAGGGTGTTTGGCAATGACTGTTTCAATCGCTCTTTTCAGATCCATCTCTTCGGCCATGGCAGGCAGAGTTATGCCGGCAAACAGCAGAGTGGTGAAAATCATACGGTAGAACGATATGCTCATATGGCTCCCTTCACAGAAAAAATCGCACTTTACGTATCTAAGATGAATGCTTGGTAAAAAATTGATGATGTCAACTGTTGGCAAGGTCAACCTTTTTTGATTATGGTTCAGGGATGGGTATTGAAATGCCAAAACGGTTTGAAGATGGATTGGGATACCTTATTCATCATCTGATGTATGCGCTGCGCCAGAGGCTGGCCGAGCAGTGCGCTGCGTCCGGTTACCCTATTACCGCCGATGAACTGGCTCTGCTGATGATTGTTTATCAGTCCGGTGACAGGTCAGGTCTTTCTCAGAAGGAGCTGGGAGACACGCTGGCCAAGGATAAGGCAGTGATCACGCGACTTATCAACAGTCTTAGTAGCAAGGATCTGGTGGTTCGCAGCAGTGATGAGAAAGATCGCCGAGTCATGCGCGTCTGCCTGACCAAGGTGGGAAAAAAGGCGGCAGAGACGTTGCATCCGGGCCTTATTGATATACTCAGTCAGGCTTATAGCGGCATCAGCCAGGAGGAGTTCATGCTTGCCCGTGATGTGCTCGGTCGCATGCTTAAGAACGTCAGGGAAAGTTCCTGCAAATAAGCGGTTTCTGCACAAAAAAACGCGGCCCTCTTCAGGGCCGCGCTTATCTTTTCAAGTATGTTGTGAATTTCGATCAGGCGCGTTCGACGAATTCACCTGTTTCGGTATTAACTTTCACGCGAGTGCCCGATTCCAGATACGGCGGCACCATGATTGAGGCTCCGGTTTCCAGACGTCCAGGTTTGTAGGAGCTGGTAGCAGTCTGTCCCTTCAGTGCCGCATCGCACTCGATAACTTCGAGAACCACGGTCTGCGGTAACTTTACATTCAGGGGGCGATCTTCATGAAACTCGACCTGAACCATCATCTCAGGCAGCAGGTAGGCAAGCGCATCTTCCAGGATCTCTGAATTCAGTGTGATCTGGTCGTAGGTCTCCATATCCATGAAATGGTAGTCATCGCCATCTGCGTAGAGGTACTGCATATCCCGCTGGCTGAGCACGGCGCGCTCAACACGTTCGCTCGAGTTAAAGCGCTTGTTGGTTTTGGTGCCGGTTTCGACATTGCGCATCTCAAGCTGCATGCAGGCCACGCCTTTACCCGGAGTGACATGGGTGGCTTTCATTACGCGCCAGAGACCGTTGTCGATTTCGAGAATATTGCCGACTCTTACGCTGGTTACATTCATCTGCATGGGTACTTCCTCGTTGTTGCTCTGCTGAGTCGCGATCAGTCAGAGTCAAACTCTCTTGTGAAATGGGGCGGGACAATAGCTATTTGCATCATTTCCGGCAACAATTCGCAGCAGGCCACTTCTGGCCGTTGCAGGGAGTCATCATGGTTTTCCATCAAATTCAATCTGTGCAGATGAGCCAGTGAGCCGTTCCCATACGCTTCAGGAGGCGATGGATGATTTTGTGCAGGCTCGGTCTTCGCACTTTTCCATCGACTCTTCCGTGCACTCCTATGAGGAGCAGTGCATGGAGATGCTGTCGCAGTATCTGATCCACTACTCCGATCTGTTTCAGGACACTGAATTCAGCGATGAGGCTGACTTTGCCGAATGGGAAGAGGGGCTGGAGCAGCATATGGCCGACCTGCTCGAAGGTGATGTCGAGCCATCGAGCGACCTTGGCATGCTGCCACTGGATGCGCTTGACCCTGAGCACCTGCGCGATTTTCTCGGCTGGTTCGCCGTGCGCGAGTCGAGCAATGCCGAGCTGATTCAGGCCTTTGCCAATGTGCTGCAGGCATGGATCAAGTTTATATATCAGCGAGGCTGGTTCAGTCACGATGAGTACCGTACTTTTCATGAAGAGCTTGCCGAAGTGGCTCCGGATGCAGTTCGGGTGGCGCGCCTTTCCCGGGTGCTGTTTCATTTTGTCCGAACCGGCGGTGGCGTCTCTCCGCGCCTGCGCGGTAAGCGCTTCTCCCGCTTTGTTGAGGGGCATGGGCGCATCGTCGAGGTTAATTCGAAATCGATTGTTTTCGACTTTGATAACATGAATGAGAAGATCGGCCCTGTTCTCCTGCCGCAGGTCATACTCGAGATGATCGAGGAGGGCGACGTCTTCGATGTCGAACTGGGGCTGCGCGATGACAGCTGGGTGATTGTCGATGTCGGCCCGGTCTATCCTGCATCCGTCTATGTCGAGGTGGAGGAGTATCAGGGGTTGGAGAAGATCTCCTAGTAGATAAGCCGGATAGTATCCGCGATCCGGCGCGCTTTTGCCCTTGCGGCCTCAATGCTCTCATCCCTGGCAAGGGTAACGGCCATGCGTCGCTTGCCGTTCAGCCCCGGTTTCCCGAACAGCCGCAGTTGAGTGTCGGGCTCGGCCAGTGCTGTACCAAGATTCCCGAACGCGAGCAAGTCAGACTCTCCTTCCGCGACAATAGCATATGAGGCGGATGGGCCGTGCTGTGCAATATTCGGGATCGCCAGTCCAAGGATGGCGCGTACATGCAGTGCAAATTCGGAAATATCCTGGGAGATCATGGTTACCATGCCGGTATCATGCGGCCTGGGTGACACCTCACTGAACCAGACCCGGTCTCCTTTGATGAACAGCTCTACCCCGAACAGGCCGAAACCGCCCAGGTTTTCAGTAATGAGATGGCCGATCCTCTGGGCTTCGGCCAGCGCGGTGTCGCTCATCGCTTGCGGCTGCCACGACTCCCGGTAATCGCCATCAATCTGGGTATGACCAATCGGATCACAGAAAGAGGTGCCTCCGGTATGACGGATGGTGAGCAGGGTGATTTCATAATCGAAATCGACGAAGCCTTCGATAATCACTTTGCCGCGTCCGGCCCTTCCTCCTTCCTGAGCATAAATCCAGGCTGCAGCAATATCTGCTTCGCTACGAATCAGGCTCTGCCCTTTACCTGATGAACTCATTATCGGTTTGACGATACAGGGCATACCTATTGCTGCAACAGCCAACCTGAACTCCTCCTCACTGGCTGCAAAGCGATAGGAGGAGGTGGGTAGCCCCAGCTCTTCTGCAGCAAGGCGACGAATGCCTTCGCGATTCATGGTCAGGTTGGCGGCGCGTGCCGAAGGGATAACTGTAAAACCCTCATCCTCGAGTTCAATCAGTGTGGCGGTGGCAATCGCTTCCACCTCAGGAATAATAAAATGCGGCTGCTCGCTTTCGATCAACGAACGTAAGGCTGTTGCATCGAGCATGTCGATCACATGGCTGCGGTGTGCCACCTGCATGGCCGGAGCATTGGCATAACGGTCTACAGCGATCACCTCGATCCCGAAGCGCTGCAGTTCGATCGCAACCTCTTTGCCAAGCTCACCCGACCCAAGCAGCAGGGCGCGCCTGGCAGTGGATGAGAGAGGGGTTCCGATGGTGATTGATGAAGTAGGCATGGGGGCTCCAGGTTTGCAGTTCTGAGGGGCGTTGTTTGGCGGCTCGTCCTCGGGGGCGAATATATCTCCTTTCTCGAACAGATGAAGCGGTTATAGTTCAGGCAGATTGAGATGACCCCTGTCAACAGTGCGCGGTGTGCACTCAGGGGGTCATAATTCGGAGGCAGGCATGTTCCATGGTACGATGACCGCACTGGTCACACCATTCTCGAACGGAAACATTGATGAAGAGGCGTTTCGCGAGCATCTGGAACGGCAGATTGAATCCGGTGTTAATGGTCTGATTCCTGCCGGCACAACCGGTGAAGCGGCCACGCTCTCATTCGATGAGCACAAGCAGGTGATTCGTATTGCGGTAGAACAGGCGGCCGGCCGCGTGCCGGTGATTGCGGGAACAGGTAGCAACAATACGGCTGAATCGATTGAACTGACGGCTGCCGCAAAGGCGATTGGAGCCGATGCAGCGCTGCTGATCTCCCCCTATTACAACAAGCCGACCCAGGAGGGTATCTACTGCCACTACAAGGCGGTAGCCGATGCTGTGCATCTGCCGCAACTGGTTTACAATGTTCCAGGACGCACCAACTCCAATATTTTACCGGAAACTGTCGGCAGACTTTCCCATATTGCCAATATTGTCGGTATCAAGGATGCCACGGCGAACATGGAGCAACTTGCCCAGACCTTGGCTGCCTGTAACGATCGCATTGAATTCTATTCAGGAGACGATGCATCTGTGTTGCCGTTCATGGCAATGGGCGGCAAAGGGGTGATCTCGGTTGTCTCCAATATTGCGCCCAGGACGATGCTGGCTGTGACCGATGCCATGCGCGCGGGCGATCTGGCACGCGCTCGTGCTGCTCAGTTTGCCATGTGCGAACTTAATCGCATGCTCTTCGTGCAGTCCAATCCGATTCCGGTGAAGGCTGCTTGTGCTGCACTCGGCTGGATGCGCGGTGAAATGCGCCTGCCACTGTTGCCGATGAGTGGTGAACCGCGCGATAATCTATACCGGGTAATGGAATCTTTTGAATTCGAAGGCGAACGGCTGGAGCTTGCTTAAAACCGAGGCTTCAATGTCTCGCCTTCGCCTGATCTTCAGCTTCAGGCGGCTGGTACACTCCTTCGCCTATTTCGGCGCCACGCTGGCGGCGATTGCGGTTTTCGTGCTGGTGCTGATGCTGGCCGAATCGGCCGTATATCTGAGTACGGGACAGCCGGTTTCGGTCTGGGCGATGGTGATTGCGGCTGTTGCTGCCGCTTTCGGTTTCGCACCGCTTGTGCAGTCGATGCAGCGTGTACTCGACCGTCTCTTCTTCCGCCACCAGCTCGACACGCTGGCTGCAATCAGGCAGCTGGGGGCGGGCGACCTTGCCCAGTTGCCCCTGCAGGATATCGAAACAGCACTTCTGGAGCGCATCTGCAGCGTGAGTCATCGCCGTTATGCCGCACTTGATGAGCGCAACAGGCCCGATGGTGGCTGGTACACCTTTCCTGCCACCGCGCCGCTGATTGATCACCAACCTGAGGATGGTACGCATAAGGATTATGATCTCTGCCTGAAACTGCCTGATGCCAGCGGCGAGGCCTATCTCTGGCTGGGGCCGAGGCTGGATGGCTGGCCAATGGACAGCGAGGAGCGGGCGAGCCTGGAAAGTCTGGCGAAATTCTCTGCCGTGAGTCTGGAACATGCACGCCTGACGCACCAGCAGGCTGAGGCTGCCAGGCTTGATTCGCTTTCGCGTATTACCAAACAGCTGCACTCTCACGATATGAAGAACCGCCTGCACGACCTTTCGTTTCTGGCCCATCACCTTGGATCCGGCAAGCTTGATGAGGAGGATGTGGTGCGCATGCTGACAGCGATCCGCAAAGTGACCGGCAGGATGCAGACGCTGATGCAACGCATGAATGATCCCAACGCGCCGGTCGACCTTGCTATTGCTCCGATCGATCTTGTTGCCCTGCTCAAAAGAAGTGTGCGGGATCGCCTCTGGCCAGAATCCATCACCATTGCAGCGCACTACGAAGTGCTCCCGGCTGTGGCCGGGGATGCCGATCAGCTGCAGGGCGTTTTCGAGAACCTCTACGATAATGCTGTGCAGTCGATGCAGCGGCAAGGGGAGGTTCGTATTGAGACACGCGTGGTGAAAAATGAACAGGGTGAAGATGTGGCCGAGGTCAGGGTGAGCGACCAGGGCTGCGGCATGAGTAAGGATTTCCTGAATAACAGGCTGTTCAGGCTGTTTGCCACAAGCAAGAGCAATGGCCTTGGTGTGGGGCTCTATCTTTCACGCCGGATAGTCAATGCCCATGGTGGAAACATTGCGGCAGAAAGTGATGGGCCGGGCAAAGGTTCCACCTTTTTCGTACGTCTGCCACTGTGGCAGGATCAGCTTGCAGAATAGGTGACAAATGGAGAATCGGATATGAAGCAAACGGTGCTGGTTGTAGATGATAACGATATCAATCGGCTGAATCTTAAACTGCTGTTGAAAGAGTCCTACCAGATTCTCGAGGCGGGTGATCTGGAGGTAGCGGACAGCATGCTCTCTGGAAACCGGGTTGATCTGGTGGTACTTGATCTTGCTCTTCCTCCCGAACCTGACAATCCGGAGATCGGCATGGGTTATCTGCAGCGACTCAGAAAAGAGAGTCCCGATACGCCGGTGGTTGTCATTACCGGCCACGATGAACGCTCGTTTGCCTTGCGTGCCCAGAAAATGGGAGCGCTGGATTTTTTCGGCAAACCGTTCGATCCTGATGAGGTAAAGGCCACCATTGATCGAAGCATGGAGGCACGCTGGAAGGCAATGCGCGAGCAGGAGATGGAGCGCGCGCTGCAGAGCCAGCTCAACACCGAACTGCTCGGAGAGTCCGGGGAGATGTGTGAGCTCAGGCAGTTGATCGAACAGGTGGCCTCGGCACCTTCGACCGTGCTGATCAGGGGGGAGACCGGTACAGGCAAGGAGCTTATTGCCCGCACACTGCATGCTGCAAGCAGCCGTGCAGAGCAGCCCTTTATTGCCATCAACTGTGCAGCCATGAGCGCCGACCTTCTGGAGAGCGAACTGTTCGGATATGAGATGGGTGCTTTTGCCGGTGCCGGTAAGCGTAAACTGGGCTGGTTTGAACGAGCCAGTGGCGGCACGCTTTTCCTCGATGAGGTGGCAGGGTTGCCGCTGCCTGTTCAGGCCAAACTGCTGCGGGTGCTTGAAACCGGCGAGTTTTCACGACTGGGTGGCGATGCAATGCTGCGTTCGGATGTGCGCCTGATCTGTTCGACCCGTGAAGACCTGGAGCGCAAAGTCTCCGATGGCTCATTTCGGGATGATCTCTACTACCGTATTCATGTGGTAGAGATTGTGGTGCCGCCGTTGCGTGAGCATCTCGACGATCTGCCGAAACTTGCCGATGCAATCCTGCTGCGTAAGGCGGCCATGTGCGGTAAGCGTATGGAGGGGTTCAGCGAGGATGTGATAGAACAGTTTTCCCGTTACAGCTGGCCCGGCAACGTACGCGAACTGGAAAATGTGATTGAACGTGCCGTGGTGCTTGCGGCCGGTGATGTGGTTGAATCAATCCCGTCACTGGTCGGTCCGCAATTTGTGGCCTCAGATGATATCGATCCTTTGCAACTCTGGTTTCAGCAGCTTCCCGAGAGTGGTATCAAGGCTGAAAAGGCGGTTGCAGAGTTTGAGCGCCAGCTTGTTGAGGCGGCGCTTGAGCGTAACCACCATATCAAGGCGAGGGCAGGGCGCTGGCTTGGGTTTGGCGAGCGGGCGAAGGACAAGATGCGCTACCTCTGTGATAAGTATGATATCGATGTGCAGGAGGGTTTATGAGGGCCATGTTCCGGCACCTTCTGGCAGGGCTGATCGGCCTCTTTGTTGTTTGGCAGGTGGATATTACGCATGCGAACGAATCGGACTATCTTTACTATCGCGATGCCAATGTTCCGCCATTTCAGAAGTCGCGAGAATTCTTTGATATGCCGGACCGCCCCGGAATCTACGAGGTCACCATGGTTTCAGATACCGTTGGGCCGCTCACCTTCAGGGTTGTACGGGTGCATGGTGACAAAGAGGAGACCCAGCAGCAGAGCCGCAGCTACAAGATTGGCGCGCATGAGTTTCAGGCTCGCTTCAACAATCCGAGTGGTGCGGATGATCTGATTGTCGAGATTGCCAACTCCAACCCGGCAGCTGTTGCCAAGGTTGCTGTTTTTGTCGTAGAGCTTCCCAAGCACTGATTAGATTGGGTTTGCCCTCTCTGTTCACAGCCTTTAACCTGTTTCCCATGCGTCTGTTATATCCCGTTATAGCACTGTTGTTCCTGCTGCAGTTTTTCCCCGTAGTGATCTCCGCTCATGAGGGTGATCTGGCGCCGGTGAAGCTGCACCTGAAATGGAAACATCAGTTTCAGTTTGCAGGTTACTATGCCGCGATTGAGAAGGGTTTTTATGCCGATGAAGGGTTACATGTCGAGCTGATTGAGGGAGGTCCAGACAAGTCTCCGACAGCGGCCCTGTTGTCAGGTGATGTGGAATTTGCTGTTGGCAACGCCAGCGCAGTGCTGGATCGATCAGAGAGCAAGCCAGTTGTCATTCTTGCCTCCGTTTTTCAACATACGGCTCAGGTAATCTACACCCGTCCCGAAATCAGCTCCCTCAAAGATCTGAAGGGCAAGAAAATAGTCATGCTTCAAAACGGACGGCGTGAACTGGAAGCTTATGCCCTGTTGAAGAAATTTAACATTCACAGATCGGACTTCATTAGCCTGCCGGCCGGCAGTGCAGAAGATCTCGTCTCTGGAAAGATCGATGCATGGCCGGGATACAGCAGTAACGAGGCGTTCCTTTTTACCCAGCGCAAGGTGCCGTTTCGTATGTTCAGGCCGCAGGACTTTGGCATGGATATTTACGGAGATACGCTGCTGACTACTGAATCGGTAATCAACAACCAGCCAGAGCAGGCAGACGCTTTCTATCGCGCCACGATCAAAGGGTGGGAGTATGCGCTGGGGCACGTCGATGAAATGATCGAGTTGATCAGGGCAAAGTATGATACCCAGAAGAGATCGCATGAATACCTGAAATTCGAGGCCGATATCATCATTGGCCTGGTTGATGCGGATTTGATCCCAGTTGGTTTTTCAAACATAAAGCGCTGGCAGCATATAGCAGATCTGTTTGAAGAGATGGGCTACCCGGTTGCCGGGGTCGATTGGGATAAATTTATTTATCGCCCTCAGCCGCCGTTGGCGCATTTACTGAATAACCACCTTTATCCCTACCGGTTCTGGATAGGTATCGGGCTGCTGCTGCTGCTGATTATGATCCTCTTCACCTATAACCGGCAACTTCATCGTGGCATTCGAAAGCGGACGCATGAACTCGAGGAGCTCTCGACCGAGTTCAGGGAAATTCTCGATCATATGCAGGATGCTTACTACCGTGCCGATCTGGATGGAAAACTGATTTGGGTGTCAGCTTCGGCTGAACGACAGCTGGGCTACAGGCGCGACGCGATGATCGGCAGGATCCTGGATGATTTCTATTATGAAAAGGGTAGCCGGGAGAGGTATTTGCAGGCGCTCGAGGATAGTGGAGGTAGGCTCAGCCACTATGAGATATGCCTGAAACATAAAGATGGCTCCCGCTTTTGGGCAGAGGTGAACTCCCACTACTGGCATGATGGTGAGGGTGAGCTTGCCGGTGTCGAGGGCAACGTCCGTGATATCAACGAGCGTAAAAGGGCACAGCAGGAGAGCGAGGAGCTAACCGGCCAGCTGCAGCAGGCACAGAAGATGGAGAGTATCGGCGTGCTTGCCGGAGGCATTGCACACGATTTCAACAATCTGCTGGTAGGTGTCATGGGCAATGCCGAACTTGCCCTGCTTGATGCACCTGAAAATGGAGATATGCGCCACTATCTGCAGCAGATATTCAAGGCATCGAGCAAGGGGGCTGATCTGGTAAGGCAGATGCTTGCCTATTCCGGCCAGGGTCGCTTTACGATGGGGGAGCAGAATCTCAACGCAGTGATTCGAGAGGTGTCGGAGCTGTTGAGCACAGTGATTGGAAGAAAGATTACTCTGAATATGGAGTTTCAAGACGGGCTGCCCAAGCTGCAGGGCGACCGTAACCAGCTGACACAGATGCTGATGAATCTGATGACCAACGCTGCCGAATCCATGGAGGGGAAAACCGGAACGGTGACACTGAGAACCGGTGTACAATACCTGACTGCGTCTGATTTTTCTCGCGTCTATCTCAAGGATGATCTGAAGGATGGAGAGTACATCTTTGTTGAAGTTCAGGATAGTGGCTGCGGCATGGACAGTAATACCCAGAAGCTGATTTTTGACCCTTTCTTTACTACCAAAGAGACCGGAAGCGGGCTTGGACTGGCAGCACTTCTCGGGATCGTGAGAAGCCATGGTGGAGCTTTGATGCTGAAGAGTGAAGTGGGTGCGGGTTCCTGTTTCACGATCTATTTCCCGGCCCTTGCCACGACCGCGATAACAGATGCAGAGGAGGCTCATCTGCCGGGGAGCGAGCTTCCCGGGCAGTTGCAGGGAACAGTGTTGGTGGTGGATGATGAGGAGTCGGTGAGCGATGTTGCGAGAAGAATTCTTGAACGCGAAGGGTTGAATGTGATCTCTGCCGCTAATGGGGAGGCGGGCCTGGAGCAGTTCAACAAACATGCCGATGAGATTTCATTGGTGCTGCTTGATCTGACCATGCCTGTGCTGGACGGTGAGCAGACCTTCCGCATGATGCATGCAGTGCATCCCGAGATCCCCGTACTGCTGAGCAGCGGCTTTTCAGAAACTGAGGCTGTTTCCCGATTGCAGCAGCAGGGGTTGGCAGGTTTTGTGCGTAAGCCCTATACCCGTAATGCGCTGTTGCATGCAGTCGTTGAAGCCAGAGCCAAAGCAACATCCTCCTGAAACCTTGGAAATCAGTTCCTCGGGCCCTATAGAGATATTAATCGATTTGTTACGAGCAGGAGTTGATGTATGGATATGAACAGGATGACACAAAAGGTGAGCGAAGCGATCGCCTCTGCCCAGACGCTGGCTACCCGGCTGTCTCATCAGGAGGTGGATGGTGAGCACCTGCTGGCAGAACTGCTTTCACAAGCCGATGGTCTGGCACCTCGCCTGATCGAACAGATCGGCACTTCAGTCGACCTTGTCAAATCCAAGGTGGAAGCATCACTCTCCAGGCGACCGAAGGTGACGCTTGGCGCCACCCAGGCCAACACACTCTATGTGACCCATCGTCTTCAGCAGCTGTTTATCCACGCTGAGAGTGAGGCGAAGCAGCTCCAGGATGAGTATATCTCGGTGGAGCACCTGCTTCTCGCATTTATCGAGGAGGGGAGCAAAAGCGATGCCGGCAGGATTTTTAAAGAAACGGGGATCACGCGCGACTCTTTCATGAAAGCGCTGGAGAAGGTTCGTGGTCATCAGCGCGTTACCAGTGATGCCCCCGAGTCACAGTACGATGCACTGAAAAAGTACGGCAGCGATCTTGTTGAACTGGCCAAACGCGGCAAGCTTGATCCGGTGATCGGTCGCGATAGCGAGATCCGTTCGGTGATCCGCATTCTGTCACGCAAAACCAAGAACAACCCGGTGCTGATCGGCGAGCCAGGTGTGGGAAAAACGGCAATTGCCGAGGGGTTGGCGCAGCGCATTGTTTCCGGCGATGTGCCGGAAGGGCTTAAGGACCGCAATCTTTTCTCACTCGATATGGCTGCCCTGATGGCCGGTGCCAAATACCGCGGTGAGTTCGAAGAGCGGTTGAAGGCGGTGCTCAAGGAGATCAAGGAGTCGGAGGGGCGCACGCTGCTCTTTATCGACGAGTTGCATACGATCGTTGGCGCGGGCAAGACCGAGGGAAGTTCTGACGCGGGCAATATGCTCAAACCGATGTTGGCCAGAGGCGAGCTCCACTGTATCGGGGCAACGACGCTGGACGAGTATCGCAGATATATCGAGAAGGATGCAGCACTTGAGCGCCGCTTCCAGCCAATCATTGTTGATGCACCCAATGTTGAAGACACGATCTCAATTCTGCGTGGCCTGCGCGAACGTTTCGAGCTGCATCACGGTGTACATATCGCCGATGCCTCCCTGGTTGCGGCGGCCACCCTCTCAGATCGCTATATCTCCGACCGGTTCCTGCCCGATAAAGCGATCGACCTGGTCGATGAGGCGTGCGCATCAATCCGCACCGAGATGGACTCGATGCCCGCTGAACTGGATGAGATTACCCGTAAAACCATGCGTCTGGAGATTGAGGAGACCGCACTTAAGAAAGAGAAGGATGCCTCAAGCCTTGAGCGGCTGAAACAGCTGCGCAAGGAACTTGCCGACCTTCAGGATCGTCGCGATGTGATGCGCGCGCAGTGGGAGAAGGAGAAGGGGGCGATCGGACGTGTTCAGGAACTGCGGGAGAAGATCGATAAAACCCGTTTAGAGATTGAGGCGGCCGAGCGCAAATACGAACTGGAGAAGGTGGCGAGCCTTCGTTACGGCACATTGCCGGAGCTGGAGAAGGAGCTGTCTGAGGTGGAGAAGCAGGCCAGCGATCATCGCAGCCTGTTGCGTGAAGAGGTGAGCGAGGAGGAGATCGCCCAGGTGGTGGCTCGCTGGACCGGTATTCCGGTCACACGGCTGCTGGAGGGAGAGCGCGATAAACTGCTCAGGCTGGAGTCGCTGCTGCACGAGCGGGTAATCGGTCAGGATGAGGCGGTAAAAGCGGTGGCAGATGCCGTGCTGCGTGCCCGTGCAGGCATTCGGGACCGACAGCGGCCGATCGGATCATTCCTCTTTCTCGGCCCCACAGGCGTGGGTAAAACCGAACTGGCCCGTACCCTGGCGCGCTCCCTGTTCGATGCCGAGTCGAACATGGTGCGAATTGATATGTCCGAATATATGGAGAAACACACGGTATCCCGACTGGTTGGCGCACCTCCGGGTTATATCGGGTTTGAAGAGGGGGGGCAGCTGACCGAAGCGGTACGGCGCAAGCCTTATTGCGTGTTGCTGCTCGATGAGGTGGAGAAGGCGCATCCGGATGTGTTCAATATCCTGTTGCAACTGCTCGATGATGGACGCCTGACTGATAGCCATGGCCGTACGGTCAACTTCCAGAACACCATTGTGATCATGACCAGCAATATCGGCTCCCAGTACCTGCTCGATGGTATCGATGTGCATGGAAATATCAGTGAATCGGCTCGCGCGGAGGTGATGGGGGCGCTGCGCAGCCACTTCCGTCCCGAGTTTCTTAATCGCGTCGATGATACGGTGCTCTTCCAGCCACTGGGTGAAGCAGCCATTGCAGAGGTCGTGGGACTGTTTCTGGGTGAGTTGAGGGGGCGGCTTCATGATCAACAGGTTGAGCTCGAGGTAACCGATGCCGCTGTGGCATGGCTGGTCAGCGAAGGTTACGACCCTGTTTACGGGGCCAGGCCTTTGAAACGCTTTATCCAGCAGCAGCTGGAAACACCCGTTGCCCGACTGCTGATCGCAGGCGAGGTAATGCCGGGAGGCTCTATCGTGGTGGATGCGGATTCTGCCGGGATAAAGGTGAGCAATACCATTTCAGGATAATTTGGAGGCGAAAAACCTGTGAGTTCCCCCACAGGGGGGAGAATTTTCGACTGCCTATCTTTTTTAGACGACTTAGGGTTGACACCATGAGGCGGCATGCGTAGCAAGTCATCTCCAAATTCGAGAGGAGGATTTTTTCATGAAAAAAGCACTGATGATCGCAGCTGCAGCTGCATTCGCAATGGGCGCAATGGCAGCATCTGCCGATGCGAGCGCACTGGGCAAATGTAAGGCTTGCCACAACCTGGATTCTGCTGACAAGAAAGTTGGCCCAGGCCTGAAAGGTATTGCCGGCGGCAAGCAGGGCGCTCTGGAAGGCTTCAAGTATGGTTCATACCTGAAGGCTCAGAACGCTGCTGGCGGAGTATGGGATGACGCAGCTCTGGAAGCATGGGTTTGCGGTTCCAAGGACGTAGCTAAGGCTGCCGGTGGCAAGTCCAAGATGCCTAACCAGAAGGTTTGCGGCGACGATGCCAAGGCTGCTGTTGCTGAGCTGAAAGCTCTGTAATAGGTCTTAACCTAAATCAAAGCGGCCCATGTTTTCATGGGCCGCTTTTTTTATGCCTGCTATTAGAGACGATATACAAAAACAAGACCGGACGCTTTTCGAAGGGGAGGGGAGGGGAAAGGCGCCCGGTCCGTGCTTCTCAGCAAGAAGAGAGTGAAGCACTGTTGCCAGTTATCCAGTGAGCAAATCCTGTGCTGTTACGATTATAGACCACTTTTCCCATCGTGGATAGGAGAAAATGGAAATTATGCTGATCAAGTTGGCAACTGTTGCTTTTGCCTCGGATAATCGAAGCGGGAGAAGCACAGTTAAGCGGCTTTAGTACTGCTTCGGATTGGTGAGCAGCTCAATGATCGGTTTCGAATACCCCATCTTGGACAGCTCTTTTAGTGCAATATCCTGATCAATTGCATCCACGAAATTGGTGTCAGGTGCGAACAGCTTGCAGATGCGGTGATACTTGATGTAGTAGGTGTTACCCGCTTCGAATTCAAATATCTCTCTACCCTGGTCGAACTGCGTGTAACGGGTCAGCATATTCTTGATCTCTATGACATACATGCCGGGTGTGGCCTGCACATGGGTGTAGGCGTTATTGCCGAGCGTGGCGACATCCTCGCCATTGGCCAGGAAATAGAGCGGGTCGGTCAGGTTGCAGAGATCGGCAGGGCGGTAAAGGATCACCAGCGCCTTGCTCTGATCGCTTAATGCTACCGGCTTGAACTTCTCACCGAGTGAAATACAGCCTGCAGTGAAGAGGATAAGACCGATGATAACGGCTCGGGAGATGAGGCGACTACCACTCATATGACGTAATATCCTCCACGTTTCATCTTTGTTCAAGTGATTCCATCATGGCTTCACGCATGCGGAACTTCTGCAGTTTGCCGGTTACGGTGATCGGGAACGCATCCACAAAGCGGATATAGTGAGGCACCTTGAAGTGTGCCAACTGTTCCCGGCAGAAACAGCGCAATTCATCCTCGCGCATCACTTCCCCTGCATGGAGCTCAACCCAGGCGGCCACCTCTTCACCATAGAAGTCATCAGGAACCCCGAATACGGCGACTTCGGCCACCTTCGGGTGTGAAAAGATCACATCCTCGATTTCGCGCGGATAGATGTTCTCCCCGCCGCGGATAATCATCTCTTTCAATCGCCCGGTGATGCGGAGATAGCCATCCGCATCCATCGTGCCGAGATCGCCGGAGTGCAGCCACCCTGCACCATCAATTGTTTTAGCCGTAGCCTCATGGTCGCCGTAGTAGCCCTGCATGATGTGGTAGCCACGGAAACAGATCTCACCGACTTCACCGATCGGCTGTATTGCACCGCTCTCTGTATCGATAACTTTGACCTCCTGATGCGGCAGGTTAACGCCTACTGTTTCGGTGCGCCGATCAATGCTGTCCTCCGGGTGGGTCAGATGGGTTAGTGGCGAGGCCTCAGTCTGGCCGTAGCCGATCAGGATCTCATTGCAGTGCATCTCTTCAATCACCCTTCGCATCAGTACCGGTGGGCAGGGGGCGCCGGCCATGATGCCGGTCCTCAGGCTTGTCAGGTTAAACTGTCTGAATGCGGGATGCTCCAGTTCGGCGATAAACATTGTCGGCACACCGTGCAGTGCTGTGCAGCGTTCCTGATCAACGGCTTTGAGCACAAGTTCAGCATCGAAATGTTCGCACGGGATCACCGCACAAGCCCCGACGGAGAGGCAGAGCAGGTTGGCTAGCACCATGCCGAAGCAGTGGTAGAAGGGAACAGGTATGGCCAGGCGATCGGCTTCGGTGAAATGCATGGCGCGAGCAGAGAACCAGGCATTGTTAAGAATGTTGTGATGGCTCAGGACGACCGCCTTGGGGAAGCCGGTCGTGCCTGAGGTATACTGGATGTTGATCGCGTCATCGATATCGAGACTCGCGGTGGCCTCATCAAGCCGGGCCGGCTCAATTTTCTCTCCGGCGGCGAGAACCTTCCGCCATGTGCTGAAACCGGTGCAGGGAGGCTGTGTGGCTTCAGGATTCATCGGATCATAGAGCACCACATGCCGCATGTTCGGAAATTTTTCGCAGCCAAACTCGTCTGCAGACAACCTCTCCAGTTCGGGAATAAGATCTGTCAGCATCGATACGTAATCACTCTTTCTGAACGATGGAATGGTGAAGATGGCTGAAAGCTCAGAGTGCCCGATGGCGTAGGCAAGTTCATTCGGACGGTAGGCGGGATTGATGTTGACCAGCACTGCACCGATGCGGGCGGTGGCCATCTGCAGTTGCAGCCACTCGATATTGTTGGTGGCCCATATGCCGACACGCTCCCCCCGTCTAATGCCGATGCCGAGCAGGCCGAGCGCCAGCCTGTCGACCTCTTTGCCCAGTTCAGTGTAGGTCAGGCGCCGCTGCTGCGGAAGCGATACCACCGCCTCGCGATCACCAAAGCGGGCAACAATGCTTGCAAAGTGTTCCGGAATTGTTACCCCCAGCAGGGGCATATCGCCGCCGCGGTGAAAATAACTGTGCTTCATGAGGTCTCGATCTGCTTCCAGTAGCTGTCAATACGCTGCTGGATCTCTGCAAGCAGCTTCTCGTTGCGGCTGGGGCGGAAGAGGTGAGCAAAGCGCGTCTGCCGTTCCAGATACGCCTCTACCGGCAGACGTTTGCGCACTACCTTGGTATGTACGACTTTGCCATCGACATACTCCTTCAGTGGCCAGATACCTGTTTTAACAGCCAGTTCACCGATCTCCACACTCTCCTGCGGATCAAATCCCCATCCGGTCGGACAGGGGGAGAGGGCAGTAATCAGTTTCGGCCCCTTCAGTTGCGTTGCCCTCTCGACCTTGCGTGCCAGGTCGAGAGGCTCAGCCCCGATCACTGTTGCGGCATAGGCCGGACGACCTGCAATCCAGATGTCGAAGATCGACTTCTTGTAACCAGGGTAACCGCGAGGGCCGGTGCTTGTGGAGGTTCTGGCACCATGTGGCGTCGCCTCTGAATACTGCTGGCCAGTATTGCCGTAACCCTCGTTATCGTAGCAGAGGTAGATGAAATCCAGCCCGCGTTCGATGGCGCCCGAGGTGGCGGAGAGGCCCATGCCGTAGGCGCTGCCATCACCGGTCAGTACCACTGTGGTGAGGTCATCACTTTTCTCCATGCGTCCCTGCTCTAACAGGATGTCGAGCGCATCGCGAACCCCCTGTGCGCCGGCAGGCGCGCTGGCCATGGCGGTGTAGAGCCATGAGCCGCGAAACGGTGTGAAGGGGTAGATGGCAAGCAGGGTCATGCAGCCTGCTGCATTGATGAATACCGTCTTCTCACCGAGGATATCATAGAGCTGGTGAATTACCTCCAGGCCGCCGCAGCCGGCACAGGCCGGGGTGCCGCTGCCGAACAGGTGGGTGGAGGGGATATCTTTCAGTCGCTTAAAGCGCTGTTCACTCAATGGTTACCTCCTGTGCGCTCGACATGGGCGATCGTCTGCAGCTTTTCGATCTGTTTTAACTCATCCTCACTGTAGAGCAGGCGTGGCGGTGGTGTTACGCCCGAGTCGACTGCACTCTTCAGTATGGTGGCAATCTCGAAAAACTCCTCGCTGCTGATGTCGCGCCCGCCAAGTCCTCCGATAAAGCTGGCTACGACAGGGGGCATGTCGGGTCGACCGTAGAGCGCGGATGTAAGTTCGCTATAGAGGACGCCGCCGCTTCCCATTGAAATATTCTGATCGATCACCGCCACGCCCTGTTTGCCGCGCAGCAGCGATCGGATTGCCTCAGCCGGATAGGGACGAAGCAGGCGGGGACGAAGCAGGCCGATCTTCCACCCAGCCTCGCGCAGACGGTCGACCGCAGCTTTCGCTTTGGTGGCAAAGCAGCCGATCATTACAAAGGCCATGTCTGCATCCTCTGTCCTGTATGCTTCCACGGCAGGGTAATCCCGCCCGAAAAGTGTATTGAATTCGGCCGCGATCTCTTCAAAGCCCTGCACTGCCTGCATGGCGGCCAGATGCGTTTCGTAGCGGAAGTAGGAGTAGGGGGAGCCCCCGAGCACGGCCATCGCCTGGCTGGTGGGGGCACTTGCACGGAAACGTACATTTTCAGCATCATAATCGCCGACAAAGGCGGCTGCCGCATCAGGATCGGGAATCTCCACCGGTTCGCGGGTGAAGGAGAGGTAGAAGCCATCAAGGTTGACGATCACCGGCAACCGCACCTGGCTCGATTCGCCCAGGCGGTAGGCAATCAGTACCGCATCGAGCACCTCCTGGCAGGTGGCGCAGTGAATCTGCAGAAAACCACAATCCCTTGCCGCCATGATGTCGTTGTGATCAGGCTCGAGGGTGATGGGTGCAGCCAGGCCGCGCGACACATTGACCAGTACGAACGGAGCGCGCCAGCCAGCCACGGTATAGAGCATCTCCATGCCGTAGAGCAGCCCCTGACTCGAGGTTGCAGAGAAGACACGCACACCGGTTGCGGCAGCCGCACCCGCAGCGGTGATCATTGAGTGCTCCGAATCGAGAGTCACCAGTCGGCCAGGCATGGCGCCATGGTCGATCCAGTCGGAAAGGGTTTCGATAATCTCGGTCTGCGGTGTGATCGGGAAGGCCGGGATGTAAGCGGCTCGCGCCAGCCTTGCGCCCCAGGCGGCAGCTCCGTTGCCGGTCAGCAGGGTTCGCTTCACGATTTCTCTTCCTCCGGTTTCGATTTGGCCGTCGATTCCGCAATCGCCGAAATGGCATGAGAGGGGCACTGGGCAAGGCAGACAAGACAGCCCTTGCAGTGGTCATAATCGATCTGCGGCTCTCCAAGTTCGGAGACGTTGATGACTCCGTCGGGACAGAAGCTGCTGCAGATCCACCAGCAGCGCTTGCACTGCTCCGGATCGATCATCGGACGCATCGTCCGCCACAGTCCGGTATTGACCAGTACGCTGGTGGCGCCTGCATGTATGGCGGGGGCCGAGATACGCGCCGCTTCGAACGGCATATCGACCCATGCCGGAGCTTTGTAACTGGCGAATGCCACATCGTCACTGCCTGAGACAATGCCATGGTAGCGGGATACCTGTTTATAGCTTTCAAATGCGTTGTGAAGGTTTTTCTTGATGGTCTCAGAAGCCATATCTTCAAGTTCCTGCCTGATCGCTCTATCCAACCCGTCTTTGGAGATCAGCCCGGTCAGCTGTGCGGCAGCGGCCGCGCAGATGGTGCCGAGATAGGGTAGTGCACTGCGATCGGCTTCACTTTCGCCTGCCGCGATGACAATGATGGTGCTCTCCAGATTCAGTCTTTTTCCCCAGGTTTCTGCATCGATACTGCTGTAGATCAGCAACACCGTGTGGCTGTCAATGCCCTGCAGGATACCTGCTGCAGGCATGCCGATAAGGGAGTCATCAGCTACGGCAACGAGATCGGGGCGGGATATGATGCCACGCTCATAGATCGGTTCTTTGTCTGCACGCACATAGGCGAAGATCGGTGCTCCGCGTCTCTCGGCGCCGTAACGTTGGGCATCCTGAACCTCGAATCCGGCATTGAAGAGGGCGGTGCCGAGGATACGGCTTGCCGTTTTTATTCCCTGACCACCCCTGCCATGGAAACGGATGCGCAACACGGGCTGCTCTAGATGAATCCAGGCGCACTGGAGAATGTGTTATAACGGCGGAAGCCCATCACCTTGTGAATGCGCTTAAGTGCCAGTTCCACAGCCGCCTGCCGGGGCAGGATCTTCTGAGCACGTGCAGCCTCCAGTACCTGTTCTGTATTGCGGCGTACTTTCTCCTCGATTGCAGCGAACACCACCGACTCGCTTGCACCGCGGTACTCCATCGCGGCACAGATCACGCCCCCTGCGTTGGCGATGAAGTCGGGAACGATCAGAACACCTTTTTCGTGCAGCCGGCGCTCAGCATCAGTGGTAACCGGGATATTGGCACCCTGTACCATCAGCTTTGTGTTTAGCCGTTCGACATTGTCGGAATTGATGACATCGGGACGGGCTGCCGGAATCCAGATATCGCACTCGATATCGATCACATCATCGCGGCCAAGCGATTCCCCGCCGATATATTCGGAAACAGAGTGACCTGCCTTTTTCAGTTCAAGCAGGCCATCCAGATCGAGTCCCTGCCTGTTACTGACAGCACCGTGGGAATCGGCAACGGCAACAATGCGGGCACCTTTCTCAGCCAGATAGCGGGCGGCATGTCTGCCGACAGCACCAAAGCCCTGAATCACCACGCGGGCATCCTCAATATTGAAGGCGCAGTAGTTGAGTGCCACATCGGTGGCATGGCTCAGCCCCCAGCCTGTGGCCCCGATCTGGTCAAGCGGGATGCCGCCAAGCTCACGCGGCAGACCGACCACACGCCCGATCTCATCGCGCACCCAGGCCATGCACTCCTCATCGGTGCCCATGTCGGGCGCGAAGATGTAATCCTCTTCATAACGCAACGAACTGGCCATGGCGCGCAGCAGTTTCTCTTTTCTCTTTTTCGGCATCTTGGGGTCGCCCACCAAAACGGCCTTGCCGCCGCCGTGGGGGAGTCCGGCGGCGGCGTTTTTCATGGTCATGGCACGGGCAAGGCGGACACACTCTTGGATGGTGACATCCCTGGCCATGCGTACGCCACCGATTGAAGGGCCGGCGGCGACATTGTCGACTACCAGAATACCCTTCAGTCCGAGCAATGGTTCATAGACATGGATGATTTTGGCGGGGCCAAGGTCATCACCCAGTTTGAACAGTTCCTTCATAGATTCGCCTCTCAGTCGATGAAATGACTTAACAGCATGGCTTTCATTACTAATAATAGCATACCTTCGACATCTTTGTGCGGAGGGAGGGGTATATCTATGACCATATCGATAGCGGATATCAGAGAGGCGGCAGAGCTTATTCAAGGCGTTACGGTTGACACCCCATGCACCCGTTCCCGACTGCTTTCCAAGAGATGTGCTGCCGATATTGTGCTGAAGTTCGAGAATCACCAGTTCACCGCATCGTTCAAGGATCGTGGTGCGCTGGTGAAACTGCTTTCGCTCAGTGAGTCCGAAAAGCAGCAGGGTGTCATTGCCATGAGTGCTGGCAACCATGCACAGGCCGTAGCCTACCATGCCAGCAGGCTCGGTATTCCCGCCACGATCGTGATGCCTGCCCATACGCCACACCTCAAGGTGAAGAACACCCGCGCCTTCGGTGCCGATGTGATCCTCTTCGGTGACGGTTTGAAGGAGGCGCGTCAGCGGGCCGAGGAAATGGCCGCCGAGTCGGGGCTCACCATGATCCACCCCTATGATGATTTGAAGATTATGGCGGGACAGGGAACGGTTGCTGTTGAGATGCTTGAATCATTTCCAGATCTTGAAATGCTGGTTGTGCCGATAGGTGGAGGCGGGTTGATATCAGGAGTTGCAGTCGCTGCTAAAGCAATCAATCCGGAAATCAGGATTATCGGTGTGCAGACAGAGCGCTTCCCCGCCATGAAGCAGGCGCTGGCGGGTAACCCTGTTGAGTGCGGTAGCCGTACAATCGCTGAAGGTATTGCCGTAAAAACTCCGGGAAGGCATACACTTCCGATTGTTCGTGAGCTGGTGGATGAGATTCTGCTGGTGGATGAGGATCTGATCGAAGCGGCGGTTGAGATGCTGCTCGAGGTCGAGAAGAGTGTTGTCGAGGGGGCTGGAGCAGCGGGGCTGGCAGCAGTGCTGGCGCATAAAAACAGGTTTCAGGGCAGACGTGTCGGGCTGATTCTCTCAGGCGGCAATATCGACATGTTTACCCTCTCTTCCGTCATCCAGCGGGGACTGGTGCGCTCAGGCTCTCTGGTACGGATTTCCGTCGATATTCCTGATGAACCGGATGCACTTGCCAGAATTACAGCACTGTTCGGCAGAGAGAATGCCAATATTGTTCAGGTCTATCACCAGCGCGATTTTACCCACCTGTCCATTCGCCAGGTGCGGGCCGAATTTCTGCTGCAGGTGCTCGGCAGAGCCCATCTGGATGAGCTGCTCGAACTGTTGGTTGCCGAAGGCTACGAGGCAACCGTTCACGGCTCTGAGTAATATGGGCTCCATTGTTTTCTGCGCCACAGTATTTGAAATTCTCTGCTATAATGAATCTGTAATTTGAACGCAGTATCGGGACGTTCAGTTTAACACCAGATCAGGCTGGAGGAGAAGATGCCCATACCGAGCCCGTTTTTCCTGCGTAACTGTTCGGCTGCACTCGAGAAGAGGTCTGTCGAGGAGTTACATGAAATGATTGAGGTTGCGGCCTACTTCCTTGCCGAGAAGCGGGGCTTTGAGGGTGATCACCGGTTATATGATTGGCTGGAGGCAGAAAAGATGATCTGCCACATTTATGGTGAGGGGCGATGCCAAAGCGAGATGTGAAACTCATGGGATCTGGATGGAAGAGCGGATGGTTTCCAGCTGACCAGTGATGGAGGAGGAGAGCGATGCGAAAACTTGTGGCAACAACAGTGATTCTGTTTGCTGGCTGTCTGATGGCGGCATGTGCTTCCGAGCCCGCGCCCAAGGCGGAGTTGAAGAATATGGGTGATGCCGATACGCATGCGGTATCCGACCAGGTGATCAGGGCAGTCATGCAGAATATGAAGTCCAAAGCCATAGAGAACGAAGAACTGGTATTTAACAGTGAAGAGGAGAAAGAGCGCTATTTCCGTGAGGCGTTCGATGTTGCCAATTCGGTGCAATCATCTGCTGATTTCATCACAGGCATTGGTGAGCGCCTGGAGTTAACCCGTCAGGAACAGCTGGAGTTTTCCAGGCTTGCCTACCAACTCAGCCAGCAGGCAGGTGAAGTCAGGAAGCTTGCCGTTTCAGAGAAAGCCAATGCGGTGCGCAACAAGATGAATCAGATGATCGGCACCTGTAACAGCTGCCATGATCGTTTCAGGGTGATGCCTGCTGCTGAGTGAGTGTAAGCAATATGCACTAGCTAGAAGTTAAGCCAATAGACTTATTTCCTTAAAAGACAAAGGGCCTGCAGTGATCAGCTGCGAGCCCTTTATTTATTTGGTTGCGGGAGCCGGTTTTGACCAGCTTTTACTGGAACGTGGTTGCTTTAGCAGGGTGATTCTCAGGCTGGAATTTCCATAAATACCTTATCAACCGACAGGGTGAATTGGTTGGCAGCTTTGGAGCCGTGTGAAGCTTGGGAATTCTAAGCTGGAACGTGCTATTATAAGAGTACTGAAAGGGGGATAGTCAGTATGGGTATTAAGCCGAAAGTAGTAGTTAGTCGTTGTCTGGGATTTGAAGCTTGCCGATACAATGCTCAATCAATTCAGGATGATTTCGTGAACAGAATAAAGCCGTTTGTTGATCTGACAACGATCTGCCCTGAAGCAGATATAGGGTTAGGAACGCCACGGCAGCCGGTGCGGCTCGTCCAAATACAAGGGCAGGTGAGAATGATACAGCCAGCTACAGGTAACGATGTGACTGATGCCATGCGCGACTATATTAGCGAGCAGTTACCTAAGTTTAGCAATGTGGATGGGTTTATCATGAAGGGCAGGTCACCATCATGTGGGCCATCAGTGGTAAAGGTATATTGCAGCAGCCAAAAAGGTTCATCGGCGATAAAAGGTGTTGGCTTGGTTGCTCATGCAGTGAAGGAAAAGCTCCCTTTTATTGCAATGGAAGATGAGGGGCGGTTAAAAAATTTCCATCTTCGGGAAGCATTCCTGATGCGACTCTATGCTCTGGCCCGGTTGCGCGAACTTCTTACCGCACCTTCAATAATGGCATTAACTGAATTCCACGCCAGGCATAAGTTGCTGCTGATGTGTTATCATCAGGAGAATATGCGACTGTGCGGCCGTATAGCAAGCAATGGGGATAAAGAGTCGTTATCAATAGTCATGCACAAATATGCTGAGAACTTTCGGAAAGCATTGCAGAGGGAACCTAGCCAAAAAAATATTATCAACGCTCTTTACCATGGATATGGCTGGATTTCTGATGAATTGAAATCGGAAGAAAAGAAAATGTTTGTTGATGCTATCGAGGAGTATCGGGATGACCGCATCACTCTGGCGACGTTGCAGCACCTTCTCAAATCGTACGTTATTCGGTTTGATCACATGTACCTTGGCTCTCAATATTTTCTGGATCCTTACCCGAGAGGGTTGTGTGATCTTTCAAACTCTGGACATTAAGGGATATCGCCTTGTGAGATCCAACTGGCGGTTTTGATGAAGAAACGAATCATTTGGATAGTAGCAGCTTTGCTGTTGATTTCTTTCGCGCTTTGGGGGCCTATTGTGAGTAATGTCGAGCAAGCTAGGTATACTGTGATTGAAACGTACGGAGAGATCGAAATCAGGGATTATGCTCCGATGATTGTGGCGGAAACCGAAGTGGCCGGTGAACGGAAAGATGCCATCGGCCAAGGGTTCAAAGTTATCGCCGATTATATTTTCGGCAATAACAGACAGTCTAATAAGGTGGCGATGACTGCGCCGGTCATGCAGCAGCCCAGTGGAAAAATAGCCATGACCGCACCAGTCATGCAGATGGCTGAAAACAGTGTATGGAAAATTCGATTTGTGATGCCGTCAAGTTATACTATGGCCACATTGCCAATTCCGAATAATGATAAAGTGAAGTTGCGGGAACTTCCTGGAAAACGCTTTGCGGTTATCCAGTTTTCTGGAACAGCAAGCCAATCAAGCATCAAAGAGCATAGTGAACTTCTTGCTGGTTTTATAAGCAGGCAAAATATGGCTGTGTTGTCTGAGCCAATATTCTCTTTTTTTAATCCACCCTGGACGCTCCCTTTTTTGCGAAGAAATGAAGTTATGCTGGAAATTTCTCGGTAAATGGTAATGCGTTAAATACAATCGACTGGGCGCTTGTTGATAAGAAAGACAAAGGGCCCGCAGTGATTAGCTGCGAGCCCTTTGTATGTTTGGTTGCGGGGGCCGGATTTGAACCGACGACCTTCGGGTTATGAGCCCGACGAGCTACCACTGCTCCACCCCGCGTCAGGGAGGCCGAACTATAGGGAGGCAACGCTCTCTGTCAACCGCTTAAAACGATGTCTGCTGTCTGCTGTTGACCGGCCAAAGCGTATCTCTAAAATCGGGATGTAACAGGGCGGCTGAACGGATGGCTGCATGCAAAGGATAGAAGATCATTACTCCCCAACCTTCATTGATACTTTTCGATTGTGACGGCACGCTGACCGATTCCCATGGCGCTATTGTTGAGGCAATGCAGCAGGCTTTTGAGAACAACGGCATTGCCAAGCCGGACGCTGAGTGCGTCAACCGGATTATCGGCCTCTCGTTACGTGAGGCAGTAAGAAGGCTGCTTCCGGAATCATCTGATGAAGCATTGCAGGAGCAGGTGAGGCAGGGCTACCGCGAGAGTTATCGCATCGCCGAGCAGCAGATCACCCTCTATCCGGGCGTGCGAGAGGTGCTCGATGAGCTCAAATTGCGCGGTTACTGGCTTGGTGTGGTGACCGGCAAGTCGCATCCGGGGCTGTTGCGTGTTCTTGAGAACTTTAATCTGCGCGATTACTTCTATGTGATCCGGACCGCAGACTGTACCCATTCCAAACCACATCCTGCCATGGTGAGCGAGTGTATGGTGGAGATGGGGGTACGGCCCGAGCAAACAACGGTAGTGGGCGATGCGCTCTATGATGTGCAGATGGCCAGGGCTGCCGGGGTGAGGTGCATCGGGGTATCCTTCGGTGTTGGCGAAAGTGAAGCGCTGCTGCAAGCGGGTGCCGAATGCGTGGTCGACGACTTTTTCAGCCTGCTGGACCATTTTCCCCCACTTCCGTGACCCATCGCTTTGGCCCACGATGCCACTGTCACTGATCCATGCTAGACTACCGGTAAGCAGGTCGTAAAAAGCGATTGATACAAGGAGTTTGCTATGACAACAGCGGTTACTAAAACAGTCCGTTATTCCCTAATAATTCTCGGACTACTGATTGTCGCACTGTTGGTCGCGCCTTTCTTTATCGATGTGAATACCTATAAAACCCAGATTGAGCAGGGTGTTGAAGATGCCACCGGGCGTAAGCTTACGATCGGCACGATCAGCGCATCACTTTTCCCTTGGATCGGCGTTGAACTGGAGGATGTGCATCTCGCGAATCGGGATGGCTTTGCTGCACGCGATTTTGCCAGCGTACAGAAGCTGAATGTGAAGCTGGCACTGTTGCCGCTGCTCTCGAAAAATATTGAGATCAAACACTTCGAAATTACATCACCCAATGTTTATCTTGAGCGCCATAAGGATGGCCAGACCAACTGGGGCGATCTGGTTGCATCCGAAGCAAGCTCTGGCGCTGCTCCTGCTGATTCGGCAGAAATGGCTACGGCAGATGCACCTGCATCTCCGGCACTGGCTGCCCTGCAGGCGGAGTCGCTGACACTTACAGATGGCGAGTTTACCTGGGCCGACGCTGAATCTGATCCTGTTGTGCTCTCCGCGTTGAATGTTGAACTCAATGATGTGCAGCTTGAGCGCCCTGTGGGTGTTAAGGTTTCAGGAAAACTCTCCGGTAACGCCTTTGATGTGGATGCCACAGTCGGGCCGCTCGGCGATCTCGCCAAACTCGATCCGGTGCAGCTGCCTGTACAGGGGCAGATCAAGGCCGACAAGGTCGAGCTGAAGGCTTTCAAGGAACTGATTAAGGAGTGGCCCGAACAGCTGGGCGATATCAACAGCGCATCGATCGGGCTGAATGCCAAGATGGAGCAGCGACCGGATGGGTTGAGGCTGGGTGAGGGCGAGGTTGTTCTCAATTCGCTGCTCAATATCAAGCTGGGCTGGAAGGTCGATATGGCCAAGCCTGATACCCTTGAGGTGCGTCGCGCTGCGCTTGCCGTCAACGGCAAGGATCTCTTGGAAGCACGCGGTAGTGTGAACCGGCTGACAACAGAGCCTGCATTCCAGCTGCGTGTTGACGGACAGCCGCTGGAACGCAGCTGGCTGGCCGCTTTTGCTCCTGAATTGAACAGCCTCTATGCGGGGCACCCTTCGCCATGGAAACAGATTAAGTTCGGGACACTTCTGGCAGGTGATGCCAAACAGGTGGAGATCCGGGACATGCAGCTGATGCTTGACCAGGAGCTGGTGCAGATCTCCGGTGCCGTGGTTTATGCTGTTCCCGATATACGCCTGCGCATTGCAACACGTGCACTGCACATGGACCCGTGGCTTCCACAGCCTAAAGAGGAGCAGGCAGCGTCAGGTGGAGTTGCTGCGGGCGGCCCCGCTTCTCCTGCTGCTGCAGGCAAGGTTGCGACCAAAGCCGCTGAAAAACCAGCTGAAGAACCTGATCTGCGTTTTCTGAAGCCGTGGCGAGTCACAGCCAAGGTGCAGGCAGATACCCTCTATTTGCGCGGGCTGCAGATGGGTAACTTCAATGTGAATATTAACGGCTCCGGAGGACAGTTCGATCTCAATCCGCTCCGTTTCAACCTTGCCGGCGGTAGCGTCACAGAGACGGCGAGCCTTAATGCGGCAGCTTTTCCGGCCAGCTGGAAAGAGTCGGTTCATATTACCGATGTGCAGGTCGGACCGCTTCTCAAGGCGCTGGCCGATATGGATATGCTCGAAGGCAAACTCTCGATGGATACCAATCTTAAGGCGACCGGCCTTACCCCAGCCGCTATGAAAACGCTGAATGGCGGTGGTAATGTGCTGATGGGCAATGGCAAGATCAAGGGTTTCGATATTGCCGGGGCGATTCGTAAATTTACCAATCCAATGGCGGCAATGGGACCTAAAGAGACAGACTTTTCACAGCTGTCAGGGAGTTTTACCGTCGACAATGGTATCGCCACCAATCAGGATCTTTTCATGGCATCTCCGCTGCTGCGTGTTACCGGCAACGGCACGGTTGACCTGGTCAGAAAACTGCTGGACTACCATATCAAACCACGTGTGGTCGGAACGCTGATAGGGCAGGGCGATTCAGCGGCAGTACGCCGCGGCCTGACCGTGCCGCTGCATATTACAGGACCGTTTGATGCACCGAGTGTAAAACCTGAGATCAGTGCATCGACAATTATTGAAAATGCACCTGCACTGCTGAACAAGGGCAAGGTTGGCGGCGCGCTCGGGAAAATTCTCGGCGGTGGAGCGCCTGCAAATCAGGATGCACCTGCCGATCAGCCGGCACCACCCCCTGAGTCACCTGAGAAGAAACTGCTGAAAGGGCTTGGCGGCGCCTTCGGTTTTTAGGAGCGTATAGCGTCAGGTGGTAGGGGTCGTCTCCGGGCGACTGAAGAGGAGAGGGAATTAATGCATCTGTTTGAACATCTCCGGTTGCATCCGGAGCGCCCGCAGATACGACAGATCAGGCGTGCTGTCGAACTGCTAAGGCAGGGACTGTTTGTCGCCGTGCCTACCGAGACTACCTATGTGCTGCTCTGTCTTCCTGAGTCGGGGAAGGCAGTCGCCAATATCACCAGATTAAGGCAACTGGATAGTTCGCACATGTGGTCGGTGGTATGTGCCGATCTGTCGCAGGCTGCCACCTGCGTGCGTATGGACAACCATGCCCACCGCATCCTTAAACGCTGCCTTCCTGGCCCCTATACCTTCATCCTGCCTGCCAGTTCATCATTACCTAAACGTATTTTCGGGAAACGCCGCGATGTCGGCATCCGGATTCCGGCACATCCTGTCTGTCAGATGCTGCTTGATGAGATAGGAGAGGTGCTGCTGGCTACAACGCTTCAGCTGCCCGGTAGCGCTGAACCCGAATATGATCCGGATGAGTTTGTGTTGCGCATCAAACACCTCTCCTGCGCTATTATGGATGCAGGATGGTGCGGCATGGTGCCGACTACAGTTGTCGATCTCTGTGGCGATGAGCCCGAGCTGCACCGGCAGGGAGCAGGAGAGTGGCCTGCCTGAGGGGTCATTTCTGTTCAAGTATGCTGACGATCGGAAGAAAAAAGTCTAAAGTCTGCAAAATTTTTTCACGATGAGGTTTTGAATGAAAAATTTTCTAGAGAAGCTGCTGTGGAGCTCGCGATACATGACAATTCTGGCCGTCTGGTCCTGCATTGTCGGCATGGCGCTTCTGTTTACGCTATCTGCCATAGATATGGGCAAGCTGCTTGTCGAATTTGTCGACGTTTATGTCTTTGGCCATGATGTTCCGAACTTCCATACTGTAGTGGTAAGCCATGTGATTACGGCCGTGGATGATTTCCTTCTCGCCATAGTGCTGCTGATTTTCGCCCTTGGTGTCTATGAATTGCATATCGATAAGCTCGACTTTATCCGTGAAAATGAGACGGCCGGTAAACTGCTGCAGATCGAAAGCCTTGATGACCTTAAAGACCGTCTTGGCAAAGTGATTCTGATGATCCTTATCGTCTCATTCTTCAAGAATGTGCTGAGCGTCAAATTCGATGACCCGCTCAATATTCTCTATATGGGTGGCGGCATATTCCTCGTAGCGCTGGCGAGTTATTTCGGCCATAAGGGCAGTCACTAACAAAAGGCTGTGACCAACAGAGATCTGTTTCGCCGCATTCTCGACGTCGGCCTGTTTGCGGCGACGATTGCAGCAGTTGCCCTCTCCTTTATCGAGGGTCTGCCTGAATGGGGGCTGATGGCGGTTCTGATTCTGTTTGTGGTGATGTTCTTCACCCGCTGGTGGGTGGCTGAGGATCGCAGAACATGGATGAAATCCAACTGGTTCGACCTGCTGCTGGTGGTTCTGCTTTCATCGCCGCTGCTGCGAATGCTGATGGCCCTGCGTATAGCCCACCTGCTACCGGCATTGAAGATCGGTGCATTGATCCGCTCCAACAAGGAGCGGCTGTTGCGTCTGCTGGTGCTCTCGGGTGAAAGCCTTCCCGCGGCGATGGCGACGCTTTTCGGTCTGGTCTTTGTTTTCGGCGCAGTCACTTTTTCTCTCGAGCATGGACATAATCCGCAATTCGGCGAACTCTCCGATGCGCTCTGGTGGGCTTTTGTGACCATTACGACCGTTGGTTACGGCGATATCGTTCCAATCACTGCTGGTGGCCGTGTGGTGGCCGTGATGACCATGGTTTTCGGAATCATCATCTACTCGCTGCTGGTGGCTAACCTGACCGTGTTCCTGAATGAGTACGGCAGGCGCCAGATGAAGGTATCTGCTATCGCTGTTGAGGATGACGCTGTGGATCGCGAATCGGATCAGAAGTAACAGGCCTTTGTCTTTGTCGCATGACCAGTGAAGCACTTAAACATCAAAATAAAAAAGGAGACCATTTGGTCTCCTTTTTAATGGTTCAGGTATCAACTAGCTGAGTGTGGTGGCTGCTTTAGCGATACGGTTAACAGCATCCTCAAGCACCTCCTGGCTGACGGCATAGGAGAAGCGAATGTGTCCCGGGGAACCGAACTCGGTGCCCGGCACCAGTGCAACACCGGCCTCTTCCAGTAACCACTCACACACCTTCACATCATCACTCAATGTGATTCCGCTTGGCGTGGTTTTCCCGATCCAGCCGTCCACTGAGGGGAAAACATAAAATGCACCATCAGGCATGATGGCATGCATGCCGGGGATGGCATTGATTGCCTCTACCAGCCAGGTGCGACGGGTCTCATAGGTGCGGACCATCTCATCAAGCTCATCGGTCGGGCCTGTCAGGGCAGCCAGGGCCGCCTTCTGGGCAATCGAGTTGGGGTTTGAGGTGCTCTGCCCCTGAATCTTGCCCATCGCCTTGATGATGACGGAAGGGCCTGCACAGAAGCCGATACGCCAGCCGGTCATGCAGTAGGCCTTGGATACACCATTGAGAGTGACAGTCTGATCCTTCAGGTCCGGGTTGACCTGCGCAAACGTGGCGAACTTCTTGCCATCAAAAAGGATCTTTTCATACATGTCGTCAGTCGCAACAATCAGGTCGGGATATTTACGAACGACCCTGCCGATATCGGCCAGCTCTTCCGCCGTATAGGCCATGCCTGTCGGGTTAGAGGGGGAGTTCAGGAAGAGTACTTTGCTATTCTCGCAGAGCACCTCTTCCAGCTGCGCTCCGGTTATCTTGAAGCTGTTCTCCGCTGTCGTGTTGACGATTACCGGAGTTCCCTCTGCCAGTTTCACCATATCCGGATAAGAGACCCAGTAGGGGGCGGGAATAATGGCACGGTCACCGGGGTTCATCACCGCCATCAGCAGGTTGAAGATACACTGTTTGCCGCCGGTGGAGACCATAATATCTTCAGGTGAGTAGTCGAGATCGTTGTCCCGCTTGAACTTTTCGGCAACTGCCTTGCGCAATTCAGGGATGCCCGCCACTGCAGTGTAGCGTGTGAATCCGGAGTTGATCGCCGCTATGCCTGCTTCACGGGCAGCCTTCGGCGTTTCGAAATCGGGTTCGCCAACGGAGAGTGAAATCACACTTTTTCCGGCAGCCCTCATTTCTGCAGCCTTGGCTGTGATCGCCAGTGTGGCGGATGGTTTAACCTGTTGAACGCGATTGGAAAGTCTTCTCATAATACCCTTAATGATGCCACGGAAACGGGAATGCTCAAGTGGCTTCGCGAGCCCGTTGCCTTACTGCAGCAGCTGCCACGAAAGTAGCGGCCAGTTGCCTCCGAGTGAGTAGGTTTTCGCCTTATCTTTGCTCTGCACTGCGCCGGATGTAGCGCCATCCATGGCGATTTCCGCTTTGCCGAGAAGCCTGACGCCATTGTAATCGAGCATCAGGTTGCTGATCTCTGTCTGATGTTCATTGATGCGGAAGCGGAAGCCGAATTGCTTGAATGCGTGCGAGATTCGTTCGGGCTTTTTAATGCCGAGATGCTCGCTCAGTGTGTCGGCTTCGCTCTGCCTGTTCCATTCTCCGCTATAGATCAGGATATCACCGTTGCTCTGCAGCCAGCTTTGCGCATTTAACTCGGGCAGTTTCCCATGCAGTTCGATGTTGGCATGAAGCCTTCCTTTCAAATCGGCCTGCAGCAGTGGTTTCACACCACCCAGTTGCTCTATTTGGATAGCTTTCAGGCGAACCACGCCAGCAATACCATAACTTCCCGATGCCGGGATGATCTCCAGTTTGGATGAGATAAGATGACCGTTGGCAAGCGAACCCTGAACATTCTCCAGTGCAATACTACCTTTGTGGACGCGGTAGTAGCCGTGTATGGCGCGGATACGGTTGCCCAGCAGAGCAACTTCGCCTTTGTGGATACGGCCGCGGATGTTCAACCCGTCGAGAAAAGAGGGAAGAGGCGGAAGCGCGTTGAAATCGAGCGATGCATCTAGGACATCGACATCGCCGGCATTTCTGGCGAAGTTCACCTCGCCCTGCAGTTCTGACTCTCCATAAGTTCCTTTGAGTAGCAGTTGTGATGATTTCAACAGCCCGTTTGTGGCTGTGACTGAGCCACTGTAGTGCCACTCGGGTGTTCCGAACGCATTCAGCTTCAAGTTTCCGCTCATCTGGTCGAACCAGTTGATATCTTTCTCTGAACCCTTACTCCAGGCAGTTTTGCCACTGCCTTCGACGTCGCCACGGTATTCGCTCAGTCCGCCGGGTAACAACACAGCATGGTTGTGCAGCTGATCGAAATGGAGGTGAAGCCCCTCAACTTCGATTTTGTGATTCTTTGTGTTCAACCATCGCGCCACCTGCAGTGATGAGTTGTCCAGAGTGCACTCTCTCAGCGTGATGACGTCCGGAATATTTTCAACCTTCGGCCACCTCAACTCCACATTGCAGGCAGCATCGATATTGGCGGGTTTGTCGAACAGAGATGGATAAGAGAGGGATGCCTGTTTCGCATCAAGATCCATTCTCAGGATTTTGCCGCTGATATGCTGCTGCAGTTCAATGCTTCCATTCATCATGCCTTTGGCATCAAGTTGCGGCTCGATCTCCAGCGAACTGAGCAGAAGGTTGGCAAGTGGCTCCCAGAGCGGCGCTTCGACATCACTTGCCTGAATACGCATCTCCTTTTTCCCGGATTGTAGCTGCATGCTTTCAATCGAAAGCTCCCCTTTAGCCTTTGGCGAAGTGAGAAGTACTCTGGCCAGCCAGCTTTTGCTGTCGCCCCGCAACTCAGCGGTTTGCATCTCAATCTCCGGTAGCGGGTACTGCTGCTCTTTGTGCAGGAACGAGGCATCTTTCAGTCGGAAGGCTGCGCTGCTGTCCCACCCCTGAGCACTCCACTGAACGAAGGCATTGATATCGGTCAGGCCGCTGATCTGTTGGTGGAAGGAGACAGATTCCGGCACAAGCGGGAACCATGTTTCCAGTTCGATGTTGTTGGCATCGAGACCCGTTTCGCACGCATCCTTCCGGCACTCGCCATTGATCGCGATCACCGCAGTCTCATTGAAATGGATGAAGCTGTCGTGCCAGATCAGTACGCCTGCTTCGGGATGCTCAAGCTTGCCGCGCAGTCTTAGCGGGGGGTCGCCGCTCTCCTCCAGAAGGGTCAATTCACCGAAAACCGCCCATGTCTGGTTGCGGGTAATGTCGAGTGTCAGTGAGCCGCTGATTTTCCCCGGAGACCCTTCAAACCAGGCGAAGACCGACTTTGGCGTGACTGTGCGCAGCCGGGTGGCCGGCACGCGATCGAATTTAAGTTTGCCGAAACCAGTTGAAATCTCGCCGTTGTAGAAGTTCAGCCGTCCATGCCCACCAACCGAGTGGCCGTCCTGTTTGGCCTGCAGTTCCCACAAGGTTTCCCTGTTGGCACCAATGTTTCTCAGCTCCAGATGCAGATTGTTCAGCAGGTCTTCGTCATCAAAGGTGCGAATCTGGCATCGAACCAGGTTGATGCGTTCAAATGGCAGCGAAGAGACCGCAGTGGAAGTCGGTTGCAGCGCTCTCGGTTGTACTTGAATCACGGCATCGTGGATATCCAGAGTATCGACCTCGATCTTCCCGAGCAGCAGCGGCAGCAAGCGGATGCCGATATTCATGTGACCGGCATTAACCCTGTAGTGCTCCTGCTTAAGCGTCACCTGATCCAGTCTCAGTCCGATACCATGCAGAAAAGAGAGCGAAGCCTTTTCTGCTTGCAGGCCGGCATCACTATAGCTCTCCATTTCGCGCTGCACATGGCCGTTGATGCTCTCAATATTGAGCCGGATAAGCAGCGTAATCGTAACGACAAGCAGAAGTGCGCCGGCTATAGCTATCCTGCGCACTTTCCTGGTCACTAAACGAATCAGCCTTGAAGCAGTTCTATCAGACGCTGATTGACCACTCCCGGATTGGCCTTGCCACGAGAAGCCTTCATCACCTGACCGACAAAGAAGCCGAGCAGCTTATCCTTGCCGGCGCGATAACCGGCCACCTGATCCGGATTGGCATCCATGATCTCTTTGATGATCGTGTCGATTGCACCGGTATCGGTCACCTGCTTAAGCCCCTTGGCTTCGATGATCTCATCAGCGGAGTCCTTTGAGGCCATCATGGCATCGAGTACATCTTTAGCAGTTTTTCCGTTAATGGTGTTGTCGGCGATACGCTCCAGAAGGCCAGCCAGACGGCTTGGAGATACCGGCGACTCGGTGATCTCCTTACCCGCCTCTTTCAGGCGTCCGAGCAGCTCATTGGCCATCCAGTTGGCACAGCGTTTCGGATCGGCCGGGTGGGCTGCAACCAGTGATTCATACCATGAGGCCAGTTCGCGTGTCTGGGTCAGCACATCGGCGTCGTAGGAGGAGAGGCCGTATTCTGTTTCGAAACGGTTGCGCAGCTGCCCTGGAAGCTCAGGCATGCCGGCGCGGATCGCATCGACCTCTGCCTGAGAAATACGCAGCGGCGGCAGATCAGGCTCGGGGAAGTAGCGGTAGTCGTGCGCCTCCTCCTTGCCACGCATGGAGCGTGATTCGCCCTTGTTCGGATCGAAGAGGCGGGTCTCCTGCACCACTTTACCACCATCTTCGATCAGTTCGATCTGGCGATTCACTTCATACTCGATCGCCTGTTTGATAAAGCGGAAAGAGTTGAGGTTTTTCAGTTCGGCACGAGTACCGAGCGGTTCACCCGGGCGGCGGACTGATACATTTGCGTCACAGCGGAACTGCCCCTTCTCCATATTGGCATCAGAGACATCAAGGAAGCAGACCAGCTGATGCAGTTGTTTAAGGTAGGCGATCGCTTCATCCGCAGAGCGCATATCAGGTTCTGATACAATCTCCATCAGCGGCACGCCGGAGCGGTTGAGGTCGATGTGAGAAACCCCGTCCAGCCCTTCGTGCATGGATTTTCCGGCATCCTCTTCCATGTGGATGCGGGTGATGCCGATACGTTTCTCGCCATCCTTGACCGGGATATCAAGATAGCCGTGCTCGACGATCGGCAGCGGGAACTGCGAAATCTGGTAGCCCTTCGGAAGATCCGGATAGAAATAGTTTTTGCGATCGAATTTCGACTCAAGATTGATGCGGGCATTAATCGCAAGCCCGGTCAGGACCGACTTGGTAGCCGCCTCCATATTCAGAACCGGCAGCTGCCCCGGCATGCCGAGACAGACCGGGCAGGTCTGAGTGTTGGGGTCGGCACCGAATTCGGTGGAGCATCCGCAGAAGAGCTTGGTCTTGGTGTTGACCTGAACGTGAACCTCGAGTCCGATAACAACTTCCCAACTCATGCTTCACCTCCAAAACCTGCCGGGACCCTGAGCCAGTCGGTGGCACCTTCATATGCCGATGCAGCCCCGAGAATCAGATCCTCGCGCCATGCCGGTGCAATCCACTGCAACCCGACAGGAAGCCCGTCAACAAAGCCACACGGCTGCGAGAGCCCCGGCAGCCCCGCCAGATTGACGGCAATAGTAAAGATATCGGCGAGGTACATGGTCAGCGGGTCATCCGTCTTTTCGCCCAGCTTGAAGGCGGTGATCGGGCTGGTCGGTGTGGCAATCAGATCAACCTTTTCAAAGGCGTTGATGAAATCCTGACGGATCAGCGTGCGCACGCGCTGCGCCTTGATGTAGTAGGCGTCATAATAACCGGATGAGAGTGCAAAGGTGCCGGTAAGAATGCGTCGTTTGACCTCAGAGCCGAAACCTTCATCGCGGCTGCGGGTGTACATGTCGAGCAGATCCTCAGGATCCTTGCAGCGATGGCCAAATCGAACACCATCGTAACGAGACAGGTTGGCCGATGCCTCACTAGGTGCGATGACATAGTAAGCTGCCACAGCCGCTTCGGTATGCGGAAGCGAGATGTCGATAATCTCGGCACCGAGCTCTTCACACTTGGCCAGTGCAGCTTCGATTGAGGCGCGAACATCCGCATCCATACCATCGATAAAATACTCTTTAGGCTTACCGATCTTTATTCCCTTCATATCTGTTTTGTCGCAGGCGCCCAGCCAGTCGACACTTGGAGCATCGGTAACCGAGGTGGAGTCCATCGAATCGTGGCCGGAGATCGCTGCTGTGATCATGGCGGAGTCTTTTACTGTGCGCGTCATTGGCCCTGCCTGATCAAGGGAAGAGGCGAAGGCGATGATGCCGCGGCGGGAGACGCGGCCGTAGGTTGGTTTAAGTCCTGTAATGCCGCAGATAGAGGCGGGCTGGCGGATTGAACCACCGGTATCTGTGCCAAGCGCTGCCGGGGCAAGGCCCGCGGCTACAGCTGCAGCGGAGCCGCCTGATGAGCCGCCCGGAATACGGTCGGTATCCCAGGGATTGCGACAGATGCCGAAGGCGGAGGTTTCAGTGGATGAGCCCATGGCAAATTCATCCATATTGGTCTTGCCGACCAGCACGGCACCGGCCGCTTTCAGCCTGGTGATTACATGTGCATCGTAGGGGGCATGGTAACCGCGCAGAATGTTTGAGCAGCACTGGGTAGGCCCGTCCTGTGTACAGAAGATATCCTTGATGGCAATCGGCAGCCCTTCCAGTGGACGGGGGCCATGTTTGGTGCGGTAGGCATCAGAGGCCTCGGCCTGTTCAAGTACATGCTTGGCATCGATATCGACAAAGGCATTGAGCGTTTCGTTATAGGTATCAATGCGGCCAAGGTAAAGTTTGGCCAGATCAACAGCAGTCGTTTCGCCGCTATCAAGCTTCGTTTTCAGTTCGGAAAGGGAGGTAAATGGCATTATTCGATCACCTTTGGGACAACATAAAGTCCTGATTCGGTTTTAGGAGCAGGGGCCTGCAGTTCATCACGGCGGTTGCTGTTGGTTACAACATCTGCGCGCTGCGGTATGGCGACATCGTGGGGGTGTGCGGTCGGCTCGATGCCATCGGTATCGACGCCGCTCAGGTGCTCCACATAGCCAATAATACTGGTCAGCTGCGGACCGAGCTCGGCGGCCTCGTCATCGGTCAGGCGAATGCGTGAAAGCATCGCTACTTTTCTTACGTCAATTTCCATACTTTTGCCTCTCTCTGAAATCGCTGCGAAGCATAGCCAAAATCAGGTTCTTACTCCACCGGTAAGCTTAGCCGCAGAATCTGCTAGTATTGCGGCATGGTCACCGAATCAGGAGGGTGTTTCAGTTGAACAGGGTGTTCACCATAGCAGTGGTTTTGCTTGCCTTTACACTTGCCGGTTGCTCTGCTCATAAGCCGGTTTCACAGGGTGCGGAACAGCAGAAGATCGATGCGTTGACCGCTGATCTTCTGTTGCTGGATCGCGCCATAGATCGACAGGCTGCAGTTATTGTTGCACGCACAGCGGTTCACTACTCCCTTGAACTGGCCGAAAAGTATGAAATTTTCGGCCCGCCGCGCATGCATAATCTGCTGGTTAATTTCGGCTTCAGGGAGCGTGGCCTCTGCTACCAGTGGGCCGATGACCTGCTGAAAAAGTTACTAAGCCTGAACTCGACCCGTTTTGATTTCTTCTACGCGGTAGCCAATCTGGGCAGTGATCTGCGTGAACATAACTCGGTGGTGGTGAGCGCCAAAGGGGCGGCTTTCGAAACAGGCATTGTTCTTGATGGCTGGCGGTATTCGGGTGATCTCTACTGGTCTGCAGTGAGCGAGGACAGCTACGAATGGTCGCAGCGCTATCCTGATCCGGGGCAGCAAACGTTGCGTTAAAGCCCTGTTTCCAGACACGACAGTAAGAATTTACAACATGGGGCAGGTCACAGAAATGTGATTTGGCCCCGCATAGGCTCTGCACTGAATTTTGCTGTGAGGTAGTGGCATGAGTGCAGAAAAGAGACCGATGGCTGACAACGGTGATGGTATGGAAGAGGAATCTAAGAGGCATCTGAACACTCGTCTTGATGAATTCATTTCGAGAGAGAAGCAGGAGCTGGTCGCCGGGGATGAGGATGAGGGGCAACAGCAGCGGCTGGATGACTTTCTGGATAAGCTGCATAAAGTCCATGATGAGGCTGCCGTGGCCGTCAATGAAGAGCCCTCACGGGAAAGTCGCTTCAATGTGTATAATATCGAAGAGCTGAACGAAAACAGAGCCTCTGGCAGGGGAGGTTCCAAGGCCATTCAGGCAGTCGCTGCGATTGTGGTGGCAGGCGTATTGGCAGGCGTTCTTTGGCTGGCGGGAGAGCAGCCCCCAAGGGCTGAAAAGAGGTTGGCAGATACTCCGGAAGCCAGCCAAGCAGAAGCGGTATCTGCTGCACCTCCGGCAGAGGAGAAGGCGAGAGCTGAGGAGCCGGTAGTCGCAGCAGTCCAGGCTAAAAAGCTCACGGTGGTGCTTTCGTTCGGCAATGTCAGAAGTGGCCCGAGCGGAGGGGCGGATGTGATCACCCAGTTGAAAAAAGGGGATGTGGTTACCGAACTGGAGGCCAAATGGGGATGGCATAACATCCGTCTGGCTGATGGTCGGGAAGGGTGGGCATACCAGAGCCTGTTTGTAGTGCCGGCAGCGGCAAGCGTGGCGCAAGATGTTGCAGCAGAGGAGTCTGAGGTAAAAGCAGCTGCCGTTGAAGCATCGCAAGCCACGCCGGAAGCGTCCGTTTCGACGTTGCAGGTTAGCCCGGAATCAGAAGTGGCTTCAGAACCACAGACGAAGCCGGAGGTTGCGGTAGCAGAAGAGGCCGCGACCCTTTCGGATGAGCCTGCCAGTAGTAGCGTGACGGATATGGCACCGGTTCAGGAACAGCAGGAGAAAACCTCCGAGTAGCCCGCCATTGCCAGGAAACAGAGAAGGGTGCTAGCTGAGTCAGGAGCGGCTATCATTACCTTATGGCGTTATTGATTCAGCGAACTCTGTATGGCCTGTTGGCATCACTGCTGTTGCTCTCCTGTTCCTCGCAGCCGGAGTTGCCAAAGCTGTCCCCCGGAGCGGTGATTCTGGCATTCGGTGATAGTCTTACCTACGGAACGGGTGCAAGGCGGGACGAGGCCTATCCGGCGATTCTTGGGAACCTGACCGGCCACAGGGTTGTCAATGCAGGTGTGCCGGGCGAGGTGACTGAGGATGGGCTCAAGCGCTTGCCCGGCGTGCTTGATGATCTGCGTCCGGAGCTGCTGATTCTCTGCCACGGCGGCAATGACCTGATCAGGAAAAAGGGGAAAGCGCAGGCATCGGCCAATCTGCGCAGTATGATTGAAGAGGCACGGCAGCGCGGTATTCCGGTATTGCTGATAGCTGTGCCGGAACCGGGCATCCTGCTTTCTGTTCCAGAGTTTTACAGCGCGATTTCTGAAGAGATGCACCTTCCGCTTGAAGATTCCATTCTGGCAGAGCTGCTATCATCCAGATCACTGAAATCCGATGCAATTCATCCCAACGCTGAGGGCTATCGGCTTATGGCCGAGGCGGTGTACCGGAGGATGGCGGAATCCGGGGCGCTGTAGCGGCCAGGGTGGCATGCTGCTATAATGAATCTGCTGCGGTGCTGCCTTTTGCCGCAACTGGAGGTCACCATGAATCCGTTGTCTGCTGTTTTGCTGACCAGCTTGATGATACTCTCATCCCCTGCACTGGCGGCGCATCCCGATGCCCCCTCTAAACAGGTCGGAACGCTGACCTGTACCATCCTGCCTCACACCGGAATCAATCTGCTGATTCATTCAACCAGGGATATCCGTTGTGAATTCAAGTCGACCTCAGAAGGGGCTGTCGAGCGATATAAGGGAGAAACCGGAATCGGTTTTGGTCTTGATGTTACTTTCAAGAAAGGTTCGGTTCTGGTTTATTCGGTTCTTGCCGATCATTTCAAACAGAACACGAACCAGCTGGCAGGAAAATATTCCGGTGCCAGAGGCAGCGTTACCACCTTCGGTGCAACGGTTGGGGATATCGCCCCGATTGAGAAGGATGACGGAACTGTTTCCCTGCAGCCGATCAGAGTCCGGAACAAGGGGGTCGGAGCAACACTCGGCTTCACCTATATCTATCTGGAGCCGGATAGTGATTAAGCCGCTGAATTAACCGCCTGAGTCTGTTACCGATTCAAACATCTCCAGTTTCGAGGGGGCGATAAACCATGCTGGCGGTGTCTGCCCGGCCTTTTCATGTGCTTTGCGGAAGGCCTCCGACCTGGTCCATGCTTCAAAGGCTGAGCGGGACTCCCACATGGTCATCACCACATGCTGATTTGTCGTATCAGATTCTGGCCTTAATACAGCGTTACGGATAAATCCCGGTTCGCCATCGACAAGGCCCGCGCGCTCCCTGAAACGCGCCTCAAAGGCTGGCCAGTGTTCGGGATCGATTGTGAAGCGATTCATGGTTACAAACATGCTCTCTCCTTCTTTGCAGCGCTCTCCGCTTTGATCCATTCGCCGATATCGCGATATACAGGGAGCATATCGAATGGCGTCCGCTTTCTGAAGGGGTTGAACCAGAAGTTGCGCCGGATCAGTTCAAAATGGTCGCAGGGGAGTGTGGCGATATGATCTCCCCACTGTCCCGAAGTAACGGAAACCTGACTGTCGTTGTCACCCTCATGCTGCTGAATACAGCGGCCATAACGGCGGACTATCCACGGTTGCTCATGCAGCGGCCGCTTTGCAGTGTAGCTGCGATAGATGATATGCGGCTGATCGGGAGTGGTGCTGTTGAAATGCGCCATCTTTTTCATAGTCAGGCAGCGGATGCCGGCAAAGATTCGAAACGGGGATATATGGCGGCAGATGTGGTCTGCAGCAGAGGAGCCGTGGTGAGGCGAAGCCAGCGTTGTCAGGCTTGCCACTTTCTCACCGCCACCAAGCCGGCTTATCCAGAAACGGGCATCAATTCCGCCCATGGAGTGGGCAACCAGGTGCAGTGCTCCCGCTTCCTGTTGCAGTTGGCGGGCAAGAGAGTTGCCACGTGCCTCAACGCTTCCCGCCCATGGCAGTCGTGGTGCGATGACGCGCATCCCCATGCTTTCAAGCAGCGGGCGTACGCCCTGAAAATATTCTGACCAGAGGAGTTTTCTGAAACCAAACAGGCCATGAATCAGTACGACCGTTGGTCGTGAACTCATTGCTTCTTGTTATGAATCTTCAACAGTGAAAGCTGTGGTGAGCGTGGCCCCTCAATCGGTACGGGATAGTCACCCGAGAAGCAGGCATCGCAGTGTGCCTCACGGGGCTTGCCAACTGCATTGTACATGCCTTCGAAGCTGACAAAGGCGAGCGAGTCGGCGCCGATCGCCTTGCGCATCTCTTCCAGATCCATTTTGTTGGCCATCAGTTCATCGGCATCCGGTGTGTCGACGCCGTAGAAGCAGGAGTATTTGGTCGGCGGGCTGGAGATGCGCATGTGAATTTCAGCAGCACCTGCGGCGCGTACCATCTCGACAATCTTTCGGCTGGTCGTGCCGCGAACAATAGAGTCATCCACCAGAACCACGCGTTTGCCGGCGATAAGTTCGCGGTTGGGGTTCAGCTTCAGTTTTACGCCAAAGTTGCGGATCGACTGTTTGGGTTCGATAAACGTGCGGCCGACATAGTGGTTGCGGATCAGCCCCATCTGGAAGGGGATGCCGGAAGCTTCAGCGAAGCCCATAGCAGGCGGAACACCGGAGTCAGGAACGGGAACAACGATATCTGCCTCGGCGGGTGACTCTTTCGCCAGTTCCATGCCGATTTTATACCTTGCCTTGTAGACATTGATGCCCTCAAGCGTGGAGTCAGGGCGAGCAAAATAGACATATTCGAAGACACAGAAGTGCGGCTTGCATGGGCCAAATGGCCGGTAGCTTGTCAGGCCGGTATCCTCAATAACAACCATCTCGCCCGGTTCAATATCGCGCACATATTTGGCGCCGATCAGGTCGAATGCACAGGTCTCCGATGCCAGCACCCAGGAGTCGTCCAGTTTGCCGAGCACCAGTGGGCGGATGCCGTCACGGTCGCGAACGCCTACCAGTCGTTTCTCCACCAGCACCAGCAGCGAGAAGCCGCCGGCCAGCTGCCTGACTGCTTCGATCAGGCGTTCAGGCATGGTGGCTGCCTGACTGCGCGCTACCAGGTGAATCAGCACCTCGGTATCAGAGGTGGACTGGAAGATCGAGCCGTTTTTCTCAAGCTCTTTGCGCAGATCAGGGGCATTGACGATGTTGCCGTTATGGCACATGGCGATGCCGCCATGGGCATATTCATATGAGAAGGGCTGACAGTTGCGCAGGCCTGAGTCACCGGAAGTGGAGTAGCGCACATGGCCGATACCATGTCTGCCCTTAAGTTCCTTGATCTCGGATTTGTGGAAGATGTCAGCAACAAGCCCCATGCCGCGATGGGTGTGGAAGCTGTGGCCGTCGGTGCAGACCATGCCGGCAGACTCCTGGCCGCGGTGCTGCTGCGAGTAGAGACCGAGGTAGGTAAGGTTGGCCGCCTCGGGGTGATCGAACACGCCGAATACACCGCACTCGTCGTGGAAATGATCGTTCTTGTCGCATTCAACGCTCATAGATGCCTCATTGTGTACTGTTTTCCAGAATGGCTTTCAAAGCTTCCTTGTCTTTAACCGGAATTGCAACATCCGTCAGACGGGCGCTGCTGTTCTGCGGAGCTGCTTTTTTCGCTGCTCCCTGTCTCGAGAAAGGGTAACCTTCAGGGATCACGCCACCGAGCATTTCACCCAGTTCAATGGCGTAGGGGCTGAGCATGCTCTGTTTCAGCCAGGGCGCATCGGGCTTGCTGTAGGATGTGTAGACCAGAAATGCGAGCGCGATCAGCAGCATGCCGCGGGCGGCACCGAAAAAGATTCCGAGCGTACGGTCTGTTGCGGTGAGTGCAGCCAGATCAACCAGCCGGCGGATAATCGCGCCGATCAGTCCGACCAGAATCATAACAATAATAAAAACGAGGGCGAAGCCGGCAATGTCTGCGACGGTTGCATTGCCGATCCACTGACCGAGGAAATCTCCGGTCTGGCCGGAGAGGCGGCTGGCGGCCAGAAATGCCAGGACAAGCCCGATCAGAGAGATCACTTCGCGAACAAATCCGCGCCAAAGCGACAGGACCATCGAGAGGCCGACAATTGCAATCAGAATATAATCAACAAAATTCAATGTTGTCCTCTATTAATCCGCACCCGAAATCCTTTCAGGTCAACAGTTTCTGTACTGCGTCAGACAGGTGTCTGACCGCTGACAGCCGGAGTGGGGAACCGCTTTCGCCGCGCATGTTAGCAATGATATTTGCCTTCTGCACCCTCTGGTGATTTTCCCCGGGCAGCAGCAGATGCGTGAAGCCCAGGTTTGCCGCCTCCCTTGCCCGAGACTCCGGCTGCCCGACCGGGCGAACCTCACCAGTCAGGCCGACTTCGCCGAACAGCGCCACATCATCAGCCACAGGCCGCTCCTGAAATGCAGAGACCATGGCCAGCAGCACGGCAAGATCGGCAGCAGGCTCGGCAATGCGGGCGCCGCCGGCAATGTTGACGTAAACATCGTGCTGCGAGAGCGGTATCCCGATGCGCCGCTCCAGCACGGCAGTGAGCATGGCGACACGGCCTGTATCGAGGCCGACCGCTGAGCGCTTTGGTGTGGAGTAGACCGTTGGCGCAACCAGTGCCTGCACCTCCACCAGCAATGGGCGTGTTCCCTCCATGCAGGCAAGCACGACGGAGCCGGGGGTGTCGGTGCTGCGTTCGGCAAGAAAAAGGCGCGAGGCGTCGCGGATGCCGATCAGGCCGCGGTCGGTCATTTCAAAAACGCCGATCTCGCCTGCCGGACCAAAACGGTTTTTAACCGTTCTCAGAATTCTATGGGCGTGGCCGCGATCCCCTTCGAAATAGATCACCGCATCCACCATGTGCTCGAGCACGCGCGGGCCCGCCAGCGCCCCCTCCTTGGTCACATGTCCGACCAGGATCAGGGCATGGCCTGTCTGTTTGGCATTCTGGATCAGGGCTGCAGCACAGTCGCGCACCTGTGAAACCGTGCCGGGCGCACTGCTCAGGCGATTGCTTACCGTGGTCTGGATGGAGTCGACGATCACCGTTTCCGGTTTGACTTCACCGATAGTCGCCAGCATCGATTCCAGTTCGCATGCGGAAACCAGCAGCAGGTTCTCATGCATCGATTCGATACGTTCGCCGCGCAGGTGCACCTGCGTGATCGACTCCTCGCCGGTAATATAGAGTACCGGTCTGTTGCCATGAGCCGCCAGTCTGGCCGCTGCCTGCAGCAGCAGGGTCGATTTTCCGATGCCCGGGTCACCTCCGATCAGGACGGCGGAACCCGGCACAATTCCGCCCCCCAGAACCCGGTCCAGCTCTTCAATGCGTGAGGAGCGACGCGGGTTCGATTCGCGGTTGATGCTGGTGATCGGTGATGTGGCAAGTGCTTTGCCTTTACCGCCGGTTCGTTTCAGGCCGGCCTCTATCACCTGCTCACTGATGCTGTTCCAGTCGCCGCAATCGGGGCACTGGCCTATCCATTTGCGATGTTCTGCACCGCAGCTTTGGCAGACAAATATCGATTTCGCCATCCCTCTGTTAACCCACTGAAAAGTGACGTGCGCCGAGCAGCTGCAGCCCTGCAAGGGTCAGGTACGGGTCAATATGGTTGATCTCAGGAAGATCCTCTTTAAGCAGCGTTATCAGTCCGCCCGTCGCTACAATCGGAGCATCCCCGTAACCGGGCTCTTCGCGAAGCCTTCTGATGATGCCGGCATAACTTTCCACCGCTCCCCAGTAGCTGCCTGCCTGCATGCTGCTGGCGGTATCGCGGGCAATCAGGGCTTTGCTTTTGCTTACGGATACCTCGGGCAGTTTGGCCGCACGTTCGCAAAGCGCTTTCAGTGAAATCTCAATGCCCGGCAGGATAAGGCCGCCTGCATAGTGGCCGGAGGGTGAAACGATATCGAAGGTGGTGGCGGTACCGCAGTCGAGTACGATTACCGGCGCACCGAACGATTCCCTTGCCGCAATCGCATTGACGATGCGATCGGCACCCACCTCGCGCGGGTTTTTATAGTCGACCGCCATCCCCGTTCTGACCTCGGATGAACCGACAAAAGCAGGGCTCCTGGCGAAGGTGCGCTGGCAGGCCACCTTAAGCGTGCCATCCAGGTGGGGGACCACACTTGCGACCAGAATGCCGTCAATATCGCTGGCAGCCTGACCGGACTGCTCGAACATGCCATGCAGCTGCCAGGCAAGTTCATCGGGTGTCATCTGCCGCTGGCTGGAAAGACGCCAGTGGGTGAGCAGCTCCTGACCCTCATAGAGGCCGAACACCATCTGAGTATTGCCGATGTCAGCAACAAGCAGCCGCTGTCTGTCTGGTGGATATTTGCTCATCTTAACTCCAGGTCGCCCGCAATGATGCGCTCTGTGCCGCGGATTGTCTTCAGCAGCAGGGCGCCATCCTGATCCAGCGCCGTGGCGATGCCATCGATGTAATCTTTGCCGTTGTGGACGCGCACCTTCTGTCCTGATGCGGCATGCGCTCGCCACCAGGCGGCATGAACGGGGGCAAAACCCTGCTCCAGATAGATGTCGTACCAGTAGTCCAGCGCATTGATCACTGCAGCAGCGACATCGAGCCGCGATGCTCTGCTGCCGGATATGGTGAAGAGGTCGGTGGCTCTCTGGGTGATGTCGGAGGGCCACCCCTCGACGGGGGCCCCGAGGTTGATGCCGAAGCCGAGCACGACCGAATGAACGCGCCCCGGTTCGGCGCGCATCTCGGTGAGAATACCGGCCAGTTTGGCATTGCGATGAAGAATGTCGTTCGGCCACTTGATGCGAAGATCCTGCGCGAAATCACCCAGTCCGTCATGCAGGGCAACCGAGGTGAGCAGCGAGAGTTGCGGCACCTGTTCCGGCGGCAGGTCGGGGCGAAGCAGTACGCTGCATGCGAGCGAATCGGCCACGGTATGCCAGCGGCGCCCGAGGCGCCCTTTGCCGGCACGCTGCCGCCGTGAAATTATGACCAGTCCCTCTTCAGCCCCTTTTTCCGCCTCAGCCATGGCATCGCGGTTGGTTGAATCGGTCTCGTCGAGTACCAGGATCTGGCGGCCTATCCGCTTTCCGTTACAGCGTCCAGCCAGCACGCCGCTGCTGAACACTTCCGATGCAAGCGAATACCCCTGTCCCGAGTGGGCCACGATATCTGCACCACTCTTGCGAAGCTGTTCGATATGTTTCCAGATGCCGGTGCGCGACAGCCCCAGCTCTTTGGCAAGCATGTCTCCGGAGACCGGTTCCGGACTTGCATCAAGCCTTGCCAGAATCTTTTCGCGGACAGCGTTCACGACTGTCTGCCGGTAATGCGCATGGAGAGGTCGAGCGCAGGGGCCGAGTGGGTAATGGCGCCGATGGCGATGCGGTCGATGCCGGTTTCGGCATAGCTGCGGGCGTTGGCAAGGGTGATGTTGCCTGAGGCCTCGAGGATGATTGATGCGGGCACGAGAGTGCGGGCAACAGCAACGGTTTCAGGAGTCATGTTGTCGAGCAGGATAATGTCCGGGAGGGCAGATACCGCCTCCTCTACCTCATCCATGGTTTCGCACTCAACCTCGACCCAGATGCCGCTGCTCTCTTCCCTGCAGGCGCGAATCGCACTGCTGATCGAGCCGCACGCCTCGATATGATTCTCCTTGATCAGCATGCCGCTCTCAAGGTCAATGCGGTGGTTGATGCCGCCACCGTGAAGCACTGCCTGTTTTTCAAGCCGGCGCAGCCCCGGCGTCGTTTTGCGCGTATCGGCCACTTTGCAGCCGGTGCCGTTTACCGCCTCGACAAAAGCACGGGTGGCGGTGGCAATGCCTGAGAGGTGCTGCAGGAAGTTGAGCGCCGTGCGTTCGGCAGCCAGCAGGGCGCGAAGCGGGCCGGTGAGTTCACAGATAATATCCCCGGCATTCACCTGCTCAGAATCATTGCGATGCCAGTTGCGGCCGATTGCGGCATCAACAGTGGCAAACACCTCGTCGGCAAGGGTGATGCCCGAGAGTGTGCCCGATGCCTTGGCGCTGATACGGGCGCTGCCAACCGCATCCGCAGCGATAGTGGCCATGCCTGTCAGGTCGTTGAAGGCGGCATCTTCGGCAAGTGCGGTCTGGATGAGTTGGCTGTTATTCGTCTGCATTCTGTGAACTCTATGAACCTGCGGTTAAATGTCATCTTAAGGTTGTTCAAATGGGTGTAACTGCTGACGGTTCGTGTATATATTGTCGGCATGAGCGACCAATCGGATAGCGCTGCAACGGTGATGGCGCCGGAGCAGGAGAAGGCAACCATTCTGGTTGTTGATGACACCCCTGAGAATATTGATGTGTTACGCGGTATTTTGCGGTCGGAATATAAGGTCAAGGTGGCGATCAACGGAGAGCAGGCACTGAAACTCTGCTTCTCTGATTCACCGCCCGATCTGATCCTTCTCGATAT